>JAWOFK010000051.1:0-49219 GCA_046497565.1 Dehalococcoidia bacterium
ATGCAGGTTCAGGGGTGTAGCTCAGTTGGCTAGAGCAGCGGTCTCCAAAACCGCAGGTCGTGGGTTCGAGTCCTGCCACCCCTGCCAGGCCGAGGTGGTGGAACCGGTAGACACGCCATCTTGAGGGGGTGGTGGGCGCAAGCCCGTGGGAGTTCAAATCTCCCCCTCGGCACCAAGTTAGATTTGCTGGAAGTAGAAAAAGACGGTACAATTAATCCCGAGCGGAAGTAGTTCAGCGGTAGAATACTTCCTTGCCAAGGAAGGGGTCGCGGGTTCGAATCCCGTCTTCCGCTCCAGTAAACCCCGCAGGTGGGGCGGTGTAGCCAAGAGGTTAAGGCGGGGGTCTGCAAAACCCCTATACGGCGGTTCGAATCCGCCCGCCGCCTCTGTATTCTCGGTGCGAAGTCATCCTTTCTCATGCCACCCAAATCCCCCTTACATTAAGGGGGAAACCCGAAACTCGAAGCACGAAATCCGAGATGCCGATGAAATCGGCAGGAGTTACAACATAGTTCCCCTCTTAAGGCATGGCCCGATGAAATCGGGGTAAGAGGGGCCAGGGGAGTTATGAACATTATTGAGGTAACCCCCTTGAATCCCCCTTACTCTAAGGGGGGGATTGGAAGAAACCCCCTTTTGTCATTGCGAGGAGCCCCGATAGATCGGGGCGACGAAGCAATCTCGGTGGGGCCTTCACTGCGAAGAGATTGCCCCGTCCCGATTGTCCCGATACAACCGGGAGGACTCGCAATGACCAAAGGTATGTGTGACTGAGGCGGTGAACGACTACAGTTTGTGGACAGATTCAAGTACCGGGGTTATAATGGAGTTCACTCGTGTTGAGATGGGATAGGATTGAACGGCCAGTAAGGAAGGTAGAAGATGAAGACTTATGTTTTTAGAGTGGTGATTGAACCTGACGAAGGTCGCTGGTTTGCTTATTGCCCGGTCCTTGAAGAGAAGGGCGGAGCTACGTGGGGATATACCAGGGAGGAGGCCTTAAAGAATATAAGGGAGGTGGTTGAGATGACAGTCGAAGGCCTCATCGAGCGCGGCGAACTAATCCCTGAGGAACCACAAGCGGAGGTGAGAATTTCCTCCGAACCCCTGGTGGCTGTTACTCTATGAGTGGAGGGTGACTGTTTCCTTTCACAGTCCGGGTGACACCTTCGCTCCAAAGGTCTTGAAGAGTATGATTGAAAACCAGGCTAAGTGGGCATACGAAGATCTTGAGAGACTGAGACTCATCGTTTAATTTGCCCTCTTTGTTCTGTGGTTGCCCCGATTCATCAGGCCGTTCGGCTGTCAAATAAAGCCCAAAGCCCAAATGACAAAGGCGTTCACGTTTGGCATTGAGGCATTTGGGCTTGTCTCGGCTCTGTCGAGGTCCGATGACCCGCGACTCCTGTCGGAGATGCCCATAGAATCAGCAATTTGTAATTTGGATTTTGACATTTGGAATTCAGCGGGTGGGTTTGTACAATTCAGCAAAGCCAGCGGAAATGACCATTCGGGCGTAAATCAGAACGGTGGATTTAATGACGGAAAGTGATGTATCATTATTTGTAAGTGGAAATATCAGACCTGGTTGCAGCTATTCAAGCTGGGCGAATTCGTATTACTGACCATGCCGATGAGGAAGCTCAAGATGACAGGCTGAATTATGATGAAATATTATTTTCAGTGATTCAAGGGGAGGTTATTGAACACTACGCAAAAGATAGACCATTTCCCAGTTGCCTGGTTTACGGATGTACATTCGAAGGTGAGCCTATACATACTGTTTGGGCTTACAATGAACAAACTAGGTGGGCTGTCTTGATTACAGTATATCGTCCCGACCCTGAGCGATGGCTTAACTGGCGGGAAAGGAGAATGTGAGATGAGGCCTTTTGGTAAATGTCCTACTTGTGGGGGAGAACTCGTAGAGAGAGAGGTTGAAAAACTCCTGCGTGGTGGCAGCCACGTAGCAGTAATGAAGGTAACAGCCGAGGTCTGCCTTGGTTGTGGAGAGCGCCTTTACTCGCAGGAGACAGTCAAGCGCTTCGAGGAGATTAGAAAAAAACTTGAGCGCGAGGAAGTCTCAGCTATGCAACCCCTGGGACGGAGCTTCCAGGTCAGTTGAATTTTCTGGGGCAAGTCTAAAACGATAATGGCCTGATAAATCAGGCAACTACGAAGATGGCGGGCGGGTACGAGCCCCACCTCTACAGCGGACTGCTGATAGCTCCTACTTGGCATTCAGGATATAGAGATCAGGATTTAGGATTTCGCTTACGGGATTGCCGCGTCCCGACTTGTCGGGACTCGCAACGACAGAAGCATTGGGGGCAGAGCACTGGGGGCTACGCCCCCAGACCCCCGATTTCACGAGCATTGGGGGCAGAGCACTGGGGGCTACGCCCCCAGACCCCCGGACAGGAGCACTGGGGGCTGCGCCCCCAGACCCCCGATTGGAGAGGCATTTATAACCCCCTTGAATCCCCCCTTACACTAAGGGGGAGAGCAAGAGGGAGATCCTGAAATGCCAAATTACAAAGCTCAAATGTCAAGTGAAGCTCAAAGTCCAAATGACAAAGAGAAGTAGTTTTGACATTGGGGCATTTGGGTTTTATTTGTAATTTGGATTTTGGCATTTGGAATTTAGGTGTGGGGGGGCGGCGGGCTGATAGCTGACTGCTGATAGCTGACCGCTGACCGCTGATTGCTGATTGCTCACTCCTTTTGACTTGCCGTTGGGTGCGGTTTACAATAAAGGGCACGCCGAGGTGGCGGAATGGTAGACGCGGCGGACTTAAAATCCGCTTCCTGCAAAGGAGTGTGGGTTCGAGTCCCTCCCTCGGCACCAAATTGAGCCATTAGAGTCAACGGCGGATTTCACGTTGGGAAGGGCGGGGACAAGCCCCGCCCGTACGAGTCTAGCCTGTCATTGCGAGGCTAACGAAGTGCCGAAGCAATCCCGGCGGGGTCGCAACAGCAAAGAGATCGCCACGTCCCGATTGTCCCGATACAATCGGGAGGACTGGCAATGACAGGAGGGGTGCATCGGGACTCGCGATGACAAAACGGGTGGACGGGGGCAGAGCATGATCCTCTGGACTATTCAAGACATGGCAGCCTGGGAACGGCTCCAGCGCGATGGCGTGCTCCGGGCTGATGGTAGGCGCGTTCCGAAATACTTCCGTCACGCCTACCGATGGATGTCAGAACAGATGCGTCTCAGGTTACGCTCTCACCCTGCCCGCTTTCCGCTCTGGGGATGGTATCGCTGGGAGGGAACAGAGCGATGCAGGCCAGACCTGCGCGCTGGGGGACACCTGGCCAGGGGGGCAGCCGGCGTCCGCATTGAAATCAACCTCCCCGATGATATGGTTCTCCTGTCCGACTTCGAGGCCTGGCATTGTGTCCTCAACCGGTGCCTTCTTTCTCTGAATGAACACGAATTTGACGGCTTCCATGCGGAGTTGGCGAGCGAAGGGGCTGGTAGGCGCTGGCCCCATCCCGAGCCATTCCATTCGCAAGTGGTGTCCAGCTGGGAGCGCATTTTCGAACTGGAGGGCGGTGATGTAGAGTGGCGGGGTCCCATATCCGGACGCAGTGTTCAGGCGACCTTCTGGGAACTGGCTGTACATCAGATTCGCCGCGTGGACCGGTTTAAGGCAAGATGAAGGTAAGGGTCGGGGCTAAGCAGTGTCCGGTCAAATCCGAAACTCGAAGCACGAAATCCGAGATGCCGATAGAATCGGCAGGAGTTATGAGAATCAACGAAATAACCCCCCTTGAATCCCCCTTACGTGAAAGCAGTCAGCTTTAAGCTTTCAGCTTCATATATATACCTGGTATGGGGGGGGTGGGCTGACCGCTGATTCCTGACCGCTGATAGCTGAAAGCTGAATGCTGATTGCTGATGGCTGATGGCTAATCCCTGATTGCTGACCCCTGACCGCCTAAAGCTCTTTCCTGCATGTCTCAAAGCATCGAGATTCGTGGGAATGGTATAATATGTATTCACACGGATGTGAAGAATGACAAGGACAGTCTCGATATCCGAGGACAGCATCATAGCGATGCTGAAAGGATTGCCTGAAGATACCCTGATGAACATATTTTCAAAGATGCTGGTTGAAAGTGATACCTCTCCGCTCACAGATGAAGAAAACGCATCGTATAAGAAAGCTCTGAAAGAGCATGAGAAAGGGGAAACTATCGATTGGGAAGACTTGAGATAGAGTTTTCTGGACATGCTGAGCGACAACTGAAAGAAGCAGGGCGGTAACAACCCCCGCCCCAGATTGCCGCGCTCCGCTCGCAATGACGCACCCTTGCTGTCATTGCGAGGCTAACGAAGTGCCGAAGCAATCCCGTGGTGGACTGGGCAGGATGGGCATCGCCGCGCACCTTTCAGGCGCTCGCAGTGACTGGAAGTATAGGAGGAAATCATGAGGATAAGCTATGACGAAAAGACGGATTCCCTCTATGTGAGGCTAAAAGAGACCCCTTACTACGAAAGCGACGAGGTAAGGCAAGGCGTTCTGCTGGACTATGACGACAAGGGAAACGTAATCGCCATCGAGATTCTGGATGCTAGCGAATACCTGTCCGGTGATGAGCTTACTTCACTAACGTACAATGTGGAGAAAGCTGTCACCAGATAGCCGAAGGAACAGGGGGAGACTAGAATCCCCGTCCAAAATAACCCCCTGTGTCCCCCGTACGTTAAAGCGGTCAGCGGTCGGCTGTCAGCGGTCAGCACATAACCCCCCTTGAATCCCCCCTTATGTTAAGGGGGAAAGAAGAAGGGAGCCCTTACACTAAGGGGGAGATGCAGGAGGGTACTTACGTGAAGGGGAAGATCTGAAGGGGCGCTTCCTGGAAGGAGGAGATTAGCAGTGTTAGGAGATGTCGCTCCTTTGACAGACCTTGTCGGCTCGTACTAGAATGGAGACGGAGGACAGTCATGCTAACTGAATACATCGACGCAGCCATGGGGAAGGCGAAATATGAGATCCTTTGTGATGACAACACTTTCTACGGATATATCCCTGGCTTTGACGGTGTCTATGCCAATGCTGAGGATTTGGAGGCATGCCGGCGTGAGCTAAAAGAGGTTCTGGAGGAGTGGATCATGCTTGGCATATCCCGTCATGTAGCGTTGCCTGCTGTTGATGGCATTGAACTGGTCGTAGAGGAAGCGGTCTAGTGCCCCGCCTCGGCTCCATAAAGAGAATCGATCTAATCAGGTATCTTCAAATCCTAGGCTTTCAAGGCCCCTATTCTGGAGGGAAACACCAATTCATGATCAGGGGCGCGCTGCGTTTGCGCCTCCCTAATCCGCACAGGAGCGACGTCGGCAAGGAACTCCTTTCCAGGATTCTAAAACAGGCAGATATCGATAAGGATATCTGGGAGCGGCTGTAGATCGCTGAAAGCTGATTGCTGAGCGCTGACAGCTATTTTCTCTGACTGCTGATCGCTGATTTGTCATTTGGGTTTTGAAATTTGGCATTTCCCAGAGGAAATCCCCCAAAAGTACCAGGGGAGCGAGGGATTTTCGCTCTGGCAGCGACTAATACTATGACAAAAGTACTGGTCTAGGAGTTCTATGAGGATAAGAGATAATTCTGGCGACGATGAAGAGCACAGCGAGGAGGTAATCCGGTCCTTGCCCATAATTGCCAGACAGGAAAGTGCCGGGGCGACGCCTGTCCCGGGAGTGGGGGGTTGCCCGGTGGAGTTTACGCTGAGCAAAGGCCGGATTATTCTCCCTGACCAGTGGGACCTTTCCATGACAGACCACCCGGTAAGTGCCGGTTACGATGAACCGGAGGACGAAGCAGACTCGTCCGAGGCAGCTTCTGACCCCGAAGTCGAAAATGGTGCGCCGGCGGAGTCTGTGTGCGGCGAACGCCGGCCGGGTTCCAATTTGAGATTTCGAATTCATTTAGGCATGTCCTGAGCCTGCGCAACGAATTCAGTCCCCGCTGATAGCTGATAGCTGACTGCTGACTGCTGAAAGCTATTCGCTGACCGCTCAGTGCTGACTGCTGACCGCCGCCCGCTGATTGCTCTGGTAGCCGTGATCTGATACCATGGTTGAGATGCCATACCGGCCGTGGTTACTGGTTGAATCGGAATAAGCACAAAGAGGTAGATAGAAACATGAAGGTGAAAGAGCTTACAGTCGAGCAGTTCAAAACCTTGATTCAGGAGGCCATTGAGGAAAAGCTAGAGGAGGTGCTTGGTGATCCTGATGAGGGCCTTGAGCTAAGGGAGGAGGTCAAGGAAAGGCTTCGTAGTTCTCTGGCTGCCAGGGAGGCTGGTGAAAGGGGCATACCCATGGATCAGGTAGCCAGAGAAGTCGGACTGGATTGGTGACAGAATACGGGATAGTGTTCATGCCCCGGGCTGCTGATGACCTGCGGCGCCTGGATAAACCCGTTGCCCAGCGGATCATATATAAGCTGAATTGGTTGTCACAGAATTTCAGCGAACTTGCGCCCAGGACACTGGCAGGCGAATTCAAGGGGTTCTATAGGCTCCGAGCGGGAAACTTTCGAGTTATTTACACTGCCCACCGAGAAGAGCATTTGCTCATGGTGCATCTCATCGGTCACCGCAGGGATATTTACAGGCGCTAAGGTTCGTTTTGGGCAAGGGCAGGAGCATTGGGGGCAGGGCACTGGGGGCTACGCCCCCAGACCCCCGATTTCAGGGGCATTGGGGGCAGGGCACTGGGGGCTACGCCCCCAGACCCCCGATTTCACGGGCATTGGGGGCAGGGCACTGGGGGCTACGCCCCCAGACCCCCGATTTCACGGGCACTGGCGACAGGGCACTGGGGGCTACGCCCCCAGACCCCCGATTTCAGGGGCATTGGCGGCAGAGCACTGGGGGCTGCGCCCCCGGATACCCTGGCAGGAGACGAGGAGCCGGAAACGGAAGAAGAGGCGGGGGCAGACCCCGGCCCTGAAGTTGAGGATGATGTGGCGGCGGATTCCAACCTCAAAATCAGAATCTATCTGGGCATGTCGTGAGTTTGTCCCAAGAGTCCGGTGCCCGCCAACTGCTGACTGCTGATCGCTGATTTGTAATTTGGATTTTGTCATTTGACATTGGCTTACGGGATTCATAACCCCTTGTGTCCCCCGTACTTTAAGGGGGAGATCTGAAGGTACGCCTTACTCTAAGGGGGAGAGCAAGAGGGAGATCCTGAAATGCCAAATTACAAAGCTCAAATGTCAAGTGAAGCTCAAAGTCCAAATGACAAAGAGAAGTAGTTTTGACATTGGGGCATTTGGGTTTTATTTGTAATTTGGATTTTGGCATTTGTAATTTTCTATCGCCGGGTGTACTATCAAACAGTACTATTGTTCTATTACCCATGGGTGATTGACGCTAAAATGCGCTGTGTTATACTGAAGATTATTGAAGCTAAATCCAGAAAAAGCAGAACAAGGAGGTGATAGCAGGCCATACGAGAAAATAGAGTACACGAGATAGACCCGGAAGAGCACAAAAAATCAAAGAAAGGAGATAAAGAATGTCGAAAGTAAAGAATCCCATATTCAAGTGCATGCACAGAGGGGAGAAGGGTTTCACCCTCATTGAGCTGCTGGTAGTGATTGCCATCCTGGGCGTTATCGCTGCCGTAGTGGCGCTCAATATCGCCGGCTTCTTCGGCCGGGGGACCCTCCAGGCGGCCAACACCGAGCTGCACCAGGCCCAGACGGCCATCATATCCGCCATGGCGGACGCCGAGACTAACAATATCTTCGCGGGTAATACGACCCCGGATGCTGATGGCAACATATTGTGGGCCGGTGAGGAGGGCTGGGTATTGGTCCAGGCCTCCGCCGGGAATTCTACCGACGCCGCTAGTTATGTCTACGGGCCGTTCAGGGCGGTGTACGCGGTCGATGACACCGGCGCCATAGTCGATGGCTGGTGTTACGATCATGGGTCACCCCCCGCTAACCTCCCCGGCAATCCCTGGGGACCCACCATCATCTGGGACGCCGACTTCAGTAACTGGAGGGCAGCCGAGGAGGGCGATTATCCTGCATAATACCGCTGACAGGTAATCGTCAATCTCTCATCCGAAACCCAAGTCTGGCGGCGAAGGTGACTTCGCCGCCAGAGCTTTTTTTGGTTAGATAGCTGTCGGCAATCAGCAATCAGCCCGCCGCCCCCCACACCTGAATTCCAAATGCCAAAATCCAAATTACAAATAAAACCCAAATGCCCCAATGTCGAAACTACTTCTCTTTGTCATTTGGACTTTGAGCTTCACTTGACATTTGAGCTTTGTAATTTGGCATTTCAGGATCTCCCTCTTGCTTTCCCCCTTAACGTAAGGGCTCCCTTGTTCTTTCCCCCCTTAGAGTAAGGGGGAGATTTGGCTAGGTTTTTCGTCCGGTTGAGTCGGGACTCAGAGTTATGGGAGAACGCGAGCGCAATCGCTCCAGGATCCACATGCGGGCAAGGGTGGTGGGTCCAATACCGAGTTCCCCGGCCTCGGCCCTGATCTGCTCCCACTTGTCCGCCGGCAGCCGTACCGGGATGACCTTGTCCAGAGGCCTCTTAACCTCTACCTGCACCACCTCATCACCCTCATCCCAGGCATCGCCCTTTTCGATGTCTTCTACTGCTCTGCGTAGATCAGTCATATTATCCTCCTGTCATCGCCTTGTTGTAGAGCCGTCTCTCGCTGTCAGTCATCTCCCTGGCTGTGACTATCCTCCAGTTGCCTCCGCCCACGTTGGCCAGGACTACCAGCACATACCTTCCTGCCATAGTCTGGCTAAACAGCTTGTATAGGCCTTCCCTGCCTCTTCTGACGTGTCGCCTCTCAGAGAGACAGGCCTCCTCCGCCTCCTCGAGAGAAAGGCCGTGCTTGGCCTCGATCTTATCGAGAATGTGGTCGTCGATCTCCAGAGCTTCGATACGCAGCACTGACCATCTCCCTACCGTATACTATTGTATAGGAAATGTATACTGCTGTCAATCAGAGAAAATAGCGGTCAGCAATCAGCGGTCAGAGAAGATAGCTATCAGCGGTCAGCAGTCAGCAATCAGCAATCAGCAATCAGCTATGAGCTATCAGCGATCTGTTTTCCCCCTTAGAGTAAGGGGGATTCAAGGGGGTTACTTCAATAATCTTCATAACTCCCCCTAACCCCCTCTTACCTTAAGAGGGGGAGCAAGTGGATCAGGGGTCAGCGGTCAGCTATCAGCTATCAGCGGTCAGCAATCGGATATGCCTCACCACTACCACCTGGATTGCCGCAGGGCTTCGCCCTTCGCAAAGACGAGGGGGATTAGCGGTCGGTAAAAAGCTATCAGCGGTCAGCGGTCAGCGATCAGCTATCAGCGATCAGGAATCGGCAGTCAGCAGATAACCCCCCTGAATCCCCCCTTACGTTAAGGGGGACATTAAGAGGGAGCCCTTGCTCTAAGGGGGAGATTGGAAGAAACCCCCTTTTGTCATTGCGAAGGGCGTTAGCCCTGAAGCAACCTCGGTGGGGTGGCAACAGCAAAGGGATTGCCGCGTCCCGACAAGTCGGGACTCGCAATGACAGGAGGGATGCATCGGGACTCGCAATGACAAGAGGTGGCTCGCAATGACACACCGCTGACCTGTCATTGCGAGGAGCCCCGATAGATCGGGGCGACGAAGCAATCTCTGGTACAATACTGGCAGTGAACAAGCAATACTACGTCTACATAATGACAAACAACAGGAACACCGTGCTTTACGTGGGGGTCACCGGCGACTTACTAAAGAGAGCCTACGAGCATAAGGCGAAGCTCGTTGAGGGGTTCACCAAGAAGTACAACATCGTCAAACTTGTATACTACGAGGTCTGTGAGGATATAGAGAGTGCGATTTTGAGGGAGAAGCAGATAAAGGCTGGGTCGAGGCAGAAGAAGATGCAGTTGATTGATAGTGCAAACACAGAATGGCGTGACCTGTATGACCAGTTATGAGATTGCCGCGTCCCGACAAGTCGGGACTCGCAACGACAGAAGCATTGGGGGCAGAGCACTGGGGGCTACGCCCCCAGACCCCCGATTTCACGAGCATTGGGGGCAGAGCACTGGGGGCTACGCCCCCAGACCCCCGGACAGGAGCACTGGGGGCTTCGCCCCCAAGCCCCCGACTGGAGAGGCATTTATAACCCCCTGTGTCCCCCTTACATTAAGGGGGGAGATTAAGAGGGAGCCCTTGCTCTAAGGGGGAGATTGGAAGAAACCCCCTTTTGTCATTGCGAAGGGCGTTAGCCCTGAAGCAATCTCGGTGGGGTGGCAACAGCAAAGAGATTGCCGCGTCCCGACAAGTCGGGACTCGCAATGACAGTAGGGTGGGGCGGGCGTGGGAGGCTCTGCTATCTTCCCGAATATACCGTCACCCTGCCGATGAGCTTTTCCACTTCCTTCTGGTCGCAGCAGAAACCGAGCAGCGTTTCACCGCTGATGATTCCTCTGAGGTAGAGGCTGACCAGGGCTTCGTCCATGGAAATCATTCCTATGTCCCGGTGGGTACGGATTACATTGGGCAGCTGGTAGATTTTGCCCTCGCGGATGAGGGCCTTGACCGGCGGATTGCCGAGCATAATCTCCACGGCAGCTACTCTACCCGAGCCGTCGGCCCTGGGCACCAGCGCCTGGCACAGCACAGCCACCAGCAGAGAAGCCAGCCGTGATTGAGCCAGGTGGCGCTGATGGGGCGGGAACAAATCGATTATCCTCTCCATGGCCTGAGTAGCGCTGGGGGCATGACCGGTGGTCAGTATGAAGTGCCCGGTCTCCGCCAGCGTAAGCACGGCATCGGCGGTGTCCGGATCTCTCATCTCACCCAGGAGAATCACGTCCGGGTCCTGCCTCAAGATATGCTTGAGGGCATTGGCAAAGGACAGGGTATCGCTGCCCAGCTGCCGCTGGGTCACCGCACATTTGCGGCTGGCGTGAACATATTCTATAGGGTCCTCGACGGTGACCACATGACGGGTCTCGTTGAAATTGAGGTGCTGAATCATAGCGGCCATGGTGGTAGTCTTACCGCTGCCGGTAGGTCCCGTTACTATCACCAGTCCCCGCGGCCTCATTATCAGCTCCTTGCATATGGCGGGCAGCGCCAGCTCATCTATGGTGGGGATTTTGGGCGGCAGCAGGCGGATAGCAAGGCTGATAGACCCCTGTTGCTGGGCGGCATTGCAGCGCAGCCGACCGACACCGGCCAGGGTATAACCGAAATCGAGCTCCAGATGGCGATGAAAGTGTTCCCTCTCCTCGGGCGTGGTTATCTGGAGAAAGGCCTCGTTCACCTCCTCAGAAGTGAGTGGAGTGATACCATTTGCCGTTTCCAGGGAGCCATTGATGCGGAACATGGCCGGGCTGGCCACCACCATGTGCAGGTCGGAGGCGTCCCTTGACTTGCCTTGACGAAGTAATGCAAAAACGTCCATTTCTGTGCCTCCCTTTATCTCATTAAGTCAAACACATAGTGTTATCTCTGTCAATTCGAAGCCCTGCTCCTCACGCAGATTGCTTCGCCCCGACAGGTCGGGGCTCGCAAAGATATCCATACTATCCTTTCCATAAATCATCTTACTTCGTTAATGAAATACTGAATGACCCGGCCTCGCTGACGGAGGGTATCCAGACCACGGAGAATCTGCCGCTATTTCTCAGCGCCCGGGCGTAAGCATATGCTGCATCCACAGTGGGACCCGACCCGCTCAGCGACACCGAGCCGCCCGAATGACCGACGCTGCTCAAGGTGACCCTCTCTCCGGCCAGCCTGTAAATCTCCTGCAAATCTTCATGCATCGTAGCACGGTCCCGCTGAAGCGCGGTAATCGTGTCATGGAGCGTATCGCCGATTTCTTCTGTCGACGTAACCTCCGCTCTCAACGCCGTTACATCCCTCTGCTGTTGGGTAACACGGCTTTCGGCAGTTGTCACTGCGGGACGCAATTCCTCTATCCTGGCGCGATTGTGCAGGACAAGAACTCCGCCCAGGACAACCAGGCCGATGCCGATGACGATACCGACGGGGATAAGGACGCGGGCTATGGAAAAACTGGGAGGTATGTAGGCTTCGGGCAGGGCATTGAAGTTCACCAACGAGGAATCGGTCGCTTCCTTTTCCAGCGGCAATTCCTTGAGCGCCAGGCCTATATTGACCATGAACTCGTTGGGGTTGAAGCCCTCGGGGGCTGCCACAGGCGACGGCAGAGGTGACACGGAGTAGCCCGTTTCGCCGACCAGCGCAGGCCACGTCTCCGGTGCTTCTGCCAGGTCGCCGCAGATAAGGACGGGCACAGATGAGTCGAGCGGCCTTTCCAGGTGGGTGGAATTGTAGAAGGTGACGGTCCTGGTGAACTCCTCGGCGATAAACGGCAGTTTGTCCTCCAGCGATTCAACCTCCCCGGGCAGGGACAGGGTACGGATTACCTCGGGAATCCTGTCTGATATAACCATAACATCAAAGTGCTCTAACCTGACATTCACCACAATGGCCCGGGGCTGGTTGGGGATGCGGCATACTGCCAGGGGAGCCAGGTCCATAAAATATGGCTTAACACCGGCCTGATGCAGTGTTCTAACCAGAGCATCGGTCAGATTACGGGGGAAGGTGGCCAGGAAGAAGCGTCTTTCCTTGGTAGCGGGAATGCTCTGGTAGGAGAAGTAGACCTCTTCCAGACGTGTGGGCATCGTTCTCTGTGCCTCACGCCTTACCGCCTCGGGGAGTACCGCTTCCGGCAAATCGGGCAGGGTTATGATGCGGTACAGCGAATCGAACCCGCTCAAGCCGGCGGTAACCTTCTTCGGCTGCACTCCAGTCTCCTTGAACAGCTGCTTAACCCTGTCGGCCACCTGCTCCTCATCGACGATGAGCCCCTGTCTGACCAATCCCGGTTCCAGAGGCAGGCTGGCCCACTTATCCACCTGCTTGCCCTTCATGACCAGCAGATTGATGCCGGTATCGGTAATGTAGAGAGTCGTAGCTTTCTTAGCCATACTTATTCACCTTTATAGGCGTAAATGGTCACCGAGATGGTGGCGCTTCCGCCGCCCATGCTCACCGAGTTCACCCGGGTGCTGGCAAATCTGGGGTCGGTCCTTATGGTCTGGATGAACTCAAATATGTTATCCCGTGTCCCGCTGATGGGCAGTGAGAGAGTGACAACGGAATAGGTAACCGGCCCTACTTGTGAGTTGGTCGGTCTGGGAAAGCTCAGACCGGACAGGGTCACGTTACACTTGCGGGCAATGTCAAAGATATGCTCGCCGTATTCAATGCTGTGGATTGTCTCAGGGTATCTTGCCCGGTTCGTGGCCACGGCCGACCTGGCCCGAGCCAGGTCGTTTTCCAGTTCCTGTTTGTCGGCAATGAGTCCGGGCAGGCGGGTCTGAGCAACCGCCAGCCTGTCTTCCAGCTGTCCCAGTTCTTCCACCTGCCTGAAGTAGGTCGAGGCCAGAACGGCGATGAGGATAACAATAACGCCGATTCCTACGATCAGCCAGACTTTCCTGCTCAATCTCATTAGCTAATTCGCTCCACTCGCACGAGATATCAGTATAGCACGGCGGACTACCCTGTCAATAGGCCAACGGTAATGGGAGGTTAGTATAGAATGCCAAATGACAAAATCCAAATTACAAATAAAACCCAAATGCCCCAATGTCAAAACTACTTCTCCTTGTCATTTGGACTTTGAGCTTCACTTGACATTTGAGCTTTGTAATTTGGCATTTCAGGATCTCCCTCTTGCTTTCCCCCTTAACGTAAGGGGGATTTAAGGGGGTACCTGCTGATTGCTGACTGCTGACCGCTGACTGCTTCGTAGTAAGGGGGATGCAGGGATTACCTGCTGACGGCTGATTGCTGATAGCTGATAGCTACTTTCTCTGAGTGCCGAACGCTGATTGCTTTGATGCAACGGGGATTCCAGGGGGGTAAACGAATCACAGTAAATCGGGCCTTCCTTCACGATTGAAATGTGTCGGGGCGGCACGTATCGTGCCGCCCCGAACCGAGGCTCCGGAAACCCTAATCAGACTCCGGATTAATGAGGTATATCGTCACCGCCCAGTCGGTCCAGCCGCCCTCACCTGATCCTGTCCAAATAAGCGGACACTCACAACAGATCCCCTCGCTGTAACATCCCCCCTCCTGGTTCCAGCAGCACATAGGGCACTCAACAAAGGGGTCGGCGTACGCGTTGTTATAGATGTAGCCGCCCTGATCATCATTTACTGTAAGCTCTCCGCCGACACACACAGTGCCACCCTCAATCTTGTCCACTGTCGTGTCTCCCTCAACACAGACCTTAGCTTCATTCTCAATACCGTTGCCGGAACCCACGCCTATAAGGTTTCCCTCAACGTAAACCTGGACACCGTCCTCACTACAGTGTCCTATATAGAGGTCCCCACCGACACAGACGATAGCCGTATCCTCGATGTTACCGAAACCAGACATTATCAAGTCTCCCTGGACATACACCTCGACGTCATCACCTTCAATATTCCTGTCTACTGTCAGGTTACCTCCAACATACACCTTGGCCTCCCCTTCGATACTCCCGGTCACGTGAAGGTTCCCATCCGTATGATACTCATAGTCGAGACTGCCCTCTATTGTTTCATCTTCAACAGTTTCCTCTGTGGCCTCGACATATGACAGTATTGTGGTACTGCTGCCATCAGCGCTGGCGGTAGAGGTAATCCTGAACACTCCCTCGCCCAGGTAATCTATCGTGACCTGAACGCCTTTGCCATTGACTTCGGATATCGTGTAATTGTGGCTCCATGCGGTATCTGCACACTCTCCGTGTCCCAGTCCGGATACGTCGGGGTTCATCAGCTTCCAGATGGCGTCCTCAACGCCGGCGTCCGCGGCATAAAGCTCGGCCGCCTTTTTCTCGTAGACCTGTCCCGATGCGAGCCCGGTGCTCATCAGACCCAGCAAGGGAGCTAATACCAGGCCGCCCACGACAAGCAGAACGAGCACAAGGACGAGCACCTTCCCCGTTTGACTTTTTAGCATTTCCTTCACGGTGGTTTTCATGACATCACCTCCCTCTTGTATAACACCAGTATAAGGGATTCGTGTGGAGGGTCAATCACCCGTGAGTAATGGGAGATTGGTACTATAATCAGCGGTCAGCTATCAGCGGTCAGGAATTAGCGGTCAGCTATCAGCGATCTGTTTTCCCCCTTAGAGTAAGGGGGACTTAAGGGGGTTATGAATCCTGTGAGCTAAATTCCAAATGACAAAATCCAAATGACAAATAGGGCACGAGGCTAAAGCCTCGAACTACATCTGCTGACTGCTGTTTGCCTTTAGTAAGGGGGATTTAGGGGGTTACTTCAATAATTCTTCGTAACTCCCCCTAACCCCCTCTTATCCTAAGAGGGGGAAAGAACTAGCGGTCAGCGGCCGGATTTCCTCTCCCTCGACGGGAATCCCCTCTCCACTTGCTGGAGAGGGCCAGGGTGAGGCAAGGTGAGGGTGACCTCAATATACCCCCTCACTCTAACTCTCTCCCGCCAGGGGAGAGAGGACTTGACCGGAACCTGGCGATCTCTGGCGGTCGGGAATGGAATAGCTGATAGCTGAGGGCTGAGGGCTTGTATGCTTGGGAGAACGGGGGGCAAGGGGCTTTCCTGCTGAACGCTGACCGCTGTCTGCCGACTGCTAATTGCTGATTGCTTTGAAGTAAGGGAGACCAAAGGGGAGCTATGCGTGCAGGCGATGATGAGGCTCCCCAGCACCGTCTGTGAATGCCGCAGTGGCGGAGCATAGCGGGCTTCGAAATCAAAAAACCTGGTAGGCTCGATTGTCTCCGCTGGACCACACAGCTGCGGTTCAGCATCGAGAAGGTGGGGAGTTCGCCGTCCGCCTATTCCGAAAAATGCCAGAAGCCCGCATCAGGCAAAGCTTCAGATTTGGTAGCTTAGTATTTCCACAACTAACTCAAATTCCAGTTCTATACAGCACCAGCATTCGATCGGACAGTCCTCAAAAGGCAAAGGTTCGAATCCGTTCGCATGGATAATGGGATTATCTGTATGGATAGCAGGATCATCTTCAATCTTGTCCTCGACAATGAGCTGTCCACCAACACAGACTACGGTATTCTCTCCTTCGACGGGATCCACTCCTTCGATCTTCCCAGAATTAGGGTGGTCGTTGACATATACCGTAAGGTTCTCTTCAACATACAACTGAGCGCCATCTTCAACTTTGGGTACCGTGGCATTTCCTCCAACGCACACTTTGCTACCATCCTCGGCGATACCACCACCTAAGTGAAGATTTCCTTCAACATACACCATCGCACCGAGTTCGATAGTACCATTCATGCTAAGGTCTCCCTTTACATACACAACCGTACCTGGATCTTCGATATTATAATCACCATACATGGTAAAGTCCCCGTCCACATAAATTCTGGCGCCGTCTTCGATATTGCCCCCCTCATACGTTGTTCCCCCCGGCAGCACTTCGTACCAGCCCCCTTCATCCTTAACCCTCAAGGTTGCCTTGACGTACGATTCGACTGTGGTACGACCCTCGCCATCGGCGGCAGTGGAGATAATCCTGTAAGTGCCGCCACTTAGATATCTTATGGACACGTGCACATTACTCCGATTAATGAGGCCGGGTATGTCGTACTTAAAAGATTCATTCCATGGTGCATCTCCGCAGATAGGCGGCAAGCCGGATTCGTCGCGGTGCTGTATCTTCCAGATAGCGTCCTCCACCCCGGCATCGGCAGCATATAGTTGCAGCGTCTTGTTCTCGTAGACCTGCCCGGCCGTTAGTCCGGTGCTCATCAGCCCCAGCAGAGGAGTCAGGAGAAGCCCGCCCACGACGAGCAAAACGAGGACGAGAATCAGTATTTTGCCCTTTTCGTCTCTTATTGCCCTCTTTACCGTAGTTTTCATTGTCTCACCCCCCGATAGTACCGGCTACCGGTACCTTTGTATATTAGTATAGGCCTGGTCTCTCCCTTTGTCAAACAGTACTTACCCCTATCGCCACGCCCCGACACTGCTTCGTCGCCCCGATGTATCGGGGCTCCTCGCAAAGACAAAGGGGGTATCATTGGCCTAGTACCTTTGTCATAGTACTAGTCGCCGGAAATTCGAAAATCCCTCGCCCTTTGTGGTACTTTTGGGAGATTTAGCGGTCAGCGGGCAGCAGTCAGCTATCAGCTATCAGCTATCGCGAAAGCAAAATCCTAAATCCTAATCTCTAAATCCTGAACAAATCCAAATGTCGAAATTCAAAGCTCTAAACTGTTTCGGTCATTTGGACTTCGGGCTTTGATATTGTTCAGGGTTTCGGACTTCGGGTTTCGGATTTGAACTGGAGACTGCTTCGGCACTATCGTCCTTCGCGAAGATAGGTGGAGATAAACTCCATCACTTTCGGCGCCTAAAATTTCGGGGCGAGTCCAGCCTGCTTGCATAACTCATTACCAGTTCTCTGCGTTTGACAGACAAGCTATGCCTCTACAAGTATCTGCTCCAAAAGGTCTCCCCCAAGGGGGATTTCCTTGCCCTGCTGCCTGTATGCCTGCATCATCTCGAGGAGAGCATCTCTGAGCATCTCTCTACATTCCTCGATGGTTTTCCCCTCGGTAATTACCCCGGGCCACTCAACAAGCTGCCCCATATAGCCGGCACTGATTTTGGTATATTTCGCAGTATAGTTTCTCATCATTGAAGGACCACCTCCTCATTAGTCGTCGTGCTAATTATAGCTATTTTCGACTCCCGGGTAAACAAATGTAGTTGAACAGGATAGTGGCCCTCTGCCGCAGGTAGCCAGGCAAGCCAGACTAAATCAGTGGTGGTGAAAGGGGACATACTTTTCCCCTTAAAGTAAGGGGGACCAAGGGGGTTACAAACCCCTCAAGCCAAATGTCAAATGACAAAATCCAAATTACAAATAAAACCCAAATGCCCCAATGTCAAAACTACTTCTCCTTGTCATTTGGACTTTGAGCTTCCTTTGGCATTTGAGCTTTGTAATTTGGCATTGTTTGCGCTCCCCCTTAGAGTAAGTGGGACCAAGGGGGTTATTTCTACTGCTTTCATAACTCCCCTAGCCCCTCTTACCTTAAGAGGGGGAATTCATAACTCCTGCCGATTTCATCGGCGTCTCCGACCGGAGTCGCGAGTCATCGGACCTCGACAGAGTCGGGACAAGCCCAAATATCGAAATCCAAGAACGATACACCATTTTCCATTATCAAATCCACTGAGTTCTGTACTTATCTTGAGTGATTTTGTTTTTCCCTCTGCTTTACCGGCTCATACAGGCTTTGGTCAACATGGCTACTTTAGAATTTTTAGATTTTCCACCCTCTCAAACTCCCTGATATTATCGGTCAGAAGAGTAAGCTCGTGATGAACACAAGTAGAGGCAATTAAAAGGTCGAAGTCACCGATTAGTTTTCCTTCTTTTCTTAACCTCGCCCTTTCTTTCCCAAAGGTTTTGCAGATTTGACCACTGATTGCCAAAACTGAAACTCCACTCATGAAATCACCTAAAACTTTCTCATCCGAGGTAGAATCAGGGGACCGATAAACCCCTTCATAAAGTTCGGCTACTGAGATAATGCTTATTGCCAATCCGTCTCCTTTTAATTCAAGGAGTTTCCGCATTACTCGCTTTTCGCCATGTAGGGCATGAATTATCCAGTCTGTATCAATGAGATATTTCATAATTTAACTTCTGGCCTTCGAGCAGAAAGTCGGCGACTCTCATAGATATCTTTGATTAGTTGCTCACAATCAATCGTTGCTTTCCAGCCTCCCATTGCTTTCTCAAATCTATCCTCTGAGGGGGGGGCTTTGATGGTAACAATAATTTCCTTCCCCTCCTCCAAATTTAGTTCTTCCAAAGGTTTAATCACTCCATTTGAAACCTTTGCTCTTATTTCTGTTTCCATAGCTTCCTCCCTATGCCTTCACCATTATTTGTCTGGTAGCATAGCACCATGCTTTAGCACTATGCAATCCCCGTTTCGTCATTGCGAGGCCCCGATTTCCTCTCCCTTGACGGGAGAGGTCCGACTCTGTCGAGACTGCGATGAAATCGGAGATTAAGGTGAGGGTGACCTCAATATACCCCCTCACTCTAACTCTCTCCCGCCAGGGGAGAGAGTGCTTGACCGGGACATGGCAATCTCCGGAGTTCAGGTAACGATTGCTTCTACCGGGAGTTGCTCCAAGCCAGCTTGAGCTTCGAGGGTGAGGAAATTGAGCCTTTCAAAGCCGATGACCCTTCCCGTCTTATCTTTAACCAATATGACCTCTTCGCTTGTTTCTTCACAGATATACTCTTTCTCGGGGTCGTCAAACCAAACGTTCAGGGTATTGCCTTGTTTGTCGTAGAAGATCCTTATTTTGTCCATTTGGCGCTTCGCTTTCACCTTCTACAGGCTTTAAATCTAACCCAGTTCACCTCCGTCGGCATTCATATTATACCATTTATTGGTGAACAGCTATCAGCGGTCAGCTATCAGCTATCAGCCCGCCGCCCCCCCACACCTAAATTCCAAATGTCAAAATCCAAATTACAAATAGGGCACGAGGCTAAAGCCTCGCACTATATGTCCAAAGGACAAATCCCGAAGAAGAGCTGCCGGCAGTAAGTTGCTCAATGAATCAGGCAGGATGGCTAAAAGAGGGGAAAATCTCAGCTTACGCACCGTCGGGTGGTGGAGTCGGCCTGGGTTCGACCTCATAGATTCGCTGCTCGGTTGCTCCGTGCAGGCCGCCGACCCTTGCAGTGATGGTAATAACGAGCTTGCCATCAGTCGGTTCCCAGTCCGTTTGGTCAACGACGATATACTGGGCAATATTGGTCACCGCTTGGACTTCGCCGCCTACTGAGTACTCACGCCGAAGCTTCGAGAGTCCGTCGTTCGTAGACACCAATTCATATTCAACATCAATGTCGCGCCTATTACCCTCAGAATCAAATTCCCACCACGCCAGAACCATAAACTTGTTGTCATCTCTACCTATTCTACCTATGGAATTGGGCTGAGCCTGCAGGACATCTTTGCTGAGCCTATCGCCCGCCTGCTGCACCTGGCGGACGGCAATCATATGGTTGGAGGCGCGCCTGTTTATGGTCACAATCTGGGAAATCGTCATGGCGATGCCGCCGGCGATAATACCGATAAGCGCCACTACCGCCAGCATCTCAATCAGGGTGAAACCCCTCTGGCCGCTGTGTATCAGGCTCTTGTGTGTTAACATCTCTATTTACTCCTCTGTCACCAGCCCCCTCTTGTAGCCCTCCAAGGTGATTATCACCTTATCATTGTGGTTGATAATCAGCGTCACCTTTTGAAGGCCGACGTCGATGTCAGCCTGTCCATCATCCATACTATCCCAGGGAATCGCGATGATATCCTGAGAATAACCGCAGTTAACCAGTTCACCACCGCGGTTGAGACTACAAATGGTGTAACCATGAGGTATGGTTCCAATTTTGGGATAGGTGGCTACCTCATTTTGCTCCGCACGCACATACGGCTGGTTCTTGACATGCTCCATCTGGGCGCGGGCCAGGCTCTCGGCAGTCGTCCGTATATCGCCGAGAAGGACGGCCCGGGAGGCGGTGGTCAGGCCGCCGAGGAAGGTGATGGCAATTATGCTGAAGAGGGCCAGCGCGATGAGCACCTCAATGAGGGTCATTCCCCCGGAGGCGCCCCGCAAGGCCCGCCTTAGCCTCTTACTGAGTGTTACTCTTCTCATTTCCTCCGGCATTTCTCAAACTGAATTCCAAATTTCAAAATCCAAATGTCAAACGAATTCCAAAGGCCTAAATGTCAAAACCACTACCACTCCTCCTGAATCTCCCCCTAAAGTAAGAGGGATAAAGGGGGTTACTTCCATGATTCTCATAACTCCCCCTAACCCCCTCTTACCTTAAGAGGGGGATTTTTGCACTCTATTTGGCATTTGAGCTTTGTAATTTGGCATTACCTCCCTTGTAATCCTCGCCCCGCAACCTAGTTGAATTCAGCGTAGATAGAATACATGGCCGAAACCATGGCCAGGACAACAAATCCGACCAGCAGACCTATGATTATAATCATCGTCGGCTGAATAAGCGCTATGGCCGAGCTAATCTTATCAGAAGCCTCCATCTCAAAGCTGTCAGCCACAGTATCCAGCGTGTTGTCCAGGCTGCCGGTCTCCTCACCGACTCTCACCATCTGCGTCATCATGGGCAGGAACAAGGACCGCTTGCCCATGGGGCGGGACAGGCCTTCGCCCCGGATCAACTCCTGCTGCACTCCGGTCAGGTTCTCGGCCACAGACTTATTATTACTGTTGTTAATAGTCATGGCCATGACTTCCGGCAGCGGCAGGCCAATCTTTATCAATAGCGACATAGTCCGGCAGCAGCGGCTAAGCTCACCGAGGAGCACAATACGCCCCAGCACCGGCAACCTGAGTACCCTGGAATCCCACCAGTATTTCCCGCCCGGGCTCCTGATATAAAAATAGCCGGCAACCGCAATGGCCACGATCCCCAGCAGAACAAAGAACCCATACTGGCTGAACCAATCAGTAATGCCGATGAGAATTCTGGTGATGAGAGGCAACTCAACCCCAAATTGAGCGTACATGCTGGTAAAGGCCGGCAAAACGTAGGTGACCAGTACCACCACCACAATAACAGCGACAAGAACCACGATGAAGGGATAGGTCAGGGCGCCCTTTATCTGCTTCTCGGTCATGACCCCTTTTTCTATGTGCGTGGCCATCTGTCTGAGCACAACCTCCAGGTTGCCGCCCTGCTCACCGGCGGCAATGGCCCGGTGGTACATCGAGGAGAAGGCCCGGGGGTGCTTGCTCATGGCCACGGACAGGGCACTACCGGCGCGAATGTCCGAGGCTACCTCACCGACTATGTTTCTCAGCGTCTGGTTATCTATCTGGTCCTGCAATAGGTCCAGAGAAGTGACGATATCCGTACCGGACTCGAGGAGCAGAGCCAGCTGGCGGGAGAACATGCATATTTCCGCCGGCTTTATGGTGGAAAAACGGGCCAGGAGCTTCTCCTTGTTGATGAAGGGAACCACCGTCTTAAGGCTGACCACCCGGTAGCCGCCATAGCTCAGCAGCTCGTTTGCCGCTTCCTCATTGCTAGCCGAAAGCCTGCCCTTAACCAACCTTTTGTCTTCAGTATAAGCTACATAAGCAAAATCCATTTATACCCTCCTAGACAAGTGCCCAATACTCAGAATTTCAAATGCCAAAATCCAAATTACAATTGTCATAACCCTTCCTCATCATTTGACATTTGAGCTTTGTCATTTGGGCTTTCTCATCTGCTAGGTGGGGGCATAAGCACTGCGCAGTATTTCAGAGGGAGTAGTAATGCCTTCCTTAACCTTGCGCATGCCATCGTTCATCATGGTTATCATGCCGTCTTCGATGGCCCGGGCCCGGATAGCGGTGCTGCTGTCACGGTTGACGACCATCGCTCCTATGGCATCGTTGACAGTTAGAATCTCAAATATTCCCGTCCGGCCCAGGTAACCGGTATGAGCACAGGCCTTGCAGCCGGTACCGTAGAGGAACCTGGTCTGGTGCTCTCCCATCTCTTTTTCATATGCCATCTGCTCCACCACGGGAGCTTCCACCAGCCGGCTACAGTCGGGGCAAATGCGGCGGACCATCCTTTGAGCGATGACTCCGATGACCGAGGAAGCTATCAAGAAGGGCTCCACCTTCAGGTCCAGGAGCCGGGAGAGAACACCGCCGACCTCATTGGCGTGTACGGAAGATAGCATGAGGTGCCCGGTTAAGGCGGCCTGGGTGGCTATGTTGGCCGTCTCGGCATCCCGTATCTCGCCCACCAGTATCACGTCCGGGTCGAGACGGAGTATAGACCGCAGGCCGCTGGCAAAGGTGATGCCGGCCTGGGGGTTAATCTGAATCTGGTTGATATCCTTAAACCGGTACTCGGCAGGGTCCTCGATGGTGATGATGTTCCTGCTCAGGGTATCAAGGGAATTGATTGCGGCATACATGGTAGTAGTCTTGCCGGCACCGGTAGGACCGCTGACCAGAATCATGCCATAGGGAATCTTGAGCATGCTTTCAAACTTGGCCAGACTGTCCGGCAACAGACCCAGCTCGGCCAAGCCCAGGGTAGCCATTGTCTTATCGAGAAGCCGCAGGGTTGCTCTCTCGCCGTTGACAGTGGGCGCGGTGGCCACTCTGACATCTATTTCTCGCCCTTTGGCATGGGCAGAGAACTGTCCATCTTGAGGACGAAAGTGGTCGGCGATATTCATGCCACCGAGGATCTTGACGCGTGAGATTAGCGCCCGGTGGGTACTCAGGGGTATGGACATCATATCCTGCAAGCTGCCGTCTATGCGGTAGCGTACTCTGACCCGGTCTTCCTGAGGCTCAATATGAATATCGGAGGCGCGCGCCTTCACCGCCTCCTCCACTATCATGTTGAGGGCCTGAACCAGGGGGGCATCGGTGATGGCACTGACGGCCAGCTTCTCGTCGGTTGCTTCGACGGGGACGGAAATGCGAGAAATCTGCTGCTCGATTTCGCCGTAGGCCTTGTAGTTGAAGTCAATGGCATCCCTGACATCCTGGGCACTGGCGGCAATGGGCTTAATCCTCATGCGGCTGTGGGCGGCGAAAGCCTCCAGAGCAAATATGTCGCTGGGGTCTGCCATGGCCACTTCCAGCGTGCGATTGGATATGGTCAGGGGTATGGCATTGTACCTCCTGGCCACCACCTCAGGAATCAACTGCAATGCTTCAGGCTGGGGTCTCTGCCTCAGTAGCTTACTCTGTGAGTCTACCTTAACCAGCTTGCTGTCAACTCGGGCAGGCTTGTCACCAGTCCCGGGTGCAGAAACCTGTTCTTGTTGACCCGGTTCAAAGACCCTTATCCCCTGGTGCTGGGCAAATTGCCTGGCCTCAACGCTGATGTTCGGCGATACCACGATGACCTTGCCGTCCACTTCGGCATCGTAGGCCTTAGTATCGAATAAGGTTACCTGCTCCAGGCTCACTTCATTGTCGGCCCTGAGAAAATCTATGCCCAGAACATGAGCAACCTGACCGGTATTTGTATAGGCCACCACATCAAAGGTGTATTCCACCCCGGACTTACCTTTGACTTTGTGATTCTTCTCCACCACGTAACCCCGGTTGGCCAGAGATTGGACCAGTTCGTCCTTGGTCTCGAACCTGATCGGCTCACGGGGCCCGGACACCTGCGCAGGCTTGGATGCCAACAACTTCTCAGCCAGCTCGCCATCAATGACTTTTATGCGCTGCTTGCGCGCCAGTTGCTTAGCCTGTTGACTCAATGCAGGGACAGCAACCAGAACTCTATCAATTATGCCGCAATCGTAAGCTTTGTTGGCAAAGTGGAAGATCGTCTCCGCTTCTGTTTCCTTGCGACCGCCACCGGTAACGCAGACGGCCATCATGTAGTTGGTAAAACCATCGTCCAGGCGAGCCAGCATATCAAAGATATGGGTAACGCCCGACTTACCGACGAGCTCAGTCTCTTCGGTCACCTCATATCCCCGTGCCTCCAGGTATTCCCTGAAGCGGGCCTTGAGGTTTGGACCGGTTTTTGTCTGCTGTACCATAGCGGCAACTCCTGTTGAATCATACAAAGTGTAATTCTCCACCCCCCTAATGTCAAGGCTGTCAACAATGTCGCTCTTCACCGGGTCACCTGTCGTCATGTCACGTCTCAATGACAGAGGCGGCAGTGAAAAGCGAGAGTCCAGGCACAAAGCGCCGACTTATACCTGCCTGCCTTGAGCATTTCTTCTGGTCGACCGTTCATCTCCTGATTGTTGTTCCTGCTCACATTACAAACCACGGCCACCCAACAGGCCGGGCGATTACACCTCTCAATATAGTGCCATCCACCTTTGCTGTCAATAGGCCGTCCGTACTGGCAATGGAGTCATGGTCTGGAAGATCCGATCGGTTAATTGCGTGCTGGTATCCCGGAAATAAGCGCAGTCCGAGTAGTCGAAGGATGCAAGTGAGACGACCTGCCTCCTGCTCACCTGCGCCGGAGGGTGCCCTGAGAATTTGTGAAGATGGATGGGCTTCTAGCCTTGCTCCGGGCCGGAATCATGTTTCTCTTCCGGCGTAATCCAGCCACTGCGCAGGGCCAGAGCAACAGCGTGGGCCCTGTCGTTGGCATTGAGCTTGCGAAGGATGGCGCTGACGTGGTTCTTGATTGTTTGCTCGCTGATTTCCAGAATATAGGCGATTTCTTTATTTGAGTTGCCTTCGGCAATATAGGTTAAAATCTGCGTTTCTCTGTTGGTGAGGGGAGCGACTATGCCTCCCATCGTTCTCCTCAGACCTCGAAACTGGTTCAACACATGCTTGGCGACCAGGGGTCTGGTCATCAGGCTTTCATTTATGGGATATTCACCGGCGCGGGCCCGCCTGATAGTGCCGGCCAGTTCATCAGTGCTGGATTTCTTATTCAAGCAGGCTACGGCTGCCGTCTTAATAACCTCAAAAAGCTCCGTATCATCGGGGTCGGGACTCAGCACTATTACCTTGGTATTCGGGTAGTGTTGTGCAATCTTTCTACCCAGATCAATCCCGCTGAGACTGGCCAGGTCGGAGCCCAGCAGAACAACATCGGGGAGACTGGCTTCAATTACCTCGAATGTATCCTGGGTCGGGTCGCATTCCAATACCTCCATGTCGGGTTGTGCAGACAGCGCCTGTCGCACCCCCGTTCGGAAAAACTCCTGCTCATCGATTACCATCACCTTGATTTTATCCAATAGCCACCTCCTGGTTAAGCTGTTTGTACTGTGGAGTCATGGTCTGCTCCATCGGGAATCAGTCTTATGTTCATATTATATCACCCTTCCCACACTGTCAAGCATTTTCAGGGGGGTTGACAAATCGTGCGGTTGCAGTAGTATAATGGTACTAGGTCAGAAGTAATAGAAAAGCGTGGTGGCAAGATGAACCGGCGCAGGTCTAATATAGAGATAATAGCTGATATGCTGAGGGTGGGGGAGAATGGCGCTGGCAAGACGGAGATTATGTACAGCGCCAATATGAGTTATGCCCAGATACAGAAGTATCTGGGTTTTCTGATTAGTCACGGGTTTATCAACAAAGTGCATGTGGGAAATCCCTCGGTCAGCTACCGGGTAACGGAGAAGGGGGGAGAACTGCTCAGAAATATAGACGGCATAATGGAAGTGCTCGAGTTCCAGAACGGCAATGGGGCTTGAGGCCCGAATGGAATGCTGTGCAGTTATACCGGGGTGCCTTGAGGTGGAGCGAGGTCACCCCTGTTTAATATCCGGGTAAAGGAGCATTTTATGATAGGAGAGGCACATGTCTGAAAGAAGAATGCTAATAGTCGATGCTGAACTGGTGAAGAGGATAGATGACAATCGGGGCGATATGAGCCGGCCTGACTTCATCAACTTTCTGATTGACAGTCAGTTGAAAGAAGAAAGCAAAAAGCCGGGCGGCGTAACCCGAGAAGAATTTCACCAGTTTCAGGAAGGAACCAAAGAGCTACTGCGCAACTTCCTGGAATTCTTTATCAGCTACGGGTTGGAGCTAGGCAAGCAGCCGGCCGACAACGAATTCGAGGAACTGTCCCGGAAACTGCAAAGTCTGGGTGGCTCTGTAAAGACCAAGAGTTCCTGACCCCTCTTATCTGCATTCCCTCGTCGATCACATCTTTCACAGCTTCAAATAGAACTATCTTCTAGAACATAATCTCTTCCCAAGCTATCCCCGCCTTGTCATACTGTCTCGTACAGAGTCACGTTCTGTATTGTCGTTGCGGCAAGTTACACCTTCGGGCAATGACAAGCAGGAACGGAGGTGCAGTTATGACAAGGCCGATCGATTTAATGCGAGAGGGGAGGAAAGAAGAGCTATGGCAGATGTGCTGCGGCTTTCTCGACCTCAGCCTGGAGCAGTTTATGACGATTCAGACGAGATTGCTCGAGGAGCAGATTGAGCTACTGAAACGGTGTGAGATGGGGAGGAGGGTGATGGGGGGTGCCATGCCCGAGACAGTGGAAGAGTTCCGGGAGCAGGTACCTTTGACAACTTATTCCGATTACTTACCGGAGCTTGTGGAAAGGCGAGAGGATGTATTACCGATGAAGCCTGTCATATGGGCGCACACTCCCGGAAGGGCTGGTGAGTACACCATTAAACTGGTGCCCATATCGGAGAGGTTGTTATGCGAATATGAGCGGGTGGCCGGTGGCGTTGGGTTGCTGGCCTCCTGCAATTCTCAAGGCGATTTCCTGGCGAAACAGCATTTGAGAACCTTAGCTCCTGCAGGGTCTCGGTACTATGGATCGGGCATTGTGGGACATATGGCCCAGCAAGCACTCGGGTGCGAGCTCCTGCCTGGCAATACAAACAACCATATGACGTATGATGAGAGGCTAAAAGCCGGTTTTGAGGAGGCTTTGTCCGGTGGGCTTGATGCGCTTGGCGGCTTAACCTCGATTCTAGCTTATCTGGGCGAGGCATTCAGGCAAGGGATAATAAGTGTAGACACTCGTTTTCTGCTATCTCACCCCACGGCGTTTGCTCGTCTGACAAGAGGATTAATCAAGAGCAAGCTGGCTCGTCGTCCCATGTTGCCCAAAGACCTGTGGTCGATTAAGGTAGCCCTGGGAGGTGGCACCGATAGCGGTTTCTTTGAGAAAAGGGTAGAAGAATTGTGGGGGAGGCGTCCTCTGGAACTCTATACCGGGATTGATGGTGGTATTTATGCCACCCAGACCTGGGACTACGAAAACCTGACCTTTATTCCCGACCTCAATTTCTTTGAGTTCATCCCTGAGTGGGAGTGGTTCAAGTGGCGATTAGACAGTTCCTACCAGCCTAAGACCATCTTGCTGGATGAGGTAAAGGCAGGCGAGAATTACGAGATAGTCATCACAAATCTCCATGGTGGCATACTGACCAGGTATAGAATTGGCGATACAATCAGTATCACTTCACTCCGAAATGAAAAGCTAGGTATTGATATTCCACAGATGGCGTTCCATGGCAGGGCCGACGATCTCATTGATATTTCTGGTTTTGGGCGACTGACGGAGAGGATAATCTGGGAAGCGATTGAAAACACTGGGATTCCGTACATAGATTGGACAGCGCGCAAGGAAACAGCCAGCGACCGGGTGGCACTCCATATCTATGTAGAACTCCGGGATAACTACATTGCCAGTGAGCAAAGTATAGCAGCGGCAATACATGATCAGCTGAAAAGATTGAGTAGCAGGTATCACTATAACGTTTATAAGGTTTTCGGCGACATGCCAAGCGCGCTTAGATTAACGAAACCCGTGGAGGTTACTTTGCTTCCCCAGGGTGCCTTCTCCCATTATACCTCCGAGCGGCGAGCTGATGGTGTCGATATAGGTCAGGTGCGCCCACCCCATACCAATCCCTCTGATGAAGTACTTGCTTCGCTGCAAACTCCCAAGGTTGTGGTGGCGGCTGCGCCTGCAACTAGGAGCGAACGGTTGGCTCCTCGATGACACGACCATAGTGTGGAGAGAAGCTGGCTGCCTGGTCAGGCAATGAGGGCCGGGGTACGGCTTCGCCCCTTTCGTTTATCAATTCCAGTAGTTCCAGTGTTCTTCGCTGGCAGCTCACAACTCGGGTGTCTAGGAACTCAGCAGGACCCTTCAGCCCTGTCATGCGTGACTTTGAGGAGTCGCACTACAGAGTTCGAATCGGTACTTCTGGCGGGTTACCATAGTCCTTCTTGACAACGTGCAGATTTATATCAATAATAGCCTTATCCTAGGAAGGTGATATGATGACTGCCGATGCCTTAATTCCCTTAATCGCCACCGTCGCATATATTCCCTTATTCGTCATTCTGCTGTCCAATCGGCCATGGCAACAAAAGCAAAGGCTTTTCTTGCTATTTCTTATCCCGACCATGTTGTGGAGCTTTGGCACGTTCCTGTTCCGCAGTGATTTATTCATACCATATAAACTGCTTACGGCCAGAGTTGCCCTCTGTATTCTTTTCTGGATGCTGGTTCAGCTTCATTATTTTCTCTTACCCTTCTACCAATCTAAGCGTGTCAAGATACCGTTGGCTTATGTTTTCCCAATAAGCACCATTGTGCTGGCAGCATTGGGCCTGATGCCGGAGAGGATTGAACCCACTATCAACTACGGTATCTGGATCGTTGCTGTAGGTCTGCTTTTTCTTTTCACAGTAGGCGCAAGAGATATGTTTTGTTTGCTGCGAAGGCACAAGATTTCGACTGATCCAGCAGAGCGTAATCAGATTACCTATCTATTTGTTGCTATCTGCATCCTGGCGATTTTTCTTCTGGTCGATCTTCTTCCCCGGTCAACTGCATATCCTCTCGCGCATGTAGGCAACTTACTGATGGCCTGCACCCTGACGTACGCTGTTGTGACCCATCATCTGCTGGATATGAGCGTCATATTTCGTCGCGCTCTGACGTATGTTGGTATGTATGGCCTGGGCGTTGCCATAATCTTACTGGTTTTTTTCCTGGCCCGTCTGCTCTTTGGTTTCAGGGCGCACTTCGCCAGTTTAGCACTAGCCCTCACCCTGGCAATTCCGGTGAGCATATTCCTGCTTCAAAAGGTGCATGATCCATGGCGAAACAGGGTGGAGACGGCTTTTGTCGGGGCCAGACACCATTACCGGCGACGGCTAACTGAGTTTGTCACCCAGATACACAGTGTTCCCAGCATAGAACAGCTTGGTGAGGAATTCATAAACCTGCTTTCTCAATCTATCGATTGTCGGAGGGCTTGTTTGCTTCTGCCTCAAGCTGAAGACGGGGCTTTTGCCACCCGATTTTACTATCCTCCCGTAGAAGATAATCCCGTTAGGGGATTGAACATAAGGGCGGATAGCCCTATTACGGCCTGGTTGAAGCGCGAAAAAGCCATCCTGCCGGACAGGAATATCAGCATCTATCCTGAATTCAGAGCTATGTGGCAGGAGGAAAGAGAAGAGATTCGATTAGCGGGGGTGAAGGTATTCGTGCCCTTGATAAACGTGGAGGAGCTCGTGGGTATTCTGGCAATAGGTGAGAGGCGAGACGGGAAACCCTACACCGTTGAGGAGTTTGACCTGCTGAATTCCATCGCCGCCCAAGTGGCAGCGAGCATGGAAAAGGAATACATCTATGAGCAGTTGCAAGAACAGGGCAAGGAAATGACCTTTATTAACCGTTTGACTACAATCGTGACCTCCAGTGTGAGCATCGAGACCATATTTGAAGGTTTCGTCCAGGAACTCAAGAGGATGGTGGATTTTGACTGGATAACCATTGCCTTGATTGATGGAAACGAGCTGTATTTTTTGGCTCTATCCACCACCGCAGGTTCTCCCTGGCAAGCGAATGAGAGGATACCGCTGGAAGGTACGGGGACAGAGTGGGTGTGCCGGGAGGGGAAGAGCATGTACGAAGCTGACCTGTCGCAATATCAGAGATTCTGGACCGGGGAGCAGCACCTGGAGCAAGGGATTCGCTCTATTGTTTACCTGCCCTTGACTGTCAAAGACCAGAGTATCGGCAGTTTGATTGTGGCCAGTCGCCATTTGGGTGCTTTCACTGCCAGGCAAATCAAACTCCTGGAGCAGGTGGCCCGGCAGATTGCCACCCCTGTTGAGAATTCCCAGCTTTATGCGCGGGCGGAACAGAGGTCTCGTATCGATGAGCTTACCGGGCTGTTCAACCGGCGCCATTTCGAAGAGCGGCTCAAAGAAGAGACTGGCCGACACGCCCGCTATGGCGATGTATTTTCCATTTTCCTGCTTGACCTCGATAATTTCAAGACCTATAACGACATATACGGGCATCCTTCCGGAGATGCTCTCCTGCATCAGATAGGGAGGATTATCAAGGGCTCGGTCAGGAATGCTGACCAGGCCTTTCGCTATGGCGGCGACGAATTCATTGTCATTCTACCCCACACTTCTACGGATGATGCCCGCGTCGTAGCTGAGCGCGTTCGGGAGGAGATTGCTGAGGAGATGGAGAGGAAGGGAAGTGCTGTGACTTGTAGCATTGGTCTGGCCGGTTATCCTTCAGATGGGGTGATATCAGGGGAGCTTGTTACCGTGGCTGACACTGCTCTTTATTTTGCCAAGCGGACCGGAGGTAACCGGGTCTATCTGTCATCCAAGATTCTAGCGGAGCCCCTGGAGAATGCTGGAGTTTATGCCAGGCGTAATGGTTTGAGTGCCGTTTATGCCCTTGTGTCAACAGTGGAAGCCAGAGACCCCTACACCTACGGTCATTCCAGGAAAGTCAACACTTATGCCGTAGCTTTAGCCGAGGCGATTGGACTGTCTCCTGACCAGGTATCCAGGGTGAGCACTGCTGCCTTGCTGCACGACATCGGCAAAATCGGCATTCCCGACAAAGTGCTCAACAAGAAAGGGAAGCTCAGCAAAGAAGATTGGGAGTTGATCAAGTCTCACCCCAGACTGGGAGCAAACATCGTCAGTAACATACCCGAGCTGGTTCCCTGTGTAAGTAGCATTTTGTACCACCATGAGCGATGGGATGGTGATGGCTATCCCGAAGGACTGAAAGGCGAAGAGATTTCCATAGAAGCCCGCATCCTCAACATTGCCGATAGCTTCGAGGCTATGAGTGCTGCCCGTCCTTACCGTCCCGCCTTGTGCAGTGACAAGGTGCTGAAAGAACTCCGACGATGTGCCGGGTCTCAGTTTGACCCGGAGCTGGTGGAGGTCTTCATCGGCATTATCGAATCGGGGCTGCCTGAGACGGTGAAGCTAGGTCAAGAGCCATCCGGTGAGCAGGCATCTCCATAGTGTAACTCGAGACAACATCAAAGGTCACAATGCAAAATCACACGCCAGAATTCAAGGATGAATTCAGGGTTTTCTCACGAGAACACAGATGTTGGGGGAGAAGCTCCTTAGGGGCAAATTGTAGGACTTCTCCGGGGACATGCTAATTATGTCCCAGCCTGCTGTGATTAATAGCTTTCTCAGTTCGCCATAAGAGAAAAGGTGATAGTAGCGGTAAACCGTTCCCTCTCTTAGCCGCCACGGCACCTGCTGCTCTTTGGACTTGAACCAGAACCTTGGTTGTCCGTGGTTCCACACGGTCAAAAGAGCCTCGCCACCGGGCTTCAACACTCGCCTTAATTCCACGAATGCCTGCTCCCTTTCCTCACTGCCTTGAATATGGTGATAAGTGGCCACGGATATCGCCCAATCAAAGGCATTATCGGAGAAGGGCAAGAACAGGGCATCGCCAATTACCAAGTTGACATAAAACTCTAGCTTGGCAGAGTATCTCACAGCCTGCTTGAGCATAGCAGGGGAGGAGTCCACCCCCCAGAGCTGGAAGCCCTGACTGAAAGGCAAGAAGTCCGGGCCGTGAGCACAGCCCACATTCAGCAGCTTTCCGCTCTGCCACCTCGCCGCCACCTCTTCCAGCTCTTCTCTCAATAAAGGCCAATGCCGTACGCGGTACCAGCTTTCAGCTATTTGGTCGAAGACTTTTCTGTTTGTCGTCATAGATTCGCTCTGCTACACTTTAGCATATCGGAACGAAATACTCATGGGCGAGACTGGCTGAGTTCCAGGAGGGAGGCGCAGGGTCAGAAGATGAAGACCCGGCGTAACATAGAGATAGCGTGAAGAAGGCGTCGCGAACTATTTCTGGAGTAACCCCGGTGGCGGTTATGGCCAAGCCGTTCCCCTGCCCGGGCAGATGTATCTATTGCCCCAGCTCTCCGGAGGCACCCAAGAGCTATACGCTGGAGTCTCCAGCGGTGCTGCGGGCTCGGAGCTGCGGCTTTGACGCCAAGAAGCAGGTGGAAATCAGACTCAGAACGCTGGCTGAAATGGGACATGCCCGGGATAAGGTGGAGCTTATCGTCATGGGAGGCACCTTTCTGTCCTATTCCCATGACTACCAGTACCAGTTTGTCAAGGATTGCTATGATGCCCTGAACGGCATTCCATCCAGCAGTTTAGAGGAGGCCAAGCAGCTGAATGAAGATGCTGAACATCGCTGTGTGGGGCTGTGCATCGAGACCAGGCCTGACTTCTGCGGGGAGGAGGAGATAAGGAGGATGCTCGATTTCGGCACCACCAGGGTAGAGCTCGGGGTACAGACCCTGGATGATGAGATTCAGCGCCTGACAAAGAGAGGCCATGGCGTCGCTGAAGTCGTGTCCGCCACCGGGCGATTACGGGACTACGGTTTCAAGGTTCACTATCACTGGATGCCCGGGCTACCGGGGTCAACAGCGGAGCATGACCTGGAGCTATCGCGGCACTTGTTCGACGACAGGCGTTTTCGACCCGACGGGCTCAAGCTTTACCCGACGCTGGTAGTTGAGGGCAGTGAGCTGGAGGACTGGTACCGGGAGAATCGCTACCAACCTTATGCTGCTGAGAAGATGATTGATCTGCTTATCGCCATCAAAGCGCTGATTCCCAAGTATGTAAGGATTTCGAGGTTGATGCGGGATATTCCCGGCAAATTTATCATTGCCGGCAGCAAAGACCTGGCACTCCGAGGGACCATTAAAGAGAAGATGGGGCAAGCAGGCGTTCACTGTAGCTGCATTCGGTGTCGGGAATACGGACATCGTCTGAGGGATGGCTGGGCAGTCGGCGAGCCCCGGCTGAGCAGACTGGATTATGAAACCTGCGAGGGGAAAGAGGTCTTCCTTTCCTACGAGGATGAGAATGAAACCCTGTTCGGCTTGCTGAGACTGAGCATAAACGGCAAGAAGGCGGTGGTCAGGGAGCTACATATTTTTGGTCCTGAAGTTCCCCTGGGCGGCAGGAGCGAGCAAGCGGCGCAGCACCACGGTCTTGGTGAAAGGTTGCTGCGACAGGCGGAGAGGCTCGCAGGGGAGGAATTTGGGACTGATAGACTATCCGTGCTCAGTGGCATCGGTGCCAGGCAGTATTACCGCTCGCTCGGTTACGGCCTGGAGGGCGCTTACATGGTCAAGGAGCTTTGACAAACGGGGGAATGGCTGCATGTTGCGGCCCGGACGTAATTGTGCTGTTAGCCATGTTGCTCGGGCTGTACATGTTGAACTCTGGTTAGTTTTATCGTAGAATAACACCTACTGGAAATAGACTGTGAGATACGGCGATGCCATACTGTCAGCACTGTGGAAAGAAGATAGATGAAGATGACGTGTTCTGTCCTGAATGCGGGCGGAGTATCGTTGGGGAAGACAGAGAATGGCAACAGTTTAAGCTTCTAGAGACAATTGACAGAGTGAAGCGCAGAGCAGATATGTATGTTGCTCTGGCAGCAGTTTCTGCAACCGTGGGGGTAGTTGTTGGCGGTGCCCTCTGCATAGCATCCCATCCATCCGGGCTTTTTGGAATTGCGCTTGTTTGCTTCGCCATCGGATTTGCCGCAGCAGCCAAGCGGCATGACCGCAAAGTCGAGAGTTTGGGGAAGTGGCTCAGTCGGTCAAACTCGGTGACATGGCCTCAGTTAGCCGATAAGCTGCCCGAAAATCCGTATAGTGCAAACCCGCCTCAGTGACCTGTTGATAGTCATACCAGCCAAGTTGCTCTCCGATAGACCCACCGTTCGGCGGTTCGTTTGTCCTGAAGAGAGTCGAAGAGCAGGCCAATCTATTCTTGATTGCCGCCCATTGCGCGATGAGCCCGGCAGTGATTCGATAGACAGTTCGCTTCCCTGTATTGACATCGAGAAATAGCCATGCTTATAATGCATCGAATCGTGCAGAAGCTGGTCAACCGACTGAATGTATTGAAAACTAGCGGAAGCGAACAAAGGAGAAACAAGAGATGGACAACGAAGTCAAGCCAACCTGGAGATTAGCCTGGGGATTGTGGTGGCTGAGGTAGTTGCCGCGTTGGGTAAGTTACGAGAGTATTATTAATAGCCTGGCGATGGGTGGTGTGGTGGGTTAAGCCGTTGCCATAGCGATGATTGAGCCTTGAGGTATTGACAATGGGAGCTTCTAACTATATGTTTATATCAACAGACAAAAAAGGAGGGATAAGAAATGGAGCGAACCTGGAAACCGACGACTGCGGGCATACTCTGTATTATTGCGGGAGTAATTGAGGTGATCTGGGGTCTGGCGGCTGCCATAGTGGGCGGCATTGGAGGTACATTGATAGGTGCTGGATGGTTGGCTGCCATCGGTGGTCCGTTAATTGTATTTGGAATAATTGCCATAGTGGGTGGCGCCTATGCCTTGAAAAGAAGGGTTTGGGGACTGGCACTTGCCGGGTCTATTTTTGCACTCTTTGGTCCCTGGGCGATTCTCGGGATACTCGCTATCATATTCGTCTCCTTAGGGAAGGGGGAATTCGAGTAAAGACCAATAGTCTCCAAGTCATGTGAATCGGAGGAGTTATCCAGTTTGTTATGCACTTGTGCTCCGATTTTAGCGGAGCAATCACATAGTTGCTTCTGAGTAACTCAGGGGAAACAAGAGGGAGCCGATGTTCTGTAGAAATTGCGGCAAGGAGTTGGCAGGTAGTCCGCAGAGTTGCTTTTCTTGTGGGGCCACGCCTGTCAGCAGGGCCTCTTGTTTTGCCTGCGGCGCTTCAACAAGGCCACTAGCCAGAATATGTGTTATGTGTGGCGCGCGGTTGACAGGGAAGCGGGCCAGACGAAAAGCACCAGACATCTATGATCCTGCCTTTGATTTGAACAGTCTGTCCGAGGAACAGCGAAGCCAATTCAGGCAGCACCAATTTGCATACACGTTCTCAACTGATGGTGTAATCATGCTCCACCTTCTTACGATGGGCATATTTACCCTGATTTATTTCGGCTTGATGCACTCCAAGCTACCTATGATCAAGCATGACGACTTCAAGGCCAGAAGAGCCATCGGATTCAGTTTCATTCCCTTCTTCAACCTGTACTGGGTATTCAGATTCTGGCTTCGCTTGGTAGACCGAGTGAATCTTCAGATGAGACTCAGAGGATTGCCACCGACAGTATCGAAACGCTTGATGCTGGCAACGATAATTGTAGGTCTCGTACCAGGTGTTAATCTCGCGGCTCTACTGGTAATGTATCCCCTCTGTATTGCGCAGATTCAAACCAGTTGTAACATAATTGTGCCTGAAGAATCAGGCCAGTACAAAATCCTGCTGGAAGGATCTTCAGGATAGAAAGGAGGCAAGATGCAAAGATATCCTTTTCTGCGTTTTGCGGCCGGTGTTCTCAGAGTTGTGGGGTGGATAGCGCTGGTACTTGGCGTTATCGCTTCAATTGGGATGGCTATCACTATTGGCATGGATGGGAACGGATTTATAAGCATTCTGATGGCCGCCGCGGCAGCTATAGTGGGACTGATCGGCTCCTTCCTGGTCTGGCTATTCCTGCTTGCGACCAGGGAACTCTTTTACCTGCTTATGGATGTGGAACAGAACACGAGAAACACTGCTGAGCGCATCAGAGAATAGATGATATATTCCTTAAAGAAAGCTATTCTTCAGCCTGAATAGTGCTTCCTCGACATCCTCATCGTTTGCTCTCAGGCGCTTTATTGCCTGCTCTATCGTATCGTGTTTGTAGCTATCGCCGAGGTCGGCCAGGCTGCTGTAGTAACCAGTCCGTTTGCCAAACTTGAAATTGAGCCTTTCCTCATCCGGCAAAGTCAAATACTGATTTATGATACTCAGGCACTTCTCTTTGTCCTCAGGCATCTTACCTTCGATCTCCATCAATAGATTCAGTATGTGGTCGCTCTTCAGATAGCTCGTAACTTCCAGGTTTTCGATGAAAACAGCGATCTCATTTACCACCTCGTCATCCGTTTGCAGCTCGAAATCTCCGTCTTGAATCCTGGTCCATAACGGCATACCTGGAGTGACGTGGAGACTGCGCAGCCTGATATAAGCAGGGTCAATCTCGTTCAGCACCCTGGCTGTCTCCAGGGCATGTTCCTGAGACATTTTCTTGCCCCCAAGACCGGGCATGACGTATTCACATAGAGAAAGGCCTGCTTCTCTCACCTTCTTCCCACCCTCTATGTGGTTCTTAGCAGTGCAGCCTTTTTCCATATAGGCCAGCAAAGGGTCATAGCCCGTCTCCAGTCCGATGTGAACTCTATCCAGCCCGGCATCCTTGAGTTCCTTCAATTCTGCCAACGACTTTCTGGCTGCTGTATGGGAGCGACCATATGTAGTCACCCTGGTCAGGCTGGGAAACGTTTTCCTCAGGAAAGCAATCACCTCAGTTAGCTCGGGGGTGCGCATGATAATCGTATTGGAGTCCTGAAGGAAGGCTGATGTGCCGCCTGCCGCAAGCCACTGGGCAACATGGCACACACATTGCCCGTATTGAAGTTGACCGGACAATGCCGCCGCTACCTCTTCCACACTGTTGCCGCGGCCCATCTTCCAGGCTATTTCCTTAATACCCTCACTGATGGCTTTGGCAGCCTCAATGTCCCTGATGATTTCTTCCACTGGCCTCAGCTCGAACTTGCTGCCTTTGTATACGGGGCAGAACTGGCACCTGTTCCAGGGACAATTCCGAGTGGCCCTTATCAAGAGGGAATAAGCCTCGCTGGGCGGTCTTATCGGACCTAACTCAAACGTGTGGCTTAGTTTCTCCGTAACTGGGTGATTCAACATTCTGGCCATTATAGCCCGCTAGAAGCGAATAGGCAAATGGACATTCGCATCCTCACCATGATACTATTACTATTCGAAATGCAGGAAATTGAGGTAATCTCATTTGATGCTGAGGGAACAGTAGTAAAGCCCGATTTCAGCCAGGCTATATGGCATGAAGCCATCCCTGCGCTTTATGCGCAGAAGAGAGGATTTGACCTTACTGAAGCCAAGAGGTTTGTTTTTGAGGAGTATGACAAAATCGGCGACCAGAGGCTTGAGTGGTATGACATCAAATACTGGTTTAATTGCCTTGACATGGGTTCTTCCGAGCCAGTAATACAAAGCTGCTTGGGCAAGATAGCCTACTATCCTGAGGTAACCCGGGTCCTTTCTTCCTTAGGTAACAAATACAGGTTGATTGTTGCCTCAGGCACGCCGTGGGAACTGCTGCATTTGTTGTTACAGGACATCGAGCCCTATTTTGTTCGAATTTTTTCCTCCGTCTCACATTACGGACGACTGAAGAACCCTGATTTCTACCTCAGCATATGTGAAGAGATGGGTGTCAAGCCAAGCCAGGTCATACATGTGGGTGATAGCTGGCAATTTGATTTCCTCAACTCCCGACAAGCTGGCATTCATGCTTTTCATCTCGACAGGTCGGGGAATAATCATCAGCAGTCCCTTAGCGACTTAACTCAATTAGAGCAGCTTCTCCTGCCCTCGAGATAACATGACCCCTTCTGGTCCTGGCATAGCTTCGCCCCGTAGACATTGCAGGCTGTTCTGAGTTACAATTTGTTAGCCTAAACGAATGCCAAATCATAGTGAAGCATCGCCCGAAAGCGCCTCTGTAACTAATAGATTCAATCTATCCGCAACACAACTGAGGGAAACGGCTCGGAGGCTGCGCCGTCACGTAATCACCATGATAGCCACGGCAGGTAGCGGGCATCCTGGTGGCTCTCTATCAGCTACTGACATCGTCGCTGCGCTGTATTTCAGGGTCTTGCGCCACATTCCTGAGAATCCTCACTGGGAAGGCCGTGACCGATTTATACTAAGTAAAGGACATGCTGCCCCAATCTTATACGCTGCCCTGGCGGAAACCGGCTACTTTCCCGTGGCGGAACTGGGAACCTTGAGGAAGCTGGATAGCCGCCTGCAGGGACACGCCGATGCGCACCTCACTCCCGGGGTAGAAATGTCATCGGGTTCTCTAGGCATGGGTTTGTCCTTTGCCATTGGCGTCGCCCTGGCAGCAATGTTAGATTCTAAAGCTTACCGGACCTATGTTCTTCTCAGCGATGGCGAATGTGAAGAGGGGCAAACCTGGGAGGCGGCGCTTTCAGCGGCCCACTTCAAACTTGATAACATAACGGCTATCGTTGACTGCAATGGTATGCAACTCAGCGGATGGACTAGAGATATTATGAACCTTGAGCCCTTCATCCAGAAATGGCAAGCCTTCGGCTGGCACACCATCGATATCGATGGACACGACTTTGACCAGATCCTGTCCGCTTGCCAGGAGGCCGAAAAGACAAAAGGCAGGCCCACTGTCATCGTCGCCCGCACTATCAAAGGCAAAGGGGTTAGCTTCATGGAAAACAATGTGACCTTTCACGGGAAGGCACCTACCCGGGAAGAAGCCGAAAGAGCACTACAGGAGTTAGAGTAAGCATGGCTGAAGCATCTACTCGGGAAGCTTACGGCAAAACTCTGTTAGAGCTGGGCAGACTGAACAAAGACATTGTTGTTCTGGATGCCGACCTGTCGCCCTCAACAATGACCGATTTGTTTGCACAGGAGTTCCCTGACCGTTTTTTCAATTGTGGTCTGCAAGAACAGAATATGGTCGGCATAGCTGCTGGACTAGCTGCCTCGGGCAAAATCCCCTTTGCCAGCACCTTCGCCATTTTTGCTTCATGCCGCTGCTTTGACCAGCTAAGGCTGTACTTGTCGCAGCCCGCGCTGAATGTCAAAATCGTCGCTACCCACGGAGGAATTACCGTTGGTGAGGATGGTAGTTCCCATCACGCTGTTGAGGACTTAGCTTTGTATTGTGCCCTCCCCGGCTTCACCGTTGTCGTTCCCGCCGATGCCATAGAGGCCGCTGAAGCAATTAGAACGGCGGCAGGTGCCTACGGCCCTTTCTACATCAGACTAAGCCGCCCAAAAACGCCGCTTGTTTACCCCGAGGGCTATCATTTTGCGTTGGGCACAGCAGTGACCATGAGACAAGGCAAGGACGTAACCATTATAGCTACCGGCATCATGGTCGCCAAGGCTCTGGAGGCGGCAGACGTCCTGGCAAGACAAGATGTAGATTGCCGGGTAGTCAACATGCACACCCTCAAACCTCTGGATGAGGCAGCCGTGGTCAGAGCTGCTTCAGAGACGGGTGCGCTCGTCGTCGCTGAGGAGCATCTGGCCCAGGGTGGCCTGGGCAGCCGAGTTGCTCAAATCGTAGCCAAAGAGAATCCCGTGCCCATGGAATTCGTCAACCTTGGCGACAGGTATGCTTCTTCAGGCAAACCTGAGGAGCTACTTCAAAGATGTGGGCTGACCGCCATAGATATTGAAGAGGCAGTAAACTCAGCGGTCAACAGAAAGTAATGGTTTGAGACGCAGCACAGAGCTTATGTCCCTTTGACAGTCAGGACGAATCTCAATCCGGAGTCAGAGCAGAAGCATAGTCGAGCACATAAATGAACTCGCATAGCCTGGCATATATTCTGTAACATTTCAGCAACTCATTCGTTATAAGGGGCAAACCGGTGTACCGAGACCGTTCTGAAGGACAAACCTCAGATGAGGCTGTACTGGTCGAGAGAGCTGTCGGTCGTGACGCCAACGCTTTCGGAAAGCTGTATGATATGCATGTCGATAGGGTATACGGACATATCTATTACCGGGTAGGCAATGAAGCAGACGCCCAGGACTTGACCCAGCAGGTCTTTATCAAGGCCTGGCAGGCAATTGACAGATACAGGAAAACGGCGACTCCATTCATTGCCTGGCTGATGACCATCAGCCACAATCTGGTGATAGACTTTTACCGAACCAGAAAAGACAGAGCGTATCTCGAAGCTGAGGTTCTGGCGAGTGATTCAGGACTGAGCCCGGAGCGGGCGGCCGAAGCCAATCTTGAGCAACAGCGTGTGCGGCGGGCGATTCTGCAGCTAAGAGGGGATGAGCAACAGGTAGTTATCCTGCGCTTCATGGAAGGGTTCGAGTTCGCTGAAATTGCTACTCTCCTGAAAAAGAAAGAGGGAAATATCAGGGTCATCCTCCACCGGGCACTGGTCAAACTCCGTGATATTCTGGAAAAGGAGGTGGAGCAGAGTTGAAGAAATTTGAAGATATACTTGCTCAGTGTATAGATAATATCAAGGCGGGCAGGTGCAGCATTGAGGACTGCCTGAACAGGTATCCGTCTCTGCGTAAGCAATTGGAGCCGCTATTGAGGGTCGCTCTTGAAATCCGGGAGCCGCCGGATGTCAAGCCCTCTGGTTCCTTCAAGGTCAAGGCTCGGGTCCAGCTTATGGAGCACATTCATGACAGACAACCTGTAACAAAATGGCCATGGGCTCGTTATAATGGACAGACAAAGCAAATACCGCTGCAAAGGAGGTTCAGCATGGTAAGTATTATTGTGGCAATCGTACTCACTCTTTCTGCCGTGGGCGGGGGCACAGCTTATGCCTCACAGGCCAGTTTGCCTGGTGACACTCTCTACCAGGTGAAACTCAGTACGGAGCAGGTAAGAATGATGATGCCAGCAGACGATGTTGGCAGGGCCGAGCGAGCTCTGAGCTTCGCCGAAAGACGCGTAGAAGAAATGGAGGCTCTGGCTGAAAAGGGACGTCTGCAACACCTGGGCCTGGCTGTGGAAAAGTATGATGATGCCATGGCTATGGTTAGCACTAAGATGAGACAGGCGAGTAATGAAGGTCTGCCTACAGGAAACATAACAGCGCTGGTGGGTAATGCCACGGCAAGACACCTCTCTGTACTGGATAGGGTGTTCGATTTGGTGCCGCCAGAAGCACAGGCAGCCATAGCACAGGCAAGAAACGTGTCGGCGACGGGGCATTTTCGTGCTCTGGAGGCTCTGGCACAGGTCGACCCGCTAAGGGCTGTGGAAATCAACATGGCTGCCATGGAAGGAAGATTGGATAGGGTCAGGGAGAGGGCTATGGCCGGGGATATGAACGGAGCGGAGGCCGCTCTGCAGCAGTTTGAAACGATGGCCGAGTTCGGAGAAGACATTTCTGGAATTGGGCAAGAAATGGGCAAAGATACAGATGAGGTGGAAGAGCTCATAGCCGCGGCGACCTCGATACATCTGGAGGTACTGGGGGAGGTCTGGGAAGGACTACCGGAACAAGCAAGGCCAATCATAGAAGAGGCGATGGCTAGAGCACAGATACGTCATGAGAGGAGAGTCCAGGCCTTAGAGCAGAAGGGTATTGAGGCTCCTCACCCTCAGTTAGGGCCCCAGTTATCGGAAAGGGTACGGGAACGGGTGGAAAACATGTTGAGCCAAACAAGGCCTCTTTGGCCGACCATTCCCGGTGGCGGCACTTCGTCAGGACGGCCGTGTCCGAGCTGCAGGCGATGAGGTTACGGACCCTGACAAGTTAGGGCTCGTAGCGACGGGCAGCGGGCAACTTCCTGTGGAACTTGCGTATGAAGAAACAGCTTGTAATCCATTTGTTTTGTGGAGTTCTGCTTGGCGCGCTCATCGTGTCCGGGTTGGGCTGCGTCATTCAATTCGAGGTCGTTTACCGGGAAGGCCCGCTTACCACTCCCTTTGGGATAACCGAGTCTGAAATCAAGACTCTCGTCACACCGGAGTGCCCGGTGGTCAACGAGTATCTACAGATCATCCTCGATGATGACTCTCCTTACGAGCCTTCCCAGGACGGCTTCGATGATATCCGGGACTGGGTTGCCATCACCATAGATTATATGTCTGATGACGAGCGATGGGGCGATAGCATGTACTGGCAAGCGCCTGAACAAACCCTAGCCTTGCGTACCGGCGACTGCAAGGATTTTTCTATTCTATTGATCTCTTTCCTCAGAGCCTACGGCATCGATGCGGAGCAGGTATATGTCGTCCTTGGTGTTGATGACGAAGGATATGGACATGCCTTCCTGAAAGAGAATTGGTATCACGACGGGGAGTGGCGGAGGATAGAGCCCCAAGCACCTGCTGAACTCTCTTCGTGGCATCCCAGGTTTGGGACTCGCAGGCCCCACCCTGATTCTGAACTGGACAAATATGAAATTATCGTCGCCTTCAATGACCTCTATTACTATGATGAATCTTTTCCGTGGGACTGAGGATTCAGGCTAATATTCTTTCCGCTTTCCTCAACAGGGTCGACAATTAAACCTTTCTAGCTTCCTCCTCAATGTCACCAGGTTAACGACGTCTTCCTTATTGTATTCCAGCAATAAGCTCAAGGCTTTTCTGTCATTGTTAATCTGGTATCTCCACCACAGCGCTATCGCCTCTGCTCCACCAATATCCTGTAGCCGTCGACGAATACCTAATTGCCGCTCTACAGCCTTGAAACCGCCGTATAAATTGTTTCTCCAGCAATCGTGCATCAGGTCACGATGATGAAAATGCTCTGTCAGGTTTACCCCCAGACGAAAATCGATGAAAGGAAGGTCAAAGCGGCTACCGTTGTATGTATAGATTGTATCCACACAACGCAAGCTCCTGAGCAAGTTGGCCCTGGTCACCTCACCACCGACAAATTGAACCAGTGTGTTCCCGCTATCGTTGGCTAAACAAATGCCGATAACGGTTATTTCGTCATAGAAAGAGCATAAGCCTGTGGTCTCTATATCAAGATAAGCATCAAGTGGCAGCTGCAACCTACTGCCTTCCTTTCCAATACGTCTGTTTTAGCATATAATAGCATATGTTCAGGAAAGTAGTCTCATTCTATCTTGTCAGCAGAACAGCGTCCAGCCAAACAATTGTCGAAGGAGAGCAAATATGAAAGAGTGTAGCTTGGAGCAAAACAAGGAGGAATGTAACTGCACTTACGAGCCGTGTAGCAGGAAGGGCATTTGCTGCGAGTGCTTGAGATACCACTGGGGATCCGGCGAGCTGCCCGCCTGTTTTTTCCCCGATGATGTGGAGAGGACATACGACCGCTCCATCCAAAAATTTGTCGAGACTTATCAACAAAGAGGACGACGATAGATAACAGCTCGAGATGTACAGGTAGATAGCCAGATACTTTGCTATGTTTTTGTGTGCATGCCAAGAATAGACAACCGAGCCGACGATAAGCTTCGCCCTGTGCGCATAATACTGGGGTACCAGAGTTTTGCTGAGGGTTCTACTCTAATTGAACTGGGGCAAACGAGGGTGCTGTGTTCTGTGAGCATGGATGAAAGGGTGCCCGGCTTTCTCAGAGGTGGAGGCCAGGGTTGGGTTACTGCGGAGTATGCCATGTTACCCCGTTCCACACTCACTCGTACACCGCGCGGCAAGGGAGAAGGAAGAAGCCAGGAAATTCAACGCCTGATCGGTCGCAGTTTGCGGGCGGTGACTAACCTGGCCGTCCTCGGAGAAAGAACGTTTGTGGTAGATTGCGATGTATTGCAGGCAGATGGCGGCACCAGAACGGCAGCTATCACCGGTGGATATGTTGCTCTATATGACGCCTTCCATAACTTAAGAAAACAGGGCATTTTGCCATTTATGCCTTTAAACAAAATGATAGCAGCTACCAGCGTGGGCATTGTCAACGGCAATATGCTACTTGACCTTTGTTACGAAGAAGACTACCAAGCTGAAGTTGATTTCAATGTCATAATGACCGACAAGAATGAGTTTGTGGAAATTCAGGGAACTGCCGAAGGCAAGCCTTTCTCCAAAGAAACTGCCGATGCCGTGCTTTCTCTGGCGCAGCAAGGGATAGACAAACTGTTCAAAATCCAAAAGGAAATCTTAAGGGCTCTGTCCTGAGTCTGCATTCTGGTTCCTTGCTGTTGCGCCGACAATCGCTCCGGGTTAGATTTGCCTTCTAAATTTGCGTAAAATGATTTATACTTTAGGCTTACTGCAAGTTACGCGAGGTCTATAAGAAGATGACACAGCTACAGTTAGCGCGAAAGGGAATTGTTTCACCCCAGATGAAGCACGTAGCCGAAAAAGAAGGAGTAGAGACGGACTGCATCATACAAGGCTTGGTTGAGGGCAAAATCGTAATCCCGGCCAATGTCAATCACGCGAATTTGATCCCCTGCGGCATAGGCACAGGGTTGAAGACAAAGGTCAATGCTAACATAGGCACATCATCAGATTTCTGTGATTTGAATGCAGAACTGAGGAAGCTACAGACCGCCATCGACTTTGGTGCTGATACTGTAATGGACCTGAGCACTGGAGGTGATATTTCAGCTATCAGGCGGAGTGTCTTGAGCGCTAGCACCGTGCCTGTGGGGACGGTGCCCATATATCAGGTGGGTATTGAGTCGATCGAGAGTCGCGGAGCCATTGTGAACATGACCGTCGATGACATCTTCGCCGTGATTAGCGAACACGCCAAAGACGGTGTCGATTTCATGACCGTCCATTGCGGAGTTACTCAGGCGTCTGTGGCCAGGCTGAAGAAACAGGGCAGGGTAACTGATATAGTATCTCGAGGAGGAGCTTTCCTGATCGGCTGGATGCTCCACAACGATAAGGAGAATCCCTTGTATGAATATTATGACCGCCTGCTGGACCTGGCTCTTGAATACGATTTCACTTTGAGTTTGGGCGATGGCCTGCGCCCGGGATGTTTGACCGATGCCACTGACAGGGCTCAAATCGAAGAGTTAATCATCCTTGGTGAATTAGTAGAGCGGTCCAGGGAAACCGGCGTTCAAGCTATGATAGAAGGTCCTGGACATTTGCCATTGGACCAAATCGCCACTAATGTTCAATTAGAAAAAAGCCTCTGCCGTGGAGCGCCTTTCTATGTTCTGGGCCCTCTGGTGACCGATGTAGGTGCTGGTTATGATCACATAACTGCTGCTATCGGTGGGGCAATCGCTTCTGCAACTGGTGCGGACTTCTTATGCTATGTTACCCCCACTGAACATCTTTCGCTCCCCAATGCGGAGGATGTCAAAGAGGGGGTAATCGCCTCACGTATAGCTGCCCACGCTGGCGATATTGTTAAGGGAGTAAAGGGCGCCAGAGAGTGGGATGAACAAATGTCCAGGGCGCGCAAGGCTCTTGACTGGAAGACCCAAGCCAAACTATCTCTAGACCCTGAACTTTCACAACAGGTCCATAGTAAGATACCTGGTGACGGCGCGACTTGCAGTATGTGCGGTAAGTATTGCGCTATGGCAATAGTGGAAAAGTATCTTGGCATCTCAGCAAGCAAATGTTAACAGAGATTGCTCTGCTGCACTCGCAATGAACTTTCAAAATGAAGACAGAGATAATTCCCGTTGGCACAGAAATTCTGCTGGGCAACATAATTGATAGCGATTCTTCCTTCTTGGCCAATCAACTGTCTTTGCTGGGAATCGACCTATATTTCATCTCCACGGTGGGCGACAATCAGGAAAGGTTAGTTGACACCTTGAGGCGAGCCTGGGCAAGGGCAGACCTTATCATCGTTACAGGTGGCTTGGGACCTACCCAGGACGACATCACCCGAGAGGCAATTGCTGAACTGCTGGGCGAAGAACTGGAGGTTGACGAGAAACTATGGCAAGAATTGCAGGATTTGTTAAGTCGCTATCCTGGCAAAATACCGCAAAGCAATATGAAACAGGCAGCTATCATCCCCTCGGCTCAAGTGATTCCCAATCGTATGGGCACAGCACCCGGTTGGTGGGTTGAGAAAGATGACCATATAATTATAGCCCTGCCGGGGCCACCCGATGAGATGAAATTGATGTGGCAGGAGAGTATCCTTCCCAAACTGAAACAAAGAGTAACCGGAGAGGTCATCCTATCCAGGACCATTAAGACTTTTCGGGTGGCCGAAGCCGCGATAGATGAATTAGTAACACCTCTTTCCAGACTATCGAACCCCACACTGGCCACTTACATTAATCCCGACGGTGTCTATCTACGTATCACAGCTAAGGCAAAAGGGAAAGAAGAAGCTCAACGCCTCATTTCCCGAAGTGAAGAGCAAATTCGAGACATTCTTTCTCCTCATATTTGGGGTGTAGATGATGATACCCTGGACTCTGTAATTGGAGGGTTGCTCATAGCCAGATGCTTGAGTTTAGCCACCATGGAATCTTGCACTGAGGGACTTCTATGCACTACCATCGCCAGCGGCCAGGACAGCCATACTTACTTCAAGGGGGGATTGCTAGCCCGGGGTGACCAGGCCAAGATTGCCTGCGGTGTGGACGCCTCCTTCATAGAGCAACATGGCGAGGAAAGTACTCAAGTAGCTGTGGCAATGGCCGAGGTCGCGCGCAAGAATTTGAAGGCCGATATCGGCATGGGTGTCGGGGGCAACATCAATCCCGACACGAGTTCTGGTCAGGTATTCATTGGCCTGAAGAGTGATAAATTTGAGGAAACCTTCACCCACATGCTCCGCGGAAATCGCTCAAGAATGAAACAAAGGGCAGTTTATGCCGCCCTTTTTGATTTGAGAAAGATATTGCTTGAGGAGGCCCAATGCACTTAATCATAGATGGTTATTCCAGCAACCAACAGATTCTCCGCGACGAAGATTTCCTCCGAAACTGGTTGGAAAGTTACCCTGCCCAGATTGGAATGACCAGGATTTCACCGCCATACGTGCTCCGATACGTAGGGCCAGTTCTGGACGATTGGGGGATATCAGGCTTTGTTTTTATCGCCGAAAGTCATATTGGCATCCATACGTTTGTTGAACGGAATTACGTTAACATAGATATTTTCTCCTGCAAGGATTTTGATATCGACAAAGCGATAAACGATTTTAGAGAGGGATTCCAGTTAGTTAAATTGAGAACCTGCCTCATTGATAGAGAATGGCCCGAGGCAACACCTGAGACATCCAACCCCCAGGGTTTCGTCTACCATGAATAACCGAGACCGTCATCCCGAGCCTTGCGGTTATTGGGATGAGGGAAAATTTCTACCGCCTCGGGTCTTTGCTGGATTAGAACCACCTCATGCAAATTTTCAGCAAGCCAAGACTGTGATTCTGCCCGTCCCCTACGACAGCACCAGTGAATGGCGAACCGGGTCTCGCCATGGCCCTCAGGCTATCATTGATGCCTCCCAGTATTTGGAGCTTTATGATTTAGAGCTAGACCGCGAGATATACAGGGTTGGTATTCATACCCTGCCTCAGCTAGAACCCGCGCTGGGCAGCCCCCAGGACATGATGTACAGGGTCTATCAAGTGACTAAAGACTTAATACAAAAGGAGAAATTTGTCGTGATGCTTGGTGGCGAACACTCACTTTCTTCAGGGATGGTGCAAGCTCATAAGGATGCATTTCCCGGACTTTCTGTGCTGCAACTTGATGCCCACGCTGACCTTCGAGATGAATATCTGGGGACCAAATATAGCCAGGCCTGTGTTATGCGCCGCATCTTTGAGCTGTGCCCTATCTGTCAGGTGGGAGTGCGCAGCCTCAGCCAGGAAGAAAAACAATTCTTAAGACAAAACAAGCTGACGCCCTTCTATATGTCCGACTTGGCATCAAAGGCAGTTTCTATAGACCAGATAGTTGAGTCACTCAGTGAAGATGTCTATGTCACCATAGATGTGGATGTTCTGGACCCTTCAATCATGTCGGCAGTAGGTACGCCTGAACCCGATGGTATGTCCTGGCGACAACTCCTGGATATAATGAAATCGGTAGCCCTTCACAGGCATGTGGTGGGTTTTGATTTAATGGAATTTTGCCCTGCAGAAGGGCCAGGTTCTTGTGCTTTTCTATTGGCTAAATTAGCCTACAAGCTTATCGGTTGCGCTGTGCCACAAACAACCTGATGACCGGTGTTCAACTCAATCCCTGGGCTTGCCTTTTGTTGGAGTGATAAATCGAGAGCAATTAGTTCGCTTATGATTTGGAATACGCAACTGACGACGCATAACCACAGTCGCCAGACAATAAGACAGCTCAAGCAATTTTCACGGGGAAGGAGGTGCCGAATTTCGAGGAGAGTATGCTACAAAGGGTGTCTTTGCCCGGCTTTGACGTGAGCCGCCTGGGACTCGAACCCAGAACCGGCTGATTAAGAGTCAGCTGCTCTACCGATTGAGCTAGCGGCCCGAGATGATAATGTTAGCATTAAGGAATAAGGCAAGCAAATGGACCTGTAACGAATGTAACTGTCAACTTTTGGTCGGTGAGAATCCGGGATGGCCATCAACTTATGCCTCCGGTTCCGTGGATCAATGCCCGGAGGACTTGCACCCAGGGACGATTCTGGTGTGGTCCAGATAGAGATGGCAGACCAGCCTCCAGCCAGACTTCTTCTGCAGTCCCTGCTTTCGGTTCTGGCTTGCTGATTTGCCG
>JAWOFK010000015.1:0-19119 GCA_046497565.1 Dehalococcoidia bacterium
TCACGAGTAACCGGACGGTAGATGAGTGGCTAGGACTGTTTGATGACCCTATCCTGGGCAACAGCGCCCTGGACCGTCTGGCTAATGCCAGCTACCAGATCATCATTGAGGGCACCAGCTATCGTGAGCGTCTGTCCCCCCATCGCAGAGAGGAGGTGTTGACTACCATGAGCATGAAGTGATAAAAATTATCTGACCGGGTGGGTCAATGTCTGTGGTGAAGGGTGGATCATAGATGGTGGTAATTGACAGCATGACTATGAGACTAGACGGCTAACGTGAATTGAATGTGTTTCTGTGAAAGGAGACAAGGAATGGCAAGTCTAAGGTCGTATAAGGACGTAAAGAAAAGGTTCTTGAGTGAACCCGAGTTTCGCAGGGAGTATGAAGCGCTAGGGCCGGAATTCGAGTTAGTTGAGTCGATTATCAGACGCCGCATCGAACTCAAGATGAGTCAAGAGGACTTGGCTGCAAAGGTAGGAACGGGGCAAGCTGCTATCTCAAGGTTGGAGAGCGGTAATGCCAACCCCACCCTAGCTTCGCTCGTGGAGATTGCAGCGGCTCTTGAAGCCGACCTGCATGTTGAACTGAAGCCGAAGGATGTCGTCAGGCAGTGACGCCCCCCAGAAACCTCATTCGTTCCATGCCTGCCTCAGCCAGGCATGGCCATGTCGGGACGAAGCAATCTCGGGGCGGGGTCATCTAGTGCGAGGCTTTAGTCCCGACATGGCCGAGGTCCGATGACTCGCGACTCCTGTCGGAGATGCTCGATTTCGGATTCATGTTTGGGTCTGCCTCCCGGCTCATTCTGGCAGCTACGGGCCAGTATGTCCACGATTTTGGCGGGTTTGTTGGGTTTGTGGGGTTATAGTTTACCAGGGGGGCATGCAGAGAATGGGGCAGCTACCGGGCAGGATTGCGCGCAGGCTACTGCGACTTGACTTAGTCCATGACTTAGTTTATAATCCTGACAGGATGAGATGCGATGTCCAGACAAGTGAACATTCATGAGGCTAAGACCCACCTTTCCCGACTTCTGGCCAGGCTAAATGATGGAGAGGAAATTGTCATCGCCAGAGCCGGCAAGCCCATCGCCAGGCTCGTCCCGGTGGTAGAGCAACCCACGCGGCGGCACCCCGGCAGCGCCAAAGGGAAGGTGACCATCGCTCCTGATTTCGATGCGCCGCTGCCTGAGGCCGTTCTGAAAACTTTCGAAGAATGAGAGCCCTCCTGGATACTCATGCGTTCTTATGGTGGATCACCGACGACCATCAATTATCTGACCATGCCCGCCGAGTCATCGGCCATGGGGGAAATGAGCTTTTCCTTAGTGCTGCCAGTGGTTGGGAGATAGCCACCAAAGTCAGACTGGGCAAACTGGACCTGCCTGATAATCTGGAGTCTTTTGTCCTTGAGCAGATGGCCCTCAATGCCATCGAGAGCTTGCCCATCCGCATGAGCCATGCCCTGCATGTCCATACACTTCCAGACTATCATCGAGACCCCTTTGATCGGTTGCTTGTCTCACAAGCCCAGTTGGAGAACCTGCCCATCTTGACCGCCGACCCACAGGTCGCTCAATATGCGATAAGGATTATCTGGTAAGAAAGGGGTTTGGTGGGTTGGTGGGTTGGTTGGGTTTATTGGGTTGGTTGAGTTTGCTAAGGTGGTTGAGATGGGTGGGATGGTTCATCCGTCATTTAATTCTTTCCTTCTACCAAACTGCTTCAACCAGGCCGGACTCTTGCACACTCGTGGGGACAATTATTATGGTTTTTCCTGCTGATGACTCTCTAAAGGCTTGAAGCGCTTTAACGCCTAGTTTGCTACTTCCTGTGAAGTACCAGGCAAGTGAATGTGTATCCGCTACGAAGAGTGCCACATTAGAAGCCACTATAGGTTATACTCCTGAGGGAACAGGGATTTCTGTGAAATCTTGATGTCCTCCTCTGTAATCTCAACTCCCGCCCAGATGCCCTCTAACGAGATCAGCTTCTGATTGTTTTTCTTCACCATTCCCGACTTCAACAAAGCTATCTTCATCCCAGAGATTTCCCGTTCCAGTGATTTCACCTTCTCATAAATTTGAATTTCTGTCATGGACGGCATTGTTATCCTCCTGCTCTTTCCTGCTTATTCTACTACATTACATCTGCTGCTGACTAATATCCCCACATCGTTGAGTTCGTTGGGATGCCTCCTCAAAACGGTTGTTAGCGCTCGACAATTCTGTGTACTCCCACGGTCAAGAGAGTGTACATATTGCCCTCACGTAGAAAAATGCCCCGATAATGTATATCCACATAGAATTCCCACTCATCGTTTAGCCTGTGAATCTTCAATGAGGGGTGAGCGGGGTTGGCAGCCAAGAACCTCAGTTGCTTATCCACTTTCTTCTGGATTCGCCTGGGCAGTCTTTTGTACCTTCTTAGGAACTCGTCAGTTACCCGGATCTTGGCTTGTTCATGCATGTAAGTCCTGTATCAGCCGCTCTATGTCTTCATAGTCTTTGAACCTGCCGGTTGCCAAATCCTCCCTGGCTTTCTTTATGCTCTCTTGCGTGTCCAGGCTTTCATAGAACTCAAGGCTGATCTTCATATCCAGGTATTCCTGGTAGCTCTCATAAGGTAAGACGACCTCGGTTAGCTTACCTTGAGCATTTCTCACAAACTTTACTTTCTTTTGTAGCTGACTTATCTTCATTCTCCGCTCCTATGGATTGTCTGCCATTGGTATTCCCCTTCTCTCCTCTAGCTCCTTAAGAGACCGGGCAATGGTTTCATAGGCCTCCTCATCCAGGAGTATCTCCAGAGTTTCAAGCTCTGCTGCGCTAAGACCTTTCAGTAGATGATCCGGTCGTTCCAGATTGACCAGTTCAGCCCTATCCATCTCTTTTAATGCACCGGACATCTTAATCACCTCCTACTTTGCTGACCGCACGGGACCCCACGAGGGACTCTCCTACAGTTTCCCACACTCCGAGCCCGTAGTCAACTTTGTTGGGTTGGTTGGCTTCATCAGCAGTGATTGGTGACCGGTGATTAGTAATTGCGTTTGTTGGGTTGGTTACGATCGTTCACGGGATTCCGCGGTAGATATCCTTGCCATGTCCGACCCGGACAACAGTGACAATCTTCTCCACATCGTCGATATGGTAGACTGCCCTGTAATCTCCCCGGCGAATTCGCCACAGCTCTGTGCCTTTGATCTTTTCCACCCCGGATGGTCTGGGGTCTTGCTCTAATCTTTCAAGCGCTTCGACCAGGAACCGGCAGTCTTTCCCGGGCAGACTTTCGAGCTGTCGTAACACCCTCCGTCTTAGATCAATCCTATACACGGGGAGATGCCCTGCCCGAAGATAGGTATTCCCTCAGTGAAACCGTTCCTTCCACCTCCCCCAGAACAGCCAATCCTTCCCGAGCGTCAATGTCGTCCTCCAGCTCAGCTATCAGAGCTTCAATCACCCATTCGCGCAACGATTTTCCCCTGAGAGCTGCGGCCGCCTTGAAACGCTTCTTTAGCTCGGGGTCTACATCAAACCAGATCCGTGTTCTCTGTGCCATTTCCCGCCTCCCTGTCAATAATATAGCCAACAAGGCCAGAATAGTCAAGGTTCAGCGGGTTCATAGGGTGCGTTGGGTTTGTTGAGCCATAATATAATCGGCATTGTGGCCAGGCAATCATTGTTTCAACTTTTGCATATCTGTTTCTAACTATGAGAATTATAGCCTCAGCTAACGATTGGGACACGAAGCGACATTTTCCCCTTGACCGAATAAAGAAGTCGTGTTATCTTCTACTTAGAACTTTTGTCCTAATCTAATAAATCAAAAATCGCAGGTGAGGTTTCCAGGAACTTGACTGTAACTCCAACGCAAACTAAAAGGAAGCGCGGTGGCCAGAAAGGCAATCGGAATGTCATGTCCGTAAACACGGTTTCTATTCCGATACCCTTAGCCCTGCCCAAATATGCCAATTGTGGAACATCACCAATCTGGAAGGCGTTGACCCTGAAATAGCATTCATTCGCCCCCCTTGTCATTCTGAATGGAGCGAAGCGGAATGAAGAATCTCCCGAGATTCCTGGCTGTTCTCCCTCTTACGGTAAGAGGGAGTCAGAGGGAGTTACCAGTTTCCCCCTCTTAGGATAAGAGGGGGCTAGGGGGAGTTACGAGGTAGCGAGCTAGGGTTCTACTGACTACTGGTGGTCGTCTGCGATTTGCCTCTCTGCGTCAGTTCGCCAGCCCCCACGGCTCGCAAATATAAAGGGCAAACCGACGAAACGAATCGTGTGTACTTTAACAATTGAATCTGTCGCCTTACGTACGAAAAAGAGCAGTTTAACTCCAGGAAAAATAGACATTTTTACAAAACGAATCACCCCGGCTTCCTTCATGCTCTTCCCCCCCGACCATCCCAACCTCCATACCCGGAATCCGCCCTCCGGCCTGGATCAGCCACGCGTCGGCCCTTCGGGTTTGTTGGGTTCATAAAAACCTCCGCTGGATACCCCCCAGCTTGCTGGGGGGAGGAAAGCGGCCCCGTTCGCAACCCGGTGGGGCGGCTCCCTTACCCGTAATGCCCCACAGCTTGCTGTGGGGTACTTTACTGCGTTCGTTGGGTTTGTTGGGTTTGTTGGGTTTCTTGAGTTCGTTGGGTTTACTGGGTTCGCCGCACGGAGCTCACGGCGAGTTACATCTCCAGCATCTTCTTCAGTTTTAGATTCACTTCCTGTCTCCACTCTTCACTGAGTTCTCCAAGCTCACCCACAACTAAGTCTTTCAGTATAGTCGCAATTTTATCAAGCTTTATCAGTGAATCTGCCTTTAGTCCGCTCTTTGCAAAAGCAGTATCCTTCCTGGTTACCAAAACATCTACCTCGGTAGGTTCAGGTGGCACTTTCGAAGATATGAATGCCACGACTACATCTTCCTCGCCTTCATAAATAACCAGGGCTGGCCTGAGCTTTGCCGCAGTTAAATCGGTGAACGGGAAAGGCACAAGGACTATTTTGCCCTTCATTTGTACCGGACCTTTAAATCCTCTATCTTGTAAATATCTGGCTCGCTCTCAACAAATCCCGACAACGACCTCTCTGCGAGTTTCATCATGGAGACAGTTTCCCTTTCATGCAACAGCTCATCTAGCTTTCTCGACATCTGAATTATGTGCTGCTTCATATCCCTGACCTCGGCTTCTATGTTCATCACCTTTGTACCTCCTCTTTGTTGACAGGCGATCCAGTTTGGTTCTTCCCTCTAACTTCCTACCGACAAGTCGGGCGGCCGCCAGATTCCTGCAGTTGCCTGATTTGTCGCCTGGCATTCGCCACTGATTTCACCGACCTTCATCACCCGGATTGGTTAGTCAATAGTCTAAAGTCGGAAGGCGCATTAGTCAAGGGGAAGTTAGTTCATTGAGTCTGTTGGGTTTGTTGAGATTGCCACACCCGATTGCATCGGGGCTCGCAATGACGGGGGGCCTGGGTTTGTTAGGTTCATCTCCACTGATTAGTGACCGGTGATTAGTGATTAGTTGTTGGGTTGGTTACGGTGGCCGTCTTGCCGGTCAGGACCACTCTGGACCGAGGTACTCAAAAATCTTCACGGCGGGAAATGTCTGTCCGGCCAGTGTTCTTGTGGCCTGGGACGAATGCACGAGCTCATAGCTATTCAGCTCCTCAAGAGGCACGGGACTACTAAAGGGGTCAGGGTTTCCTATTCTGTAGTTTCCAGACTCCTGGGCTGCCATAAAGGCCTCGGCTTCTTCATAAGTAGGAAACCGCCAGACATCGGTGATTTCCTTATACCTCATTGCTTCGGGGGTTGTTATCTCTTCGTAAGATATGACTATCGATTCCTGGGGAACCACGGCCTGGCCGTCGAAGTTATAGAGCCGGACCGCAGCAGAGCGGTAGTAAGCCGGGTGATACAGGGTTATCGAGGTCACACCGCCATCCTCCGTCCGCTGGTAGTAAACCTCGAAAAACTCGTCCCGGCTCAGCCCCGCCCACTCAACCATGGCATAGAACTTGCCGGTCGGCATTGTATGGTCAATCACCACGTATTTCGAACTTCTGTCATCCGCGATGGCGTTGGCGGCGGTTTCATTCTGGGAGGTGAAGAACTGGCCAGCCTGAATAGCCCCGGCCTGGCCAGGATTGGCATTGGGGATGCGACGGGCAATCTGCATGATGAAGTAGCCGTAGTCCCACCAGGACATCACGCCGTAGGCGGTCTCGGGATACTCGAACTCGGCCCTGGACGGGTATAGCTGATAGTAGAAATCGGGGTCAGGAAACGGTTCCGGACTGTTATCCCTGAGCCACACGAGTGAGGTGTACCACCCCCGCTCAATAATTGGTGGCCTCTCGGCAATATACCTTGTGTATCCAACGTAAAGCCATTCCTCACCAATTCTGACAGATCGAGAAGGCACCTCCCTCCACAGCCCGATGCTGGGGAAGAAGACCAGGAAAAAGATGACGATTCCGGCAACGATGACCCGGACCCAGACACCGCGGGGCTGCATGAATCTCTTTGGCCTGGCTTTACCTGTGGTCCTTTTCCTTTTCTTGAATTCTTTAACTGCCGACACCGCTTCCCTGGACTTAGCCAGCAATTTGCCCAGGCCGGCGAGGTCCAGTATTTTCCAGGAGAAATAGCCTGTGAGCAAGGCGGCATTTACGGCATAGTAGTAACCGAAGCGGCGCTGCCCGAGGACTGCCGCCAGCATTATTATGCTCCATACCAGGAACAGGGTCCTGGGGGCACTTCTTTCTCTGACAGCGAGATAAACCACCACGGCAAGGGAGATAAATGCGATGAAAAAGGAGGTGTTGAAGTTGCCCCAGGCTATTGTTGCGGTCAGGGGCTGCATCTCCAGAACGGTCAGACCGGGGCCGACAGGGGCGAAGATGCCGAACAGGCCGCGCATGGACCGAAACAGGTCCGGATTGATGGCGTGAAAGGCAGCCAGACCGACTCCAGCCAGGACCACCAGGGCCAGGGGATAGTAAGCGGGCTTCAATCCCCTGCCTGCCATAAGCCGGGAGATAAGGCTCAAGGCCAGGGGTACCAGTATGGCAACCAGCATGGACACGCGATACGCCGTTTCGCGACCGCCTGCGCCCAGTACGGGAAGGAGCATGAGGAAGGCAACAAGGAAAACTGGAGTGCCGATAATGCACAGGTAGTCGGTTGATCTGCGCCTTAAATGGTCGACAAGGAACTGGACCAGCAGGTAGGCAAATATGACGAAGATGAACAGCAGGCCGCCTACCCAGGAAAGGAGATAGAAGCCCAGGAAAATACCGGCAAGCAGGGCATAGACGAGAGGCCTGGTGATAGTCGACCAGTCTCTGGCTAAGACGTGGCTGAAGGAAATCTCTCTTTCTCGTGCCCGGTTGATGGCCATTATGAGGAAGAGTACAGCCACAGTGCTCAACAGAGTCTCAGCTACATGGTGGTCGGTAAAGCCGAGCAGGGAACGATTCATAAATTCGCCGGGCAGTATGGCAAGCAGGGCGGCGGAGATTATGCCTGCCCAGCGGTTGAACAATTCCTTGCCGATGAAATAGACCGGGATGAGGGTCAGAGCGCCCAGAATAGCGGGCATATAGGCACCGACCACCTGTATGGTATGCTCGGTCGGTGCGCCCCCACCGATAAGCAGAGCGGCGCCGGCGACAAGCCAGGCGAAGAATGGACGGGCAAGCCCTCCTCCACCGCCGGGGTACAGCATGTAGGGATCGAAGGCATTAAAGCGGGGGAAGTTGTGGACCATATTCTCTATGTTGCGTATGTAATAGTAGGCATCGGTCTCCCGGAACAAGATCCAGTCATTGACAAAGATCTGGTCGTAACCCAAATGTATGCGTATGTACAGTGAGAGGCCACAGAGGGCGGCCAGAATTATGGCCGCTATAGCTGCCGGGGGAAGCCTTCGTCTTTGTCCAGGACTCTGCTCGCTCACTCGAAATTACCGCAAAGAAGATTTCTTGCCAGCTTGAATATCTTGCCCATTATAAACTCAGGCCGCATGATATTACAATACAATATCAAATGACGAAGGCCAAATGCCAAACCCCCCGATTGGAAACTCGAAATACTAATCTCTAAACCCTAAACAATATAGAAGCCCGAATGGCAAATGAGAAAAGGGGGCAGCCGGTTGAACGGGGAAGCAAACTTAATCTATAATTGCGCAATGCGAACTTACGGCGCCGTGAATCTGAATGTCCTGTGGTTCTTGATAGCTCTAAATGTCTCGTTATTCCTGATCACGTCGCTGAGGCCAGACACAATCTATTTGCTGGGCCTGACACCTGCACTCCTCCCAGACCAACCCTGGACCATCATAAGCAGCATGTTTGTCCACGGGGGTCTGTGGCATATCATGTTCAACATGATAGCCCTGTATTTCTTGGGCAGCTTTCTCATCCGGGCGGTGGGAGAGAGAAACTTCCTGGCAGTATTCTTTCTGGGAGGGCTGGCCGGCAACATCCTGTTCATCCTGCTCGCCAATCCATTCTCGACAGGTGTGGGAGCCTCAGGAGCCATTTATGCCCTTGCCGGAGCCCTGGCGATAATAGCCCCCAGAGTGCCGGTCTTTATAATGTTCATCCCTATTCCCGTGCCGCTGTGGATAGCAGTCATAATCCTCCTCTTTCTCTCTTTCGTCTTCTCGGGGATAGCCTGGCAAGCTCACGTCGGAGGCCTCTTCCTGGGGCTGATAGCAGGTTTCATCATTAAGAAGAGAAGGCGAGTCTATTATTTCTGACCATTGGGAAAATAACCCCTGTATCCCCCTTATTTTAAGGGGGAGGTGGAAGGAGAGTAAGGGGGAGGGGATTCTTAGGGCGGAAGGGAAAGGATGCAAATAAGAGAAATTCGTCTGCAAGTCGATGAGCTTGAGCTTATGGGCGAGCTTTATGTTCCGGCAGGGGACAAGGTCCATCCCGCCCTGTGCAATCTGCCACGGCATTCCGGCGGGGCCGCCCGACCCCGGCGACAGGGGCTACGCACTACTGGCGGAGCGCTTCTGCCGTGCCAGCTTTCTGACCATGATCTTCAACTTCCGGGGCGCAGGAAGGAGCGAAGGCAACCTAGACATCATGGGCTGGAGTCGAGACTTAGGGGCTGCCCTCGATTACCTGTATGACCTGAAGGAGGCAGACAGGGCGCGTATCTGCCTGCTGGGATTTAGCGGAGGGGCAGCGGTTTCGGTCTATACCGCAGCCCATGACCCGAGGGTAGCTTCACTGGTGACCTGCGCCTGCCCGGCGGACTTTCGCTCTCTGCGAGAAAGAGAAACGACTGCGGACACCATACAACGATTTCGCCAGGCCGGGGCGATCAGGGACGAAGATTTCCCACCCTCAGCGGAAGAATGGGAGAGGGGATTTGAGACCATCACTCCGGTCAACTGGGTGGATAGAATTTCTCCCCGGCCGCTGCTGGTGGTCCATGGAGACGCCGATGAGCTGATACCTCTGGAACATGCGCAGCGGCTGTACCAGAAGGCCCAAGAGCCCAAGGAGTTAAGGGTGATTCCCGGCGCCAGACACAGGATGCGCGTGGAGGAACAAGCCATGGCCGTCGTTCTGGACTGGCTGAAGACGAGGTGCTGAACTATATTTTCCCGGCCTGCTTTGTCAGCCAGTACTCGATACTGTCGGCCAGGGCCAGCCAGCTTGCCTCGATGATGTTAGTGGAGCTGCCTACCGTTCGCCAGTTCTCCCTGCCGTCGCTGGACTCGATGAGCACCCGGACCTGTGATGCCGTGCCTGCGGTCTCTTCGAGGATGCGCACCTTATAGTCAATAAGTGTCACGGCAGTCAGGTCGGGATAGAACTGGACCAGAGCTTTACGCAGGGCCTGGTCGAGAGCGTTGACCGGGCCATCGCCCTCGGCGGCGGTATGCACTATCCTGTCATCCACCTTGACCTTGATGGTGGCTTCCGACAGCGGCTCTTCCTGGTTTCCCCTGGTGGGCGGCCGGCGCCGCTTCTCCACCACAATCATGAAGTCAACCAGCTCGAAAGGTGGCCGATAGCCGGGCTGGGCCCGGCGGAGCAAAAGGTCCAACGACGCCTCGGCAACATCATATTGAAAGCCCTGCTTTTCCAGTAACTTGATTTGCTTCAGCACCTCGTCGAGCTCCTTGCCTTTAGGGACAGGTAATCCGCGCTCCCTGGCCTTGAAGACAATGCTGCCCTTCCCCGCCAGCTCGGAAACAACAACATGCGGGCGGTTGCCCACCAGCTCCGGATTTATGTGCTGGTAGCTGTCCTGCCATCTTATCATGCCCGATACGTGAAGCCCGCCCTTATGGGTGAAGGCATCATCGCCTACATAGGGAAACCGGTCATAATGGGGCATGTTGGCCAGCTCCGATATATAGCGAGAGACGTCTCTGAGCCTGCTGAGCTGTTCGCCGGTGATGCAGTCAATGCCCATCTTGAGTTTCAAGGTAGGTATGATGGAACAGAGGTTGGCGTTGCCACAGCGCTCGCCATAGCCGTTGATGGTCCCCTGGACCTGAGTAACTCCTGCCTCCACGGCGGCCAGGGAGTTAGCTACCGCCAGCTCAGCATCATTGTGGGTGTGAATGCCCAGAGGAACGGGCGCCATCGACAGCGAAGCGAACCAATCCCCGACAGCTCTGGTGGCCTCTGCCACCTGTTGTGGCAAACTGCCGCCGTTGGTATCGCAAAGAACCACGCATTCCGCACCAGCTTCGGCGGCGGCCGACACCACCTGCAAGGCATATTCAGGGTTGCCTTTGTAGCCGTCGAAAAAGTGCTCGGCGTCGAAGAAGACCCTACGCCCCTTTGTCCTGAGGTAATTCACGGAATCCGTAATCATGCTCAGGTTTGCTTCCAGCGTTGTTTCCAGAACCTGGGTTACCTGCTTATCGGAGGCTTTGCCCACGATGGTGACCACGCCGGTTCCGGCCTCGAGCAGGGCCTGGAGATTAAGGTCCTCCTCCACCCGGGAACTCACGTGTCTGGTGCTGCCAAAGGCGACCAGGGTGGAATGCGCCAGCTTCAGATTCTGTGCCTCGGCGAAAAACTCCGTATCCTTGGGGTTAGAACCAGGCCAGCCACCCTCTATGAGGTCAATGCCCAAATCATCCAGCTTCTGGACAATCTTCAGCTTGTCCTCGAGAGAGAAAGAAATCCCTTCCTGCTGGGCGCCATCCCTGAGAGTCGTATCATAAAGCTGCACTCGTGTCATAAAAAATTCCCCTAACCTTTCACTTTTTCAGCAATCAAGTCTCCCATCTCCCTGGTACCCACCCGAACTTTGCCTTCCGACATTATATCGTAAGTTCTATAGTCCTGCTCAAGGACAGCCAGCACGCCATCTTCTACGGCCTGAGCTTCAGTTTCCAGTGCCAGGGAATAGCGCAGCATCATGGCTGCGCTCAAGATAGTGGCAATGGGGTTGGCCAGGTCTTGCCCCGCCCGACCGGGAGCACTGCCGTGAATCGGCTCATACATGCCGAAGGTCTTCCCCCCGGGAATCCCTGCCAGACTGGCCGAAGGGAGCATACCCATGGAACCGGCCAGCATCGAAGCTTCGTCGGTGAGAATATCGCCGAACATATTTTCCGTGACCAGGACATCCAGGTCAGCCGGACGTTGAATGAGCCTCATGGCACAGGCATCAACCAGCATGTGCTGAAGCTCAATATCAGGATAATCGGCAGAAACCTCTGTGGCAATCTGCCGCCACAGGCGCGATGACTGGAGGACATTGGCCTTGTCCACCGAGGTCAGCTTTTTACGGCGGCTTCGGGCCAGCTCGAAGCCAACCCTCATTATGCGCTCAATCTCCACCTCGGAATAGGCCAGGGTATCAACCGCCTGCCTTCCCTGCGGGGTTTGCCACTGTTTCTTGGGCTGGCCAAAGTAGAGTCCACCGGTCAGTTCTCTGACCACGACCAGGTCAACCCCCTCGATTACCCCGGGCTTCAAGCTGGTGGAATCCACCAGCATAGGGAAGACCTTGACGGGGCGCAGGTTAGCAAACAGCCCCAGTCCTTTGCGCAAAGCCAGCAGCCCGTCCTCAGGGCGGATTGGGGCCTGAGGGTCATCCCACCTGGAGCCGCCCACTGCGCCGAGCAGCACGGCATCACATCGTTCACACATTATCAAGGTCTCGTCGCTGAGGGCTGTGCCCAGGGTGTCTATGGCGACACCACCTATGAGGCCTTCGTGGAGGTGAAAGCTGTGGCCGGACTTCTCACCGACCGTCTGCAAGACCTTTAGCGCCTCGGTTACCACCTCAGGGCCGACGCCATCCCCGGGCAGAACTGCTACATCAAATTCCATACTATTTACCTCTCATTTCTTGTTGTTTGTCATTTTCCACCTAACAGAATAATGTTATCGGCCACTCCATCGTATGAATCGCTCAGTGTGAATATGATGATCTGGTAATCTGAGGCCAGCCTCTTGAAAAAGTCCAGCGTATTAGCCAGCCGCACTGAGTCAAAATTAACAAAGGGGTCATCCAGTATCAAAGGGGGCTTCTTGTCGCCAAATATCAACTTCACCAGGGCCAGCCGAAACGCCAGATAGAATTCATCGATCACTCCCCCACTCAAGTCTTCAGGCCTGGCCCAGTCCTTCTTTTCATCCGAATACACCGAGAAGTCCAGGTCTTCTTTGTGAACTCTCACCTGCTCATATCTACCATCAGTAAAGACCACCAGATGTCTCTGGATTTCCTTCTCCAGAGCTTCCTCAATCGAGGAAAGGACCTCCGTTCTGGCCTGGTAGATAAATCTCCTGGCCAGTTCATAAACCTGCACCTTTCTTTCTTCACGTTCCAACGCTTTTTCCAGGCTTTCCAGTTCCTCTTTCAGCTTGACCTGGTCTTCCACATCGAATCTTGCCTGTTCGATGATTACTTCACAGCGCCTTTTCCGGTTCTCGAGTTCGATTTTCCTGGCCTCCAGAGTCTGGATTTTCCTTTCCAGTTCGATGTACTGTTCCGGGCTGAGGCGCGTTTCTATCATGTCCGCAGTGAGTTTCAACTGTTCAACCGCCAGGTTTCTGCCTATTTCCAGCCTTTGCTTGTCAATATCCTCAATGGTACGACCGCTCAGTATTCCTTCCAGGCGATATCTCGCTCCTTCTTTCTGTTCAAGCCTGGAGCTAAAAGTCCTCTCTTTCTCAGCGAACTCAGCAACCGTGTTGCATCCGGCTTCAGCCAGTAACGCCTGTTCTTCCTTGTTGAGTTCAGCAAGAGACTCTTTCATTCTCTGGATGCGTTCCTCAAGGCTGGAAATGCTGGTCCTGTCCCGAATGAGGGCGGCCCTCGCCCGCGCGCATATGGCAAGGAGGATTGCGCCCAGGACCAGCACGGCCAGTAGATAGAAGGGGCCGATGAGGACTCCGACTATGCCACCCGTCAGTATGGCCACCGCAGCGGCTATGCTTTTCGCTGACCCGAGAAACGTTACAGGTCTTCTTGTATGCAACCTTTCCTTTCCTTCAGCAAGTTCCTCCTCCCGCTGAGCCAGGTCATTCCTGATATCCTTACGCCTGCTGTCAATTCCGTCCAGCTTCCGTCTACATTCCGCCACCTGTTGCCTGTCCTGGAAGCCGTCGATAGCCCTCAGGGCTTCATCGGCTTTCTTGAACTCCTCCTCCAGGCTTCTTGTCCTGCTAAGTAATTCCTCCGCGCTGTTATAGTCTCTGGTCAACCTTTCAATGACGGCCTCGATATCCCTGCGCTGCTTGTTCTTCTCCAGCAATGCCCTGGCGCTTTCATATTGCTCCTTGACCTCGGCCAGCAGTTTGCTCAGTTCCACCAGCTGGGCCTTCTCAGCCTCCACTCTGGAGACCTCGCCTGCGACCTCATCATGTCTCCGCGCAGTCTCCTGTATTTTGTTCTTGAGAATGGCTACTGTGCCGGGGTTTTTTGCCAGTTTATCCAGTCCCCTCTTCATCTCAGCGATTTTGTTATCCAACTTTTGTATGACCTGCGAGGCGAGCGTGCTTTCCCTACCTCCACTCACAATTTCCTCCAGGCTGGCCGTGATCTCCTTCTCGCCCGATGAGATCTCGGTCACCTGAGATTGACGAATACAAGACGAAGATAAGAAAAGCTTGTCAGACCTCGTCCCCAGTAACTCGGCCATTTTCTCCGAAATTTCCTTGACAGTATCAAGCTCTTCCCGGCCGTCAGCAGCACAAAACCTGATCGTCCCCCTGTCAAAGTCCTTCTCCAACAAGTATACAGTTCCGTTATCCTCAAAATCGATGCAGGTTCGAAACTGTCTGTTCGAGCCCCAGGAAACATAGTCCTTAATCTCCCTGGCAGTGCTTTTCGGACTATAGAAGAGGGCCGCAATGATACCCTCAAGCAAAGTGGACTTCCCCATTTCATTTCGAGGGCCTTTGACCACGTTTATGCCGGGGCTGAACCGGGCCTCAAAATCAATAAAACGCTTGAAGTTCTTGAGCTCGATCCTTCTCAGCCACATCATAAGACTTCCTTACCGTCCAGAAGAGCTAGGCCATACTGAAGGGCATTTTCAGCAATGCTTTTCTCTTCTCCCTCCGAGCTCTCGATTTGCCCCTTCACCAGCTTGATAAACCTGTTCCTGATCAACCGCTCTTCATCCTCCGCCACTTCCCCCGACCTGGGATGGGATTCATCGATAACACCAAGATGAAAGAATTTCTCTCCTAATTCAGTTTCCAATTCCTCAGGGCTTAACATCAACTCCGTATCGCGCAGTCCCCTGAGAGTGACTTCCATTACCACGTCCTGAGTCGCCCCCTGCGAGATGCGCGCTTTTAGCTCCACCAGGTCTCGTATTTCACTCACGTCTATCTCCAGCTCGTCATAGTCACGAACGCCAAGCACTCTTGGTTCAACCCTGACCTCGCCGCGGTCCAGCAGGCTAACCAGAAGCACAGCCCCTCTTTCCCTCTGGTCGGGTATCCACTCCGGCGGGCCGGGATACCAGGCTGGAGGCTTCTTTGAGCAGTTATAGACCCTGTGCCAGTGGCCCAGCGCCACATAGTCCATGCCGCTGTCTTCAAGCTCCTCCAGCCTGAAGACATGGTCATCCTCCGCCACCTTCTCCGGAATATAGAACGACCCATGCGCCATGGCGATGTGAAACCTGCTTGAGGTCGCGGGCTTGAGCCCTTTCAGCGGGCTTATGTAAGACCTGTTGCTCAGATTTGGTTTCCCATACACCGTTAAATCGAGGCTGGGGTATTCCTGGTATGATATGTTCTCCTCAGCAAAAACCTTCACATTAGAGCATTTTCCTTGGAAGTCAACTTTTCTGTAAATTGATGTGGAATCAAGAGAGTCATGGGTGCCAGGGACGAGGCAGACCGGAATATTGTTCTGCTGGAGCAGGTTGAATTGTTCTATCACTAAATCTATATTTCGTTGGGGTTGTTGATTAGCATCGAACAGGTCCCCGGCGATTAAAACGATGTTAACCCTTTCATCTATGGCAGTCGCTATGACTCTCTTGAATGTAGCCCTCAGCTGTTCCCGTTGAGAGTCGCTCTTATTCCTCAGGCCCGAGAACTTTGCCCCGAGGTGAATGTCGGCAGTGTGCAAAATTTTGAGCATGACAAATGCCTTTTCGTAAGGAAGTCCGCTAAAATCTTTGAGCCACGGTCCTCATCAGGATTCCTTTGCCCTGTTCGCCACGACAGACAAAAAGCCGGCAACGACTTTGTTAGCCACGAATCTTGGGAAGCGACAAAACAACCACGCTGACCGCAGTCGCTATCACCGATATCAATACCATGCCTGCCCCGGCAGCCAGACCTATGGCGGCAGTCACCCAGATGGTAGCGGCGGTGGTCAGCCCGGCCACCTCTTCCCCACGTGGGCCGCGGAAGATAACTCCGCCCCCGATGAAACCGACGCCAATTACCACTCCGGCAGCAACTCGAGAGATATCAGCCATGCCAACACCAAACCCATATATAGACGCCACCGTGAAGAGAGCTGCTCCGGCGCTCACCAACACATGGGTGCGCAGCCCCGCCGCCTTGCCTGTCCGCTCCCGCTGATAACCAATACCAGCTCCCAGGGCAACGGCCAATAGAAACCTCAATACTATCTCCAGCTCAGTACTCAAGTTCACTACCTACTTCTTGCTGCCAACAAACGGTTGAGGGCATTCATGTACGCCTTGGCACCGGCAACAATGATGTCAGTGTCAGCACCACGCCCGGTGTAAGTTACACCTCCACTCTCTATCCGTATCAGAACCTCCCCCATGGCGTCAATCCCTTCGGTCACGGATTTAACAGTGAACTCCGTGAGTTTATTAGGTATACCAACTATACGGTTGATAGCTTTGTATACGGCATCCACAGGACCCGTGCCCAGAGCAGCATCGGCCAGAGTCTGCCCACCTGGCCCGATAAGTCGAACTGTTGCCGTAGGAAGACTGTGGTCACCGCAGGAAACCTCAACATGGTCAAGATGGTACACCTCGGTAACGGTCCGTAGTTCCTCGGCTATCAGTGATTCGATATCCCGGTCCGTGATTGCCTTCTTCTTATCCGCCAATTCCTTGAAGCCCTGAAAGGCGCGGTTTAAGGCTTCTTCGCTCAGAGTGTAGCCGAGCTCGGATAACCTCTCCTTGAAGGCGTGTCTGCCACTCACTTTGCTGAGCACCAGAGCGCTCGAGGGGATGCCCACCAGTTTCGGGTCCATAATCTCGTAAGTGATGGCCTTTTTCAGCACTCCATCTTGATGGATACCCGACTGATGGCGAAAGGCGTTCGCTCCAATGATAGCCTTGTTAGGCTGGATGGAAAACCCGGTCAGCTCGCTCACCAGACGGCTTGTGCGGTAAATCTGAGTGGTATCAATACTGGTGGCAAGCTTGAAGGTATCCTGGCGAGTTCTGAGAGTCATGACAATCTCCTCCAGAGAAGCGTTGCCCGCTCTTTCACCAATGCCGTTAATAGTACATTCAACCTGCCGCGCGCCCATCCTTATCGCCTCCAGACTATTAGCCACAGCCAACCCCAGGTCATTATGACAATGTACGCTGACCACTACCTTACCGATATTGGAAACGCTGTCCAGTATGCCCTTGACCAAGCTGCCGAATTCCTGAGGAGTAGCATACCCCACGGTATCAGGGATATTGACGGTGGTTGCCCCGGCATCAATCACAGCTTCCAGAATCTGGTAGATGTAAGCCGGGTCAGCACGACTGGCATCCATCGGTGAGAATTCAACGTCGTCCAGATAAGTCCTGGCTCGAGCCACCATTTCCCGCGACATCCTTAGAACCTCATCCCGGCTCTTCTTAAGTTGATGGGCCAGGTGGATATCCGAGGCTGAAAGAAAGACATGGATTCTAGGGCGTTCTGCCTCCTTGACCGCCTCCCAGGCCTTGTCTATGGCTTCAACACTAGCCGAGGCAAGAGCACAAATTGTGGGCCGCTCGAGCTCCTGGGCGATAAGGCGAACACCCTCAAAATCGCCAACGGAGCTGGCGGGAAAGCCTGCTTCAATAACATCAACGCCCAGCCTGTCCAACTGCCTGGCTATTTCCAGTTTTTCCTGAGCGTTCAAGCTCGCTCCCGCGGCTTGCTCTCCGTCTCTCAAGGTGGTGTCGAAGATAATGACCCGTTCCATATCGCAATTACTCCTCAGTGATGCCAATGGCTGCAAAAGATTCCACGCTAATTCCAGCTACAGCCGAAGGCTTCTGGATACCCGGCTTCCTGAACCAGGATAATGTACAAAGGCCCACACAGTCTTTGAAGCCTTAGCCAGATTGTCCCATTTTCTCTATAATATAGCAAATAACATGCGCACCAAGAAAGTGCCGGAAGGGAGACACCGACACGCAGGACAGAAGCCGCAGGAGAAGTTGTCGAGAGCGGCCAGACTGTAGTGGGTCCAGAGAGAAGCTATGAGTTCAGGTGAAATAGGTGAGCTCCTTTTCGGAACAGGCGGTGTTCCTGTCAGTGCCAGACTCCGGTCCACGGAGGCTGGCATTGAGCGTATTGCAGAGCTGGGTCTGGGCTGCATGGAGGTGGAATTTGTGCAAGGGGTAAGGATGAGCCCCGAGGCCGCTGTGTCTATTGGAAAATTGGCTGCCCAAGAGCAAATAGTGCTCACGGCTCACGGGCCTTACTTCATAAATCTAAATGCTGTGGAGCCACAAAAAGTACACATGAGCAAAGAAAGGATACTGCAAACTGCTCGCATTGCTGCTCTTCTGGGCGCCACAAGTATCACCTTTCACGCCGCCTTTTATCTCAAGAGCACCCCGGCAGAGACCTACACCATCGTCAAAAGGCATTTGCAGAAGGTGGTGAACATTCTCCAGAACGAAGGCAACACGGTGACGATTCGCCCGGAAGTTGCCGGAAAATCTTCGCAATTTGGCACTGTGGAGGAAATACTTCAGCTTAGCAGCGAGATAGAAGGAGTTGCCCCTTGCATTGATTTTTCTCACTGGCACGCCCGGACAGGCAAAGCTAACTCCTATCAAGAGTTTCTCGATATTCTGGACCGGGTTGAACGAAAACTGGGCAGACAAGCCCTGAACAACATGCACATCCACGTCTCCGGGATCGCTTACGGGCAGAAGGGAGAAATCAAGCACCTGATGCTGCCGGACTCAGACTTCCAATATGCCGAGCTACTCAAAGCCCTGAAGGAGCGGAGGGCAAAGGGGGTGGTCATATGCGAGAGCGTCCCATACCTGGAAAAGGACGCTCTGCTCCTCCAGCAGACCTACCGGGAACTCCCTTAGCCATAGGAATCCGAAAGCGCACTGGCTTTTCCCATCCGAACAAGTCGCTAGAAGGTGCAATAGTGAACGGTAGGCAGAGTGTCTCGGTTCTTTGGTCTTCGTCCACTGTGAACAACTGCCTTGCCTGCAATTTCAGATGGGTGGAGTCTGCGCTAATGCTACCGTAATCCTGGCAGAGCGACATCAGAAAACGCATATCTGTGGTTTACTGTTTGGCAGTAATGTATGCAATCACCGTCCGTATTTCCACCGGTAGACCAACATCTCTATTGAGCACGCATTGTTTTTCACATTGGGCTAATGCTGCTTTGTTCAAGTCGCCCGCAGAGAGAAATA
>JAWOFK010000029.1:0-4019 GCA_046497565.1 Dehalococcoidia bacterium
TCATGATCAGCAGCAAAACGCTTTAGCTCTCTGATAGCTATGTGTTCATCAAACTGACCTCGGTTGCACGCCTCTTGACAAGGGGCATAGCAAACCCTGCCACAGACGGCAGGGAGGGGATTAGTTCTTCTTATGACCTCGTAAGCCTCTTCGAATTTCCCTTCTTTGATAAGAGATGCATAGCCCAGAACATTCATATGTATTGGGCAAGCTTCTTTGCAGGCTGCTTTGCAGAGCCTTTCCTCCCTCTTGTCGATCGTGGCAACATTGGGAATCGCCTGAGCAAACGGAATATAGGCCATTCCTCTGTTCGCCATACCCATCTCATACTCGCTGGGTGCGCTTCGCGGACAGGCTTCTTCGCAATCGCCACAGCCGACGCACTTGACCTCATCTACATAGCGCGCCTTCTTCCTGACCTTCACCTTGAAATTGCCTATGGAACCGGAGACCTCCTCCACCTCGCTATAGGCCAGGAGTTCGATGAAGGGATGATGCCCGGTATCGGACATCTTGGGAGTTAGAATGCATTCTGAACAGTCTAGAGTAGGAAAGGTCCTGTCTAGCTGTGCCATATGCCCGCCAATACTGGGGTCCCTTTCTACCAGATACACCTTGTTCTGCCCGTTGCCAATGTCCAACGACGCCTGCATTCCTGCAATGCCGCCACCGATAACCAACACATTGGGATTCAGCGGAACCTCTTGAATCACAAGAGGCTCATGGTGGTAAACTCGCCTCACGGCGGCCCGGACTAAGTCCTTTGCCTTATTAGTGGCCAGTTTCTTGTCATCGTGAACCCAGGAACAATGCTCTCTGATATTCGCATGCTCATATAGATAAGGATTAAGCCCGCCATCCTCAACAGTCTTGCGGAATGTAAGCTCATGCATCCTCGGGGAGCAGGACGCAACCACAACCCGGTTGATGCCCAACTCCTTAATGTCTTTCTTGATGAGGTCCTGCCCCGGGTCAGAGCACATATACCGGTAGTTGCGAGAGACCACCACATTAGGCAGAGTTCCAATGTACTTGGCTACCTCTTCCACATTCACCGTGCCAGCGATGTTTAACCCGCAATGGCAGATGTAAACGCCAGTCCTTATCTCTTCCATTTCGCTACTCCGTTATTATATTGCCTCAGCAACTAGTTCAGCGATATCTTTCACCTGTATAGCCTCTGCCTTGTCCATGGAGAGCACACTATCCCTGTAGTTGAGAATGCAGTAGGGGCAAGCTAAGGCTATTATATCAGCGCCTTTCTCTACAGCTTGCTCAACCCTGATATCAGAGAATCTTTCTCCCTTCGGCGTATCCATCCAGATTCTACCACCGCCGCCACCACAACAAAGGCTATTCTCCCGAGCATCGGGGAATTCTATTAGTTCCAGGCCTGAAATGCTTTGCAGAATCTTTCTCGGCTCGTCATAGACTTCATTATGCCTCCCCAGATAACAGGGGTCGGAATACATTACCTTCTTGTTCATCTTTTTGGAGAACTTTAATTTCTTATTCTCAATGAGCGAAGCCAGGTACTGGGTGATATGTATTACCTCAAACTTGCCTCCAAGCTCGGGGTACTCGTTTTTGAACGTGTGGTAGCAGTGCGGTGAAGAGACCAGCACAGTCTTAACACCACTATTACTGAAAAGGTCAATATTGTTCTGGGCCAGACTCTGAAATGTATCTTCGTGTCCGGCCTTCCTGATTGCCTCGCCGCAGCACTTTGCCTCGGTGCTTATGAGCCCATAATCAATCCCCAGCTTATTGAGGATCGTAGCAGTAGATCGGGCCACTGCTTTTACATCAGGGTCGTAGGAGGGAACACAGCAAGGGAAATAAAGTATCTCGGTGCCCGAAGCAAAATCCTTCACCTTAAGGTCTTTGGCCCAGTCGTTTCGCTTTTCCGGCGCTTCACCCAGGGGATTGCCTACGCCAGCGATGTTCTTGGCCGAAATTCTCAAGGCATCGGGAACGACGCCAATGCCCAGGCTGGCAACTGCCCGGCGTATGGCCCTCATAACATCGATTATCTCGACACCACGGGGACAGCGCTGGACACAAGCTCGACAAGTGACGCAAGTCCAGACATCCTCGCTGCCAAAATCGGTCGCCCCGAGCTGAGCTTCATGCATCATGCGGCGAACAAGAAAACTCCGTACCAGATTCCAGGGACAAGTACCAGTGCAAAGACCACATTGGTAACACAATTTGAGAGGTTCACCACCAGCCTCGAGTATGACATCTGTAGCTTCTTTGTAAGGACTTAGCACTTCCATCTTAAGATTCACCTCGACTCTTCAGAATTGCGCACAAAAAAAGGCGGCTTACATGAAAGCGTTGTAGCCACTCTTTTTCTCCGTAACATAGCTTGGAGCACGGGTCAGAAGTATAACAGAGCACGTCAGAAAAGGCAAACATACCGGCTGGAGCTTCTTAGAGGACGATCAACGACCCGTTTCCCAAGGGTTTTTCCAAAATCGGATTTGAAAGGCGATGACGGAATTCCCTACGCTGCTGCCATTGGGTGACGATTTGGCAAACTGGTTTCATGATGAGCCGCTAGCGTGGCAAGGGATAAGGAAAGGGGTCAGCTACCTCATGGGATACTGACCCCTTTCGTGCTGGTCAGGCCTGCACGTTCTTTCGCCATGACACTAACTGGTCTGGCCTTCGGCGCCTGCCTTCTTCTTCTGTAAGGCTTCCCGCCGTGCCGACAGTTTTGCCAGCTTTCGTTCAAGGGCATCCTGCATCCGCTGCTCAAACTCACAGGTTGCGCATTGAAACACACGGGTGCAGAGTCGATAGGAGACATCGCCCTTGAGGGCATAGCGGCAGAGCCTCTGAGGTCCTGGCAGTTCCTTAAGCTTCTCCAGACCCTCGTCTAACTCCGACGCCTCACCAGCAGCGATTTTCTCCTGCATCATCTGGTCAAACTCGCAGGCGAGACAGTCATAGTCGTGGGTGCAGATCCTGTAAGAGACCACTCCCATCCTTGACCAGATACACTCGTTTACCTTCACTCCTTCTTCGACGGCTTGCTCGCCTTCAGGTGCTGCAACCGATGGCCTCGCCAGTGCTTCCTTCGTCTTCCGGACCCAGACTCGAGTTTCTATGTGTCCTGGGGCTACGTGCAAGATAGACTCGAATTCTCTCAGGGCCTCTTGATAGCGGCCTGCTTTGAAGTAAGTTTGGCCTTGCTCGAGGTGGGCGGGGATTTCCTCCTCAGTTATCGCTATAACTTCCTCAATCTCGGCCTCCTCCACCGCCGGGAGCTCCGCGATGGGCTCTTCAACCTTGGCCTCCTCGGGTTTTATCTCCACTTGAACGGGGCCCAGAACTTCCTGGATCGCCTTCTCCAGATCGTCGGGGCTAAAAGGCTTCACTATGTAATTGACTGCCCCTATTTTCATCGCCTCCACCGCCGTTTCAACTGAGGGATAAGCGGTGATGATAATGCCCTTGAGCTGCGGGTCTTGGGTTGTGGCTTCCTTGAAGATCTCCAATCCATCCCTCCCGGGCAGCCTCAGGTCAAGAACTGCCACACTGAACTCTTTCTTTCCAATCTTCTCCAGTGCCTCTTCACCTTCCTCAGCAGTTTCTACGTCATAGCCCTCGTCCTTGAGCCAGTCCCTGAGCGATTCACGCATGATGGCTTCATCTTCGACTATCAATATTGGTTTCATTTCTGTTACCTCCTTTTGTTGTTTTGCTGGAGTTGTCTGTCTGTTCATTTTGCACCTCCTTCACCCTTGTGTGTTGCAATTTTCTTGCCAAAAACAGCAAAGCTGCCCGAATTTCTTTCGGGCAGCTTTTTACCCAGGCCAAGAATCTGTTGCCTGTCCAGCTATGTAAAGAAACTGGTCAGTTGCTGTCTATTTTATTTACATCGAAACCATATTCCTTCGCCTTCTTATACAGTGTCATCCTGCTGATTCCCAGGATTCTGGCTGCCTTACTATAGTTCTCGTCAGTTTCACGGAGAGTATTCAAGATGTGGTCCTTTTCTATTTCTTTAA
>JAWOFK010000037.1:0-31676 GCA_046497565.1 Dehalococcoidia bacterium
TCACGAGTAACCGGACGGTAGATGAGTGGCTAGGACTGTTTGATGACCCTATCCTGGGCAACAGCGCCCTGGACCGTCTGGCTAATGCCAGCTACCAGATCATCATTGAGGGCACCAGCTATCGTGAGCGTCTGTCCCCCCATCGCAGAGAGGAGGTGTTGACTACCATGAGCATGAAGTGATAAAAATTACCTGACCGGGTGGGTCAATGTCTGTGGTGAAGGGTGGATCATAGATGGTGGTAATTGACACTTAAATAACTACTTAGAGGCTTTAGATAACTCGACCTTGTTGCAATTAGCATAGCTATAAGCTGACTATCTTTTTCATGCTTAATCTGCATTGATTGCTGGCGCTCACGAGCCGAGTTCTCTTCTCTTCTACCCTTCAATGAGTAATACCCCTGTATCAATGCTGCGACAGCAGAACCGACGACTCCTATTAATCCACCAATAATCATCCCTAATACTATATCGCTCATTTCTTAACCCCCTTCCACTTTTGTTTATTCTGTCCCATCTTGACCTTCCCTGCTTACACGGCAATAGATAGCTACTTTCATAGCCCAAACCACTCATTATCACGCTTCCTTCTCGCAGCATTCTTAGCTGCGATCTCCTTAGATATTGCCTGGAAGTACTCCTGCGGAATCGCTCTGCTTGGGGGACACTTCGCAATCCTGCTGCCCGGCAAGCGATACCTCCGCCTAAACTCGCCATCCGTCAGATCACCCTTTCTTCTATTGCATGGGCCACACAGGAGTTGCTTATTCGACAGTGTGTTCGATCCGTCACGGTCAACTGGAACCTTATGGTCAGCCTGAAGATGGTGAATCGCGAGTCTGCAGCCGCAATAGTTGCACTTGCCCTTCTGTTTTTGGTAGAGATACTCCTTTTCTTGCTGTGTAGTTCTCCTCGGAGCTGGTGCCTCGTCAAAATACATCATCGTCGTCTCGTTTGTTGATTCGTTACCAGATGCATCAGTGAATAAACTACCTCCGCTTTCTACCTCGAGGTCGGCGCGCGCCTCCCGTTTGCTCTGCGCGAAAGTGTTTCTCCTTCTTGTTTATCTTCACGAGGTTAGCTCGCTTGAAAGTGCCCTCGCATTTCAGACATACAAACCGCTGTCCGAATAGCCAGGAGAACTTGCCTGCCACTGCTCGGAATTCTCCATGCCCGCAGTGAGGGCAACGCATCTCCGCTCGCGACCTTTGGGCTACAACATCCGTCCTCTTAAATATCCTGGTCATTTTCTAATACCTCCCGATTTCCTTCTGGCCTTACTTCTTCGTTTGTTCCAATATGGAGAATTACACTTTGGACACCATTTAGGTTCTTGCGGCTTCCGTGGTATCCAGATATGTCCGCAACGCAGGCATCTTAGACTCGGCAGTTTCAGTTTCTTACCCATGGCATAATTATATAACTATACCTATATAATTGTCAACTCGTGCTTCTGGCTAACTTCAATCGAAACAATTGGAGCGCTCATAGCGATAGCAGCATTAACCAGGTTAGTAGCCAGCCTTTTCTGACATTTTGGAAACCACCTCGGCACATATAGCAGCATAAGCCAGAGGCAACGACGCTTCTGTCCAATAATGAGGAGTATCTCTAAACCATGACCCATCATCCGCTACACGCTTCATACCCTTCAGACCTTTTCTCAATTGAGCGTTCGTCTCCATTTCAAGTGATTCTACCATCATAAGCAGGAACTTGTTCCGATATGCTATAATATTAGGACCATGAACATCGCTTTTGGGATACTAGGCGCATTTGCGGGTATTATTGTAGAGTTCGCATTGCCATGGTCAGAAGTTATTATGGCGCAGATTAATAATGTCTTGGCCAACCCTTCCGTTACTAATTTCCCCGGACTACCGGTCTTAATAACTGTCCTTGGCGTAATTTGCGCCTATCTCTTGTTGCCATGCGTAGGATTTTTAATCGGTTCGAAATCTTGACCGAATTCGTCTATCTCTTTATGTACGCATGAAAAGGCAGACATGCAGAAAATGGATGAGAAGATTAGAAACAAGATTAGGGTACTAAGGGGAAAATCTGGAATCCCTACTGCAGAAAGAGGAGTGCCTATATTCCAGCCAGGCACTCATGAACCATGTGTAGCGAATGTCTATCCCAGTGATGATGTTCGCGCTTTAGGCTTCAAGAGCGCGGCAGACAAGCTTATTGACATAGCGTTGAAGAACCATGGTTGCGCCGACTATCTTGTTTATTCTATTGCGTACCTGTATCGAATGTACATTGAATTGCGCCTAAAAACTATTATCGAAAGTGCGGAGCACATATACAGAAAAGGGCACAAGCTTGAGCAGCTTCTGAAAGAGGCCAAGCCAGTAATGGAAAGCTCTTCACAATGGTTTGGTGACCAAGAACTTGAAGCTGTTGAGGAAAAGATTCAGGAATTTTGCAGAATTGACCCTTCTTCTGACGCTTGGCGGTACTCAAGAGATTATGATGGAGACCCTACTTTACAGGGAATACAAACCGTGGATTTGAAACACCTTAAACAAGTCATGGATTCTATATCAACAGCTCTGGAGGGCAGCTACACAGCTATATCCGAGGATAGACAGGGGTACTGATAAGCAAATCCATGCCTGAGTATGCGAATGCTCGAAGGAGGTGATATGCCCACTATAAAGAGAGTTGAAGCTCAAATATTCCGGCGGGAACGGTTTAGAGTACAGTTTAGAGATAGACAGACTGGCAGGAATGTCCGCGACGAGCTTGAAGGCATTGCATCTTATCCTTATGCTAAGATGGCTCGAAACCGCTGGTCCGTTAATCGTTGGAGAGAGCAGAGATTCAACCAATGCTATCCAGGGTTTGATGTCGCTGTTTTGAGAAATGACCGACATGTCGCACATGGAAGAATGTTGTTAGCCACTGTTCGTGATACGTATCTCGAAGAGTGATTTATCCTGTTACATACTCATGGAAAGGCAAACATCCCCATGTTCGTCCAGTGGTAATAAATGCTAGCTTCGATTAGTTTGAAAGACCCCCCACACAGGATTGTTGGTAAGCCGAAACTATTCTGGATAGTGACCGGAGTTAACTACAGTCCAGAAACCTATGCAATAATGTACCGGGTCTTTCGAATGATGACCGAATGAAGTTAAGGAGTTAACTATGAGCAACATTAACCCATATCTTGTCAGTGATATCAGTGCTTCCGGTAAGGCACTGACGCCTATACCGGTAAAGGAAAAGGCATTTCAGGAAGAATGGCTGCAAGAGTTACTCTTCAAGCATCCGTCAATCTTGCCCGTTAACTATGTGCATGAAGACTACGTACCGTTGGTATCTATCGGCAGGGAGATTGCCAGTATAGATAACCTCTTTATAAGTCCAAGTGGCTTGCTGACCGTTGTTGAAACAAAGCTCTGGCGGAATCCGGAAGCGCACAGAACTGTGGTCGCTCAAATACTCGAGTACGCGAAGACGCTCACATCTTGGAATTACGATAGGCTTGATCAGGCTGTATCATCGGATTTAAACAGGCGAACTGGCGAATCATTATCTATTTTTGGAGCCGTCAAAAAACATACTCGCAATTTTGAACTAAGTGAGATCGAATTTCAGGCGAAGGTCCAAGAGAGCATCTCAAATGGCAGGTTCGCATTGCTTGTTGTCGGAGATAGAATATTCCCAGAGGCTACACAATTAGCAGAGATTATTCAATCTGCCCCTCATCTGCAGTTTTCTTTAGGGTTTGTTGAATTGCGATGTTATAAGTTGGAAAAGGACTCGAGCTGGCCGCTAGTTATCGTTCCCAACTTCGTAGCCAAAACGAGAGAATTCACCAGGGCGGTTGTCAAAGTGATCTACGAAGAGAAAAAGCCGGACATTCAAGTAGAAGCTATCGAAGAGGACGTAAAGCCGTCAAGAACTAATCTTGCAGTGTTTACCGCTTCTCTACCTTCTGACATCAAAGATGCCTTCAAATCCTATATAGAACGCTGGATGAAGGCTGGATACACGATTTATTGGGGGAAGGTAGGGTTCAGCCTGAGGATTCAATGGAAAGGGCAGATGATAACTATTCTTGATGCATATCCCGGCAACACTAGAATTATTCTAACTGAAGAATGGGCGCGTCAATACGAATTCCCAGAAGACGCTTATCAGAGCTACAAAGATGAATTAATGAGGTCGCCTACGCTTGGAAGTTATATTGCGGCTGGAAGAAAATATGTGAGCTACGAAGATTTGACTGCAGATGATGTTGCTCTGATACTATACAGTGTGGACAAGTTTGCTGCCGAATTGCATAAGAAGAGTACCTCTGGTAGCTGATTTCAGTGGTTGGCCTGGTGCTCCGGTTTCCATAGTATATTGCGCGTTTGCCGGCGAGTGCCTGTCCGTGAAATCCTGATTAGAATAGAATTGCAGCGGTGGACAATTGAGAAGAGCATCCCAACTACTGTCTAAGACTAAATACATAGCGGGCCTCCAGTGTCCTAAATTACTCTGGACTCAGATAAATCAGCCCGAGAGTATTCCCGAATCGGATACTGTCACTCAATATATCTTCGACCAGGGGCACCTGGTTGGTGAATATGCCAAGAAGCTGTTTCCCAATGGCCTCAATATTCCCCAAGATGATTTCATAGAGAACATCACCGCAACAAAGAAACTCCTCGCAGAACGAAAGCCACTTTTCGAGGCGGGCATACTCTTCGGGAAGATCTATTGCAGACTCGACATACTGAACCCGGTGAATGAAGATGAATGGGAGATAATTGAGATGAAATCCGGTACGTCCGTTAGGGACGTGTATATCGATGATGTGTCTTTTCAGAAGTACTGCTGTGAGAAAGCAGGGCTAAGCATAAGAACCTGCAAGCTAGGGCACGTAAACAATCAGTATGTCAAGAATGGCGAAATAGATCCTGAGCAGTTATTTATTCTGGAAGATATCTCCACTCAAGTACAAGAAATAAGTGAGAGCGTAGAGGAACAGGTGTCTAACCTATTCGAGGTTATCTCGAATCAAACATGCACTGAAGCCGCTATTGGCCGGCACTGTCTAGCACCATACGAATGTCCTCTCCGTGCGGAATGCTGGGGGTTCTTACCTGAGAATAGTATATTTGATTTACGGGGTGGGAAGACAAAGCAATTTTCCCTGTATGAGCAAGGGATCATATCTATTAAGGATATTCCAGATGATATTCCTCTATCCAGGGAACAAAGGATTCAGAGAGAATGTACGGTGACAGGTAATGTACATGTTGAGAAGGAAGAAATACTACAGTTTTTGGGCAAGTTGGAATACCCACTTCACTATTTGGATTTTGAAACGATTGGCCCGGCAATACCGATATATGATGGCACGAAACCGTATCAAGACATACCGTTTCAATTCTCGTTACATACGGTGGAGAACGAAGCGTCTGAACCACGGTATCACTCGTTCCTGGCCGAGGGGAGAGAGGACCCTAGGCCTCAGATTCTTCGTGAGTTGCAGAGGTTACTTGGTTCTGAAGGCAGCATCGTGGCGTATAATGCTGGCTTTGAGAAGGGCGTTCTGGAGGAGTTGGTTGAGGCTTTTCCTGAATACACGGCTTGGCTTGAGGGTATTCTCGCAAGGATGGTTGATTTGCTGTTCCCATTCGCCAGTTTCCATTACTATAATGCTTCGCAGAAAGACACAGCTTCACTTAAGAAAGTCCTTCCGGCAATCACCGGAAAAGGCTACGAAGAGGGCGGTATAGGTGCAGGGATGGATGCAAGTATTGCGTACCAGAGAATAACGTACGGTAGTGCAACAGAAGAGGAAATTGCCAGGGTACGGACAGATTTAATCAAATACTGCAAGTTGGACACTGAGGGAATGATCTGGATTGTGGACGAGTTAAGGAGGTTGTCGGAATGAAGCGATATAATATTGCTATAGTATCGTTTATTAGGGGTTAACATATATGCCGATGTTTGTGCAGTGGTGATGAAGCTTGCTTCAAAATTGAGGCTGAAATCAAGGCATCTGAGTGATATTGGATGCCTTTTTGTTGGGTAATATGTTTACTAGTCGCTGAGACTTGCTCGCTCCAGGGATTTCATTTATATTTATCTATGTTCCATATTCAGATGAAACACTCCAGTATTCAGTTCTTCGGCATAGCTTGATAATGCCTCTGTCCTTGAGGACGTAATGTTGTGACTTCTCCGCAAACAAAGACCATTGGCCGGCGTTAGAAGTGCCGAGATAGTGAAAGGAGTTGACAATGGTGAAGAATAGACTTTGTGCTCTGCTGAATATTCGTTATCCCATAATCCAGGCACCAATGAATTGGGTAAGCGGTGCAGACCTGGTGGCTGCAGTATCCGACGCAGGTGGATTGGGGACGATAGGCCCCAATGCCGGTGCCAAAACAATTACATCTGACGTGGCACTTGTCGGAGAAAGACTGCGTGGCCAGATTAGAAAGGTGAAGACTCTGACCGACAAACCCTTTGCCGTTAATATCAATATAGGAGTAGGGGACGCTCGAAAGTTCTCACAAAAATGTGTTGAGGTTATTATAGAGGAAGGTGTGACAGCGGCAATACTTTCGGTGGGTAGTCCTGAGGTCTATTGTAAAGCGTTGCAGGATGCCGGAATAAAAGTCCTCGCTGCAATCTCTACCGTAAAGCATGCCGTTAAGGCAGAGCAGATAGGAGTCGATGCTGTCATCTGTGAGGGATACGAGGCAGGCGGGCACAAAGGGTTCACCGAGCTGACCACATTTGTCCTGGTCCCTATGGTGGCGGACGCGGTCAAGATACCCGTCGTAGCCGGAGGCGGCATTGCCGACGCTCGAGCAGTGTTAGCGGCTTTGGTGCTGGGTGCCGACGGAGTCTATATTGGAACACGTTTCATGGTTACGCACGAATCAGATTCGCATTCAACTGTGAAGGAAGCCATAGTCAAGGCGGAGGATGCTTCTACAGTAAGCGTTCGTAAACAACATATGCTGTGCCGGGACTTAAGAAACCAGTTTACCCAGACATATTCCGAATTGGAAGCAGCATCCGGCGCTTCCGCTGAAATAGTGCTGGAGTTCCTGGGCGAACATTCCCCTTACAGCGCACAGGTGTTAGGAGACCATGATGGCTCTGAGTTACACAGTGGCCAGGTTGCGGGGCTTATCAAAAGTGTAGTTTCCGCTTCCGAAGTTGTGCAAGGGATAGTCAACGAGATATCTCCGAAAGTAGAGGAGCTGCGTCAGAAGAGCTCAATATTCTGTTGATTGTTATTAATAATACTGCCCGTCCATCGTTTGACCAAATTGAAGATGAGGCGCTATAATATGCCGTTTGTGCGCCTAGGCCGGGCAAGAATGCCCGTGTTTGTTCAGTAGTAGTAAATGAAAGGAGGTAATGAAAAAATGGAGAAGACGATCAAGCTGTGTTCGCAGGGGTCATGTTGCCCGATGGTCAAAGTAACCGACGAGGCGGTAACCATCGGTGAGGCGGACAATGTCTGTGTGCTGACGAAAGAGCAGTGGGATATTCTGAAAGAGAAGATCCAGAACAAAGAAATCTAGTCGGCCCCCGGTAGTTGGTCAATAGTAACGAAGTTCAGCTTCCCATAGATTCAAATGGGCGTCTGGCGGTTGAGCCAGGCGCCCGTTCGTCTCTGGGTGGACTGAGCTTCACCTAGATGGAATCATAGACCGATTTGAGAAGTGGCACAACGTCAAAAGCAAGTGTGAAAAAGTTGCAAAAATCACAAAAAGTTGGTGATTTCACGTATGAATTGGCATACGCCTATGAATACTATAATGTCTATGACCATTTGTTGGGTACTGATGGAAGGGCAGGCATGCCCATGTTCGTTCAGTGGTGAGTACACACGAAGCAGGCTTTAGGTTCCCGCAGATATGTTATAATTAGGATGTCCACAATAAGCTTGATAGGTGTAGGGGAATGAGTACAGCTAAACGGCAGTTAAAGAAAGTAGTCGGAGAACTCTCTGAAGACGAGAGCCGTATTCTGCTAAAATTTGCCGAATGGCTTAACGACCAGGGAGAAGAACTTACCGACACAGAACTTGCCGTATTGAGCAGAGGGGAAAAACAGGTTCGGGACGGAGACCTCGCATGGTGGCGGGATGTCAAGAGAACCGATGTTTAGGATCGCCCTCGCGAAAGAAGCCCTCAAGTACTACAACAGAGTAAGCATAGTCACCGCCACCAGGCTGGACAGGTGTTTTGCCAGCTTGGAATATGAGCCTATCGAAGGTCCAAACATCAAACCGCTTAAAGGAATGGGCGGTAAATATAGATACAGAGTTGGAAACCTGAGAGTGATCTACGAGGTTGACCACGCAAACAGTACCGTGTATGTGATTGCCATTCTTCCTCGCGGGCAGTCTTATAAATAAAATTACAGACTTGAAATACTCCTCTGATTATAGAAGCAACCGATGACCCGGTTGTCCGGCTTTCGCTGACCGCATACAAATGGCATCACAATCGATAATCAAGTTGCTCACCGGCGCCGGTGTCGGTTCTCGAAGACAGATAGCCGCCGTTATTAAGAGGGGCGGCATAGCCGTTAACGGTAAGATAGTCCAGAGCTTCAATGAGCCGGTCGACCCTGTTAAGGACGTCATCACTATCGATGGCAAGCAGATTTCAGTCGCAGCGGAGCCGCTTCTCTATCTGATGCTGAATAAGCCTGAGGGGGTTATTTCCAGCACCAGTGGCAGGAGAGGAGAGAAGACTGTAATCGACATCCTGCCCGAGAAGTACCGTCACACCCGCCTTTACCCGGTCGGCCGTCTGGATAGGGATTCCACAGGCCTGATTCTCCTGACCAACGATGGCGACCTGACTTTTCGCCTGACGCATCCCCGTTTTGAACAGGAAAAGGAGTACCTGGTCAGAATAGACCAGGAGCTGAACCCGGAAGACAAGATGAAGCTGGAGAAGGGAGTGCGCCTGGACGACGGTCAGACGTCACCGGCCAGAGTCAAAGCCGTTCAATATCCGCCCTTCAGTTACTCCGTGACCATTCATGAAGGCAAGAAACGTCAGGTGCGCCGGATGTTCGCCGCCCTGGGATACAGGGTGCTGGAACTAAAGAGGACCAGGTTCGGCGGTCTCAGGTTGGGCACACTGCCGGAAGGCGAAATCCGTGAACTCACTCCCGGACAGGTCCAATCACTCAGCGCCACCATTTGAGTTTCTGAATGTCGGGACTCTGTCCGGTCTCTAATATAGTCTTAATACAGTCCAGTCGGTATCGGGCTGCGCTGGCATATTCCCTTGAGATTATGGCGCTAAAGGGTCTCAGCAACCAGTGTGCCTCCATGTTCACATGCTGCACGAGCTCCGTTCCCCACCCTGCCGGATGAAAGAAATAGGCCAGAATACCCTTCATGCCACCGCCGGCCCACCTTTCCTCTAGGATGCTGTTTGCCTCAAATCGGGTGATTTCAGATAGGATCTCGGATTTTATCAGGGGCGCCATCTGGACTACCTCGCGATAGCGGGTGCCAACTCCCACGGGTCCGGGAGTAATCTTCTCCAGCAACAGCACCGGTGAGCCTCTTTGCTGTTTGTAAGAATCCTTGTTGCACAGGAAATCGAAGACATCAGCGGGGGGCTTGTCTATTTGAATTCTGAATCTGTGTAGCATGTGCTACCCTTGCTGAATCATACCATGCTCTTAATCTGCGGGGTAGTCTATCTTGACACAAACACAGGACACGAATAGACTTATTGAAATACTGCGGAATTTCAGCTTTTCCGGTGCATAGGGGAGTAACATGTATTGTGCAAAATGTGGCAAGGAAATCGACGAGTCCGGTGAATACTGTAAGTACTGCGGGACCCGTATAGAAAGGGACACGGTCGAGAGTGGGCAGGCGCGTCCAGAGGAATCTGGCGAAGATGTTCCCACCTACGAAACGCCCAGGATGATTCCTCTGGATATGATGGAAAGGAATGAGATGGTTGTGTTTGAAACGCATCAAGGCAAAGTAGGGGTGTTTTCCAATCACCTCTTGGGGGCTGTTCTTCTTCTTGCAGGCGGCATCGTCGTGTTGGTCATTCCGAAATGGTCGATCCCGGGTGCAATACTTATTGTTGCCGCGCTGATTGTAGCCTTCGTAGGTTATCTTAAGTGGCGCTCCGTCATCTATGCCCTCACCACGAAGCGAATCATAGTGCTCACGGGGATATTTTCAAAAGACCTGCATGAAAGCCGCCTGGACAGGGTACAGGATATAAGGATGAAGATCAGTTTTGACCAGCGCATATTCAATTATGGAGATATCTATATCACAACTGCCGGCACATCCGGTGTTGAAGCTATATGGCAGAACATACCAGACCCGCGCAAGAAACAGATGCTCTTAAGAACGCTGCTGGCAAGGTAAAGGCCGAACAGCCTTTGAAAAAGCGGCCTGTCGCCCGGGTACGTCACACAGAGTCAGCTTTTCATCACGGGTTGACGTAAATGCCGATGTTCGGTCGGTGGTAACTTGTTTGGTGTGCGAGCAGGAACTTCGAAAAGCCAGAAGGGCAAGAAATCGCCAGGGCGATTAAGCTAAGGCAAGCCCACAAACATTATCACCAGGCCTACCACCAGCATTGTCACACCCAAAGCCAGTAGACCAATCAATAGCTTCATATTCATACGTAGTATCCTTTCCAGGCAGGTGTCCATAATACTAGAACGCCCGACAAAATGAAAGGCCCGGCGTCGTACTTTACATAATATAACCAGCCGGCTTGTTCAATAGCAGCAGTCGCATGACTGGCAGGTCGACTCGTGTTCGGCCCTGGCTGTTTGAATAGCAGCAGAACTTGAGGAAGAGCCATCCTGGATTGACATGATTATCCGTGCGGTCTATAATCCTTTCTGGAACGAGATACAAGGTATGGAAATAAAATCATCACCGGACCCGGACCATAAACGTCGACAGATTGCCATTTTCGTTCGATGGTGGTGGGGCTTGCCCTAGTGTAGGTCTTTGATTGAGGCCTGTGTGCCCCACGTCCCACCGGACGTGGGGCTTTTTGTGTAGCTGTAACATGAGCGAAGATTTTACTGGGAGGCCGCAATTGGAAGCTCTGGACGAGAACACGTTCAAGGAACTGCTGGAGAAGAAGCAGTACAGGGCGTTGCGAGAGCGGCTATCGGATTCAGAACCGACGGATGTCGCCGATTTGCTGGCCAGCATACCTGTTGACGAGGCAGTGATAGCGTTTCGTCTTCTTCCCAAGAGCCTGGCCATTTCTGTGTTCGACTACATGGACGGAGTGTTCCAGAACCAGCTTCTGGAAGCGTTCAGTGACCAGGCGGCGAGGAATTTTCTGGAAGCGATGCCGCCGGATGACCGGGCCGAGTTGCTGGACGAGGTACCTGCCAAGGTAGCCCGGAGGCTGTTGCAGATACTCTCGCCTGACCAGCGCCGTGTGACGATGCAGTTGCTGGGTTATGAGGATGGAACAGCCGGGCGGGAGATGACTCCTCTGTTCGTAGACCTGCACGGTGATATGACTGTAGCACAGGCACTGGAAAGAGTGCGGCGGCTTGCCATCGACCGGGAGACTGTATACGAGTGCTACGTCATGGACCGCCGACGCCATCTGATAGGCACCGTTTCACTTAAAGACCTGGTCATTGCCGACCCGGATGCCAGGGTGGCTGATATCATGAAACCAGACCCGCCCTTCGTCTCCACCCACGCTGACCGGGAGGAGGCGGCCAGGGAACTACGTGAGCACGACCTGCTGGCAATTCCGGTGGTGGATGCGGAACAGCGCCTCGTCGGCATCATCACCCATGACGACGTGGCGGACATCATGGAAGAAGAGGCCACAGAGGACATTTACCGCTTCGGTGCGGTACCGGGTACGGAGCGAAGTTACTTTGCCAGTCGTATCTTCGACGTGGTCCGGCGCCGGGCTGTATGGCTTCTCCTGCTCACCTTAGCAAGCATCGTTACCGCCTATATTATTGCCGGGCAAGAAAAATTTCTGGCCGAGATAGTGATACTGGCTGCCTTTGTCCCACTGCTGATTGCCACCGGGGGGAATGTGGGAGCGCAATCGGCCACCGTTGTTATTCGTGGGCTGGCTACCGGGGAGGTGACCCCGAGGCGGGCTCTCGCAGTGGTCTTGCGGGAGACCGGGATAGGTGCCATTTTGGGTGCTCTCCTGGGCATGGTCGCACTGGGCCTGGCTTTTATACTCGGCGCGGCCCTGCGGGTAGCCGCCGTGGTGGGCGTGACCCTGGTGGCCCTGTCAGTAATAGCAACTCTGGCAGGCGGAGCATTACCATTCGGCTTCCGTCTACTCAAAATCGACCCGGCCCTGGTGTCCGCCCCCTTTATAACCACGATTATGGATATATTCGGCGTGCTGCTTTACTTCGGGATTGCGCGGATGGTACTGCTGTAATTTGGCCATGGCATCATTCTGAACGGAGTGGAACAGAATGAAGGAGTCAGAGATTCTCTGCTACCCCCTTCGTGTAATTTACCCTGAACGAAGACGAACTGCTTCCTTAGAATGACAGAGAGACTCGAAACGACAAATGCAATCATCGGAGACCCGGGGAGAAAGTCGGGAATGAAACGGCTGCAGAAGCTGCAAGCGTCGCTGGCCGAAAAGGGGCTGGATGGCCTCTTGCTTTCACGGCCGGAGAACCTCCGGTACCTTTCCGGGTTTACCGGCTCCTCAGGATGGCTGTTCATTTCAGGGCAGCATACTATTCTGGCCACCGACTTTCGCTACGTGCAGCAAGCCAGAGGAGAGTCGCCAGGATTTGAGATTATCCGGACCAAACGAGAGTTAGGTGACTGGTTTCCCGGTCTGGTCTCTGATTTAGGATGGCACAAATTGGGCTTCGAGGCAGACTGTGTTACCTACGATAGCTATCAGAAGCTCAGCCAGGCAATAGAGACCCGGCAAGTCAACCTCGAGCTTGTTCCTACCTCTGGCCTGGTGGAGCATCTTCGCTCCATCAAAGAGCCTGAAGAACTGGAGCTCATAACAAAGGCAGTGGCGCTGGCCGATGCCGCCTTTGAAGAGGCAAAGGCAGTGATTCGTCCGGGCATAACGGAAAAGGAGGCAGCCTGGGAGATAGAGAGGTTACTTCGCCGGGAAGGGAGTGAAGGAACGCCGTTTGAAATCATTGTGGCTTCCGGTCCCAATTCGGCTTTGCCTCATGCTCGACCTACGGAAAAGACAATTTGCGCTGGTGAACCGGTGTTGCTCGATATGGGAGCCAGAATCAGCGGTTATTGTAGCGACCTCAGCCGCACCTTGTTTGTGGGCGAGGCAGACAAAACCCTGCGGGAAATTTATGATATAGTCCTCAAAGCACAGACCACTGCTATAGAGGGAGTCGGGTCTGGTATGAAGGCTTCACAGGCGGACAAATTGGCCCGAAGTGTTATTGAACAAGCTGGATATGGAGATGATTTTGGACACGGTCTGGGACACGGTGTTGGGCTGGCGGTGCACGAATTCCCCGCGCTCGGTCCCGCCTCTTCCGATTCACTTGCAGATGGCATGGTTTTTACCATAGAACCGGGAATCTATCTGCCGGGACAGGGTGGTGTTAGAATTGAAGATATGGTAGTTTTGGAAAATGGGAAGGCCAGAGTGCTTACCAGGGCGGGGAAGGGTCTGTTATCCTGAGCCACATAACAAACAGGGAGGTTACCGAAATGATTGATGCCGGAGAATTGAGAAAGGGAGCCGCCATAGAACTGAATGGCGGAATATATGTAGTCGTGGAATACCAGCACGTTAAGATGCAACAAAGGCAGCCTGTGGTCAAGTTGAAACTTCGTGATGTTCGTAGCGGGAATGTCGCCGAGCGGAATTTCCAGTCCGGGGACAAAGTTACACCTGTATTTCTGGAGCATCGTCCCGTCCAGTATCTTTATAATGACGGTGACCTTTACTATTTCATGGATAATGAGAGTTACGAGCAAATTGTGTTAACTTCTGCTCAAATAGGAGAGGGCACAAGTTATCTAAAAGAAGGACTGGCGCTGGAGATTCTGACCAGCAAAGGCGAAACCGTGTCTGTAGAAATACCCAATTCCGTGGAGCTCCAAGTTACGGAGACAGAGCCCGGCTTCAAGGGAGACAGGGCTACGGCGGGCACCAAGGCAGCCAAGCTGGAAACGGGGGCAACCGTCCAGGTCCCCCTTTTCATTAACCCGGGCGACGTCATCAGGGTCAACACACGCACCGGGGAATATCAGGAAAAGGCCGGCTAGTATCGCTCAACTGGCCTGTCTTCTGTCAGCGATGCCGGCTCATTAGCTCGCAAGCCTTGACGCGCTGGTGCCGAACCGATGCAGCCACAATCTTGGCAGGATGTGGTACAATCAGAGCTGTTCAAGAAGGCAGGGGCAAGCCGATTGATAAAAGCTGATTTACACATCCATACCTGTTATTCAATAGATTGTCTTACCCCTTTGGAGCAAATAGTCGAGCGTTGCCTGGAAGTCGGCATAGACTGTGTCGCTGTAGCCGACCACAATACCATTGCCGGTGCCCTGCAGTTGAAACAAATCGCCCCGTTTGAAGTAATCGTTGCCGAGGAGATTCGAACGCCTGTTGGTGAAATAATGGGGCTCTTTCTCAGTGAGGAAGTTCCCCGGGGACTCTCTCCGCAGGAAACAATATCTCGAATTCGAAGCCAGGGCGGTCTGGTTGGCATTCCACATCCATTTGGCAGGTCGCTGCTCTGGAACTCTAGCATGCTAACCTCGACGGAAGTCGTATCCCGGGTTGATATTATTGAGACTTTCAACTCTCGAACGCTGTTTTCCAGGAGCATGGCCAGAGCATGGAAACTGGCCAAAGACCGGGGGAAGGCTGCCAGTGCTGGCAGCGACGCCCATACGCCGGGCGAAATTGGGCGAGCGTATGTGGAAATGCCCGAATTCGATGGGCCTGAGGACTTTCTGAAGGCTTTGGCTCAGGGCAAGATATTCGGGCAGAAGTCCGGCTCTGTGGCTCATTTTCACAGTACGTGGGCCAGGATAAGAAGGCATGTATTCGGAGGGTTTCCGCAGAATTCAACATGATTGGAGAACAAGCTGCCGGGCCGGCTAATTACTTACTCTCGCCTTCCGGTCTCACGAAATATCCACACGAAGGTGACGATGGCAATCACTGAAATGACGATGACGGTGATCAAGCCTCCTTTGCCCAGTCCACCGAATGGTTCACCTGTGGCATGAGCCACGGAACTTGCCTCTATCCAGCGTACTATTCCAGCTATCATCCTACGAGTTCAGACTATGAAGTACCTGAGCTTCCACAGGCATTGCCATTGGGGCGGGTCAATTTGCCCAGCTCCTGGACGCCGCCGGCTATGAGCCTTCTTTCTTGGCCGGCTTACTCAGTATTTCGTCTATGATGCCGTATTCCACTGCCTGCTCAGCGCTAAGATAGAAGTCTCTGTCGGTATCGTGGGCAATCTTCTCCACCGGCTGGCCGGTGTGTATGGCTATAATATTGCGTATCGTTTCCTGCATCCTCATGATTTCCCTGGCGGCAATTTCAATATCTGCCGCCTGCCCTTGAGCCCCGCCAACCGCCTGGTGCAGATGTATGGTCGAATTGGCAAGAGCATACCTTTTGCCTTTTGTTCCCGCGCAAAGAAGCAGGGTACCCATGCTGGCTGCCAGACCGACGCAAATGGTGGATACCGGGCAGCGAAGAATCTGCATCGTATCGTAAATGGCCAAGCCCGCGCTGATAATGCCACCAGGGCAATGAACATAAAGGTTTATATCCTTTTCCGGGTCCTCCCTCTCTAGGTAGAGGAGCTGAGCAATAACAAGATTCGCTATCTGGTCGTTGATTGGCGTGCCCAGGAAAACGATTCTCTCTCTGAGCAAGAGGGAGTATATGTCAAAGATACGCTCACCCCGAGCACTGGTCTCGGTCACGGTGGGGATTATTACCTGCGATATTGTTTCCATTATTCCTCCTTTGTCGTAATCTCGACATTACCAGTGGCTATTTGCAATAAGCGGTCCATTGTCTTCTGGGTAAGCAGGGAGTTTGCAACTGATTGTCTGATTTGGGGCAGCGAGAAAAACTGCGTCGCCTTCTCCTTATCCTCAGCACCGCTGACAATTTCACCTAGTCTATTATCTACCTCTGACGAGTCAATTTCAATCTTTTCCTCTTCAGCCAATTCACCCAGGACAAGGCTCTGAGCAAGCCGTTTTTTCGCTATAGGACGCAGTTCTTCTTTTAGTTCTTCTTCCGTCTTATTGCTTCTCTTCAGGTACTCCGCTGGCTCTCTGAAACCCAGGCGCTGCGCCTCGTCTCTGAGCAGTCCGCTGATTTCCTCGTCCTCCAGAATGGGGGGATAATTCACTTCGCTGATGTCAGCCAGAGCATCAAGAGCCTTCTGCTTTAACTCAAGGCGATTCCTGGCTTCAGCGTCGGCACTCAAATCAGCAGCCACTTGCTCCTTCATAGCCGTCAGATTATCAAAGCCGGCACTCCGGGCCAACTCATCATCGAGTTCTGGCAACTGCTTCTCCTTTATTTCGGTAACAGTGACTTTGAAAGCGCCCTCTTTGCCGCGCATCTCTTCAATTTGGTGGTCGTCAGGAATAGTCAAGCTGAAACTCAGCTCCTTGTTTTTCTCAGCACCCTGCAAACGAGAAGCGAACCCAGCCACCGGCGAACGTGAGTCCTTATCCACCTCATACAGGATACCCTTGTGATTCAGCCAGGGTTTGCCGTCCACACTGGCCTCGATGTCCATGGTAACCAAATCGCCCAGCTCAACAGGGCGGTCTACGGGCACCCATGCCCCTTGCCTTCCCCGAAATTCTTCTATGGCGGCAGTGACTTCTTCTTTGCCGATTTTGGCTGGGGGGTCGGACTCCACTCTTATGTTATGGTAATCGCCAAGCTTAACCTCAGGTTTGAGAGACACCGTGGCTTTGAAAACCAGGGGCTCGGTTTGAACAATCTCTATTTCCGGTCTGGCAATAGGTTGCAGTTCCTGATACTGGATCGCCTGTTCATAAAGCTGCGGTACGAGGTGCTCAAATGCCTCTTCCAGCAGACTGTTCTTCCCTACGTGTTGCACCAGAATTGCTCGCGGTGCTTTCCCCTTGCGGAAACCAGGTATGGATACTTTGTTGACCAGGTGTTGATAAGCCTCGTCCAGTGATTTATCTAACTCATCGGCCTCAGCCTCGATAGTAAGGACTGCCTGGCAATTCCCGGGGTTTTCTGTGTTGACTTTCATGTACCATGCTCCTTCTCATCGCGGCGCAGAATTTCGTGCTTCAGCTTGAGGTTGAGCTCCTTAAGCTGATGGTCACTAACGTAAGACGGACTGTCCAGCATGACGTCAACGGCATTCTGATTTTTGGGGAAAGCAATAACCTCCCTTATGCTCCGCTCGCCGGCACATAACATTACCAGACGGTCTAGCCCTATGGCAATACCGCCGTGAGGCGGCGCACCATATTCCAGTGCTTCCAGGAGACCCCCAAATCGGTTTTGCGTTTCATCGCTTGTGTAACCCAGGAGGCCGAATATTTTCTCCTGGAGATGACGATTGTGAATCCTGATACTGCCGCTGCCAAGTTCACAGCCATTGCACACTACATCATAATGTTGACCGTAGACCCTGGCCGGTTCTGTATCGAGAAGCAAACTATCTTCCTCTCGAGGAGCAGTAAACGGATGGTGCATGGTATCCCAGTGATCCGAGGCCTCATTCCACTCCAGCAGAGGAAAATCAACTATGAACGTGAAGGCCAACAACTTGGGGTCAGCCAGATTAAGGCGGTGTGCCATCTCGCGCCGTAACTCGTCAAGTGTCTTGTTGACTACCTCCGGCTTGTCAGCCACTATAAGCAGGAGAGTACCGGGCTTTGCTTCGAGTCTGCCGGCTATTTCTTCTAATTGGCGGGGAGTTAAGTATTTGGCAGCCGCCGACTTCACCTCATCCGCAGTTGTTGTCTCTCCTGTGAAAGCCATAGTTGTCAAACCCTGGGCGCCACAGCCCCTGGCCAGATTAAGCAATTCGTCAAGTTGGTGGCGGGTATAATGGCTACAACCAGGGACGCATATTCCCTTCACCGTGCCACCATGGTCAAGGGCCGAGCGAAAAACTTGAAAGTCGGTGTCGGCCGCGATATCGGATATGTCCTTTATCTCCAGGCCAAACCTGATATCCGGTTTGTCGGTGCCATATCTTTCCATGGCTTCTTTGTAGGACAGATATGGAAATGGCTTCAGTAACCGCATATCCGGCCTGGTAGCCTCGACAAGCGATGTGAATAGTTCCTCCATGAGCTGCAATATGTCCTTCACTTCGATGAAGCTCATTTCCATGTCAAGCTGGGTAAACTCAGGCTGGCGGTCTGCTCGAAGGTCTTCGTCCCTGAAGCAACGGGCTATTTGAAAGTATTTGTCAAACCCGGCTACCATGAGGATTTGTTTGAGCTGCTGCGGAGACTGGGGAAGGGCGTAGAACTTGCCAGGATTGACACGACTGGGCACAAGGTAGTCCCGGGCCCCTTCCGGTGTGCTCTTAATCAAAACAGGCGTTTCAATTTCAACAAACCCTCTGGTGTCGAGGAAATCACGAATGAACTTTATCATCCTGTGGCGTAAGAGAAGGTTGTCCTTCATCCTCAGTCTTCTCAGGTACAGGTAGCGATTCTTGAGGCAAAGCGATTCTTCGACCTCCTCATCTTCACTTATGTAAAATGGCGGCGTCTTGGACGGATTGAGGATGACGGCCTCTTTTGCTATGAGTTCAATGCCTCCGCTGGCCAGCTTGGGGTTCTCCGTACCTTTAGGGCGGGAAACGACCTCTCCTGTAACCTGAATTACATACTCACTACGGAGCGAACCAGCTACCTGGTATGCCTCTTGTGATACCTGGGGATTGAACACCACCTGCACTATGCCTTCGCGGTCACGCAGGTCAATGAATACCTTTCCGCCGTGGTCACGGCGCCGGTGTACCCAGCCAGCCAGAGTTACCTGCCGTCCGGCATGTTTTTCCCCTAGCTCACCACAGTTGTAGTCTTTGAACAAATATACTCTCCTTCTCTGGACTGGTCATTATAGCCTATGGCAGGCTTGCTTTCAATTGAGCCGATTTGATAGTATAGCAGCCGGCGTTTCAGAATCGCCGGGTCAGGAGGCGGTGTTTGTCAAGGGTCTCGCAATATTCAGTCCAGAGTGAATTATGTTCAGGACAGAAATAACTGAAATACTGGGCATAAAATACCCTATAACTCAAGGCGGCATGCAGTGGATTTCGCGTGCTGAACTGGCAAGTTCGGTGTCGAACGCTGGTGGATTGGGCATACTGAGCGCGTTGACCTTTCCCTCCCCCGAAGAACTTGCCGCTGAAATCAGGAAGACGAGGACTCTCACCGATAGACCCTTTGGGGTGAATGTTACCTTGGCACCTACGCTTCGTCCTGTGAATATTGAGAGCTACCTTGACGTGATTATCGGGGAGGGTGTGAAGGTTGTGGAAACAGCGGCCAGGAGCCCGGAGCCGTATATGAAGAGGCTCAAGGATTCAGGGATCAAGGTGATACATAAGTGTACCGCGGTTCGCTTCGCTCGCACAGCACAGCGAATAGGTTGTGACATGGTGAGCATTGATGGATTCGAGTGTGCCGGGCATCCTGGTGAGGAGGATGTAACCTCGCTGATTCTCATTCCTTTGACGGTCGATGCAGTGGACATCCCTGTGATCGCCTCCGGTGGTTTCGCTGATGGTCGCGGGCTTGTGGCAGCGCTGGCGTTGGGTGCGGGTGGGGTTAATATGGGCACCAGGTTCCTGACTGCTAAGGAGTCTCCTGTGCATTCCAAAGTGAAGGAATGGTTGGTGAAGTCTTCGGAGCGTGATACCATGCTCGTAATGCGCTCCCTGCGTAATACGGAGAGGGCGCTGAGGAATGCAGCGGTGGAAAAGGTCGTGGAGATGGAGAAAGGTGGAGCCTCCCTGGAGGAATTGGCGCCGTTATTAGCCGGACAGAAGGGGAAAGAACTGCTGGAGAATGGAGAACTGGACCAGGGGCTGCTTGCTTGTGGTCAGGTCGTTGGCCTGGTGCGCGGCATCCCTTCAGCAAAAGAAATAATCGATTCCATCATCTCCGAAGCTGAGGAAATTATGGGACGCCGCCTTGTCACTAAGGGGCTGTTCCAGCCCCTGCGTAAGCCGTGCTGACCGGGGGCGCATACGGTTCTGCCACTTCAGTTCGCGGCCCAGCAAGGTCAACTGGCAATACACAGCTAACCTTCATGTTCTCCACTACTCCCAGAACTCGAACATCCATCGTTTCGGTAATTCAAATTCGTTAACAACGGGTTCGCCTTCGGCGTTCGCCTGAACTTGTCATTAGTTCATCGAAGGCAGGGTTGTCTTACTATTACTGCTTTCCGTGTTGCTCTGCTTCCATTAACAAATAATATATTGCCTCTACTTGCCTCCTTGTCTCTTCCAGCGGACCATCATTATCGATAACAAAGTCCACAAATCTAGTTTTCTCGTCGAGGGGAAGTTGAGATTTTATTCTATTGCGCGCATCCTCCCGGCTCATTCCCCTTTCCTCCAATCGTGTTAACTGGGTTTGTTCACCCGCAGAAACAAGGATTGTCTTGTCCACAGATACAGCGCGAGTGAGCTCAAACAGTAAAGGAATGTCCTTAATAATCAGAGCGTCGGGGTCAAGACTCTTGATCTCATTTGTAATCCGTTCGTCTTCCTTAAACACCTCGGGATGGACTATTTCATTTAGCTTGGCCACCTTTTCCTGGTCGGAAAATACTGTCTCAGCCAGCTTCTGTCGATTGAGTGTCAGGTCTTCATTTAAGAAATCCGTTCCGAAATACTCTACTATTTCTTTCCAGGCTTTGGAGTGAGGACGAACGACCTCTCGAGCCAGCTCATCCCAATTGATTACATAAGCCCCCAGTTCCTTGAAGAAATTGGCTACCGTGCTTTTGCCCGTGCCCACGCTTCCTGTAAGACCAACAATAATCATTTGTCCCCTTCTTTGCCGTTTACCTTTCCGCGGCCTGTGACGTTTTGGGGAAAGTCTCGGGCATTATGCTGACTATGATCAAGGCCAGGATTGTGCTTCCCAGGTAGAGCGAGAAAATAGCACGGTATGCTGTCAGCGAGTCTCCGCCGAAAAGGTCAATGATATAACCTGTAACTCCCTGGAAGACGGCCACACCCATGAACATTGAAGCGTTTACCGTCCCCATCGCTGTTCCCGCTATTTCTAAAGGGAAGAATTCTTTAACGCAGCCCACATTCAGCAAAAAGGTGAAACCGGAGAAGCCCAGTAGGAAGTAAATCAAGCCTATTATGAAAGCCCCCGGGTAGGAAGACAGGAAAAGCAGAGCTGTGCAAGCCCCCGCCATCCCTATCGTTCCCAGGAGAAGTACAGGGCGCCGCGCTTTGAAAAAGCGCTCTGATAGCAGTCCCCAGGTCACCCCTCCGCAGATTCCGCCGATGGAGAGAAACATCAGGATTGTTCCTGCAAGCTCGCGGCTCTTACCAAATGTTTCCTGAAGGTAGGCAGCTCCCCAAAGGCTCTGGAAGCTGAAGAGCACCCCGTAGACAAGGAAGGCCCATAAGGCGAAGCGCCAGAACTTGGGGTGGCGCCAGAAAGAATAGTCGGGTGAGGAAACGGGCTTTTGCCTTTGCTCTTTCTGCGTGCTATTTACCGCCTGGACTTGGGAACTCCTGGGAGAGGCCTTCATCAAACGATACAGAACGATTATCAAAGTCATCATTATCAGGGAGGGGATGATATATGACAGGCGCCACCCTATTCTTTCCACCATCACAGCCATGGGGAGGGTAGCCAGGATAAGGCCCTGGCAGCCAATCGCATTGAGAATCCCGGTCATAGTGGCAAATTCATCCGGCCTGTAGCTTAGAGCCAGGTATTTTAGAGAAGGGATCCATATCCCTGCTGTTCCTATACCTATGAGTACGCGTCCCCAGGTTGCCATGTGAAGTCCGGTGGAAAGGGCGAATATTATACATCCCCCTACCCCCAGAAGGCCGAGGTAAAAGACGGTATGCCGCACACCGATGCGATCAGAAAGGAGTCCAACGGGGATTTGGACAGCCCCGTAGGCGTAGAAGAAAGCTGAGGCCATTAGACCCAGCGAAGCAGCGGGGATGGCAAACTCAGCCATAAGGTCTTCAACTATTACCGCTGTATTAGTTCGAAAGAAGAGGGCAAAAATGAAGACAAAGCAGAGAACTAAGAAAACAAGTCCCCGGTGGGTTAGTTTCGGCACAGAAGAGCCCTCCGTGGTTGACTTTCTACCATTTTGGCATTACTCCCCTTCACCGGCATCCAAACCAGGAGCTGTTGCTGATTCGGCAATTCTCGTGGCGCCCCTCTTTCTGGCTTAGTCCTTCTCCAGTTCGTTTATTCTAGCATCTATTTGCTCCCACTGTCCCTTTATTGCTTGCGCCTTTTGTCAATCCCAATCCATCAGGCATTTTCCACTCCCTTGTTTTCGCTGCAAAATCTGAACACATGCCAATAACGACAAGAGACCATGTCGAATTCGTCAGGTTTTGACCATAGCCATCGCTTGGTGGTACAAATAGGATATGAACTGTGTGGAACTCTACCCCGCCCTCCACCGCTGTATAGAGAGCACAGCCAGGGACGAATTCTGGAACTCAGCAAAGCAATATATGGAAGGCGGGCAGAACGACAAAAGACTCGAGGAAAGGATTAAGCTTCTGAAGACCTTCCTGGAATCAGCGGACTTTGGAAAGCTACGCAGCCAGAGCGAGAAGCATTTGGCGGAAGGGAAGAAGGTCAAATTTGTGGTCTGCCTGAGAGAGGGCGACCTTCATCATGAAATGGTAGTAGGTGAGGAAGGAAGTCCTGAGGCTTGCTGACGATTGAGGGAGTCGTGTACCTCAGCCTCCACCCGAGTGAATGAATTCCTTCATGCCTCCCCTAACATTCGGGGCCTGCTTCCCTCCAGATTAAAGCCACAGCCTGAGCCGCCATCCCTTCTTCTCTGCCAACGAAGCCCAATCCGTCGGTGGTGGTGGCTTTGATAGTCACCTGTGCTGAGTCCACACCTAAAGCCTGCGCTACGCGCCTCCTCATTTCAGAGAAGAACGGCGAGAGCCTGGGACTTTGAGCTATGATGGTAACGTCGATGTTGGCCACCGCGCATCCTCTGGCTTCAAGCAGTTTGCTGGTCTTGCTCAGCAAAATCAAGCTTGAGATGTCTTTGTATTCCGGTTCCTGGGATGGAAACAAGGTGCCAATGTCGCCCAGGTCAGCCGCACCGCACAAAGCATCTATTATGGCGTGACTTGCCACGTCGGCATCACTCCAACCTGATAAGCCTTTACCGTAAGGTATATCAACGCCGCCCAGAACTAGCCTGCGTCCCGAAACCAGGGGATGGCTATCACAGCCAATGCCGACCCTTAATTGTTTCTGCACTTGAGATCTCTTTCCCGCCTCACTATTAGTATACACCTAAACTCTGTGTCATGGCTTCCCCGCTTTTCCAGGCGCCAGCTATATCGACCGCGCAAGACCGACGGAGTCAGCCGCAACCTCACTGCCGGCAAACCGTCAATCCCTTTGACGCCTGCCAGTAAAGCTGATAAGCTAAGCTCCGATGCGTCGCAGAAAGGAGACCGAGGATGTCTGCCAAGGCGGATATGGATAAAATCGTTTCTTTGTGTAAGCGGAGGGGCTTCATCTTCCCTAGCAGCGAAATATATGGCGGTCTGGGTAGTTGCTGGGACTATGGCCCTATGGGAGTAGAGCTGAAGCGCAACGTTAAGGATGCCTGGTGGAAAGCGGTAGTCCATGAGCGGGCTGACGTGGTAGGGCTGGATACATCTATCATGATGCACCCGCGAGTCTGGGCCGCCAGCGGTCACGTTCACGGCTTCACAGACCCTCTGGTTGAGTGCAAGTCCTGTCACCTGAGGTGGCGCGCCGACGAAATAGAGGGGCAGAGATGTCCCAAATGTGAGGGCGAGCTAACCGAGCCTCGCATGTTTAACTTGATGTTCAAGACTTCTATGGGTCCCGTGGAGGAGGAGGCAAGCACCATCTATCTCCGCCCCGAAACCGCCCAGGGCATATTCGTTAACTTTGAGAATGTTGTCACTACCTCTAGGAAGAAGTTACCTTTGGGCATCGCCCAGATAGGCAAGTCTTTCCGCAATGAAATCACCACCGGCAACTTCATCTTCAGGACCAGAGAGTTTGAGCAGTTCGAGCTGGAATACTTCGTCAAGCCCGGGACCGATGAGGAATGGCTCGACTACTGGGTCAAGGAGAGGTTCGATTGGTATGCCAGACTGGGAATCAGAAAGGAGAACCTGCGCCTCCGCCAGCATGGCAAGGATGAGCTTGCCCACTATGCCAGAGACTGTTACGACATTGATTATCTCTTCCCCATGGGCTGGTCAGAACTGGAGGGTATCGCCAACAGGGGCGATTTTGACCTTGCTCAGCATGCCAAATATAGCGGCAAAGAGCTTGTGTACTACGATGCCGAAGCGGGCGAGAAGTACGTGCCCTATGTTGTTGAGCCTTCGGGCGGCGTCGACCGCTCTGTCCTGGCTTTCCTTATCGATGCCTATGATGAAGAGGAAGTTGAGGGAGAGAAGAGAGCGGTCTTGCACCTCTCTACCGCTTTAGCCCCTATAAAGGTGGCTGTCTTGCCCTTAAGCAGGAACGAAAAGTTGACTCCTCTGGCTAAGGAGGTTTACAAACGGCTATGCCCGGCCTTCGTGACCGATTACGATGATTCCCAAAGTATAGGGCGAAGATACAGGCGGCAGGACGAAATCGGCACTCCATTCTGTGTTACCATAGATTTTGAGTCCTTGGAGGACAGGCAGGTTACCATCCGGGACAGGGACAGCCTGGCACAGATTCGAGTGCCTGTGGAAGAACTGAACACGATCCTGGAAGCCAAACTCAAAGGTGAGGCTTTTGAGGCATCACCACTATGGGCCACCAGGCAGAAGTGAGCATTCTCGATTCTGTTGACCTTCACCTATGCACCAGATCAACATTCAATATCACAAAACTGGAATTGGGGAGTTAATACTGGGTTCTTTTCGTGGCAGGCTCTGTCTGCTCAGTTTTGGGACTCCGCACATTAGGCAAACGGTGAATCGTATGATAAGGGAGGGGCTAGATGCCGGGTTTGTCGAACAGGATGACGAAGTTCTGGAAAGAACGAGGGAACAACTTGATGAGTATCTTGGGGGAATCAGAAGGGAATTCGACATTCCTCTCTTGCTGGTGGGAACCGATTTCCAGAGAAGCGTCTGGAACGAGCTGCTGCAGGTGCCTTATGGAGCTACATCGACGTATCTGCAAATAGCAAGAGCCGTAGGCAATGAAAAAGCTGTGCGAGCTGTCGGCAGTGCAAACAGGGCAAACCCCATCGCCATAATTGTCCCTTGCCATCGAATCATTGGAAGTGATGGAGAGCTTGTTGGATATGGTGGCGGATTGTCTGTTAAGAAACGATTGCTGAAGCTGGAGCAAAGGAAAATGGATGTTATGTCACAATAGTTGTAAGCTGTGCTAGGATACTAATGCACTGAGGATGACGGAAGACATCCCACATGATTATCTGGTCAAAGAGCTTAACTTATGGGTCTAATTCTACTTGAGCAACTTGAACTCGTTGACATCCACCAGGCCTAAGTCGGTCAGCCTTAGCTCGGGAATCACGGGCAGGGCCAGGAAGGAGAGGATAGAAAACGGAGCCGGCGGCAAATCACCCAGGCTGGCGGCGGCTTCTTCTAACTTTTCATGCTGCGAGACGACTGCCTCCAGCGGCTCGGGGGAAAGCAGGCCGGCGATGGGCAGGGGTAGGGAAGCGAGGATCTTCTGGTCGGCGCAGACAACCAGCCCGCCATGCAACCTGTTGATTTCTTCGATTGCCGTGATGATGTCAGGCTCACTGGTACCCACTGCAATTATGTTGTGAGAGTCATGGGCCACCGACGAGGCTAATGCGCCCTTCTTCAAGCCGAATCCCTTGACCAGTCCCAGGCCAATATTGCCGCTGGCCTTGTGTCGTTCCACCACCACCAGCTTCAGGATATCTCTTTTCGGGTCAGGCAGCACCACTCCATCCGCGACTTTCATCTTTTGCATCACCTTCCTGGTAACTATCTGTCCGGGGATAATTTCGATGACCGGGAGACTTTCTTCAGCGAGATTGCTTCGCCCCGATACAATCGGGGCTCGCAATGACAATAATCTGGGCGTGAGCGGCTTGATGCGCACTGTATCTGTCAGCTCTGGAGCAACAGGGGGCAGGGAGAACGAAGGCTTGCCTTGGCTGGCCACCAGCTTGCCCCGGTTAAACACCATGTCTATCTCTAATTTGGCCAGGTCGGTAATAGTGATGAGGTCGGCCCTGTAACCCGGGGCAATGGCTCCCTTATCATGAAGCCTGAAATACTCGGCAGTGTTGATTGTCGCCATCTGGATTGCCCGCACAGGCTCCAGGCCTCGGCCGATGGCTTTTCGTACCACAGCGTCAATATCGCCTTCCCGGAGCAAATCAGAGCAACTGCGGTCATCCACCACGAAGAAGCATCTTTTGTAAGTTTTATCGGTAACCAGAGGCAGCAGGGTATCCAAATTCTTCTCTGAAGAGCCCTCTCGAATCATGAGGTACATACCCCGGCGCAATTTCTCCCTCCCCTCCTCCAGAGTTGTGGCTTCGTGCTCAGACCCGATGCCAGCTGACAGGTAGGCATTCAGCTCCTTGCCCGCCAGTCCCGGAGCGTGCCCATCGATAACCCTGCCCCTGGCGGTACTGATTTTGGTCAAGACCTCTTCATCGCCGCCGACCACGCCGGGGAAGTTCATCATCTCTCCCAGGCCGATCACGTTGGGGTAAGCCAGGAGTTTTTCTATCTCCTCAAAGCCGATTCGAGCGCCTGATGTCTCGAGATGGGTGGCCGGCACGCACGACGGAGCCATGAATGCCATATCCAGGGGGAGCTTCTGCGCCCAATCCATGACAAATTTCACGCCCTCGAGCCCACAAACGTTGGCGATTTCATGCAGGTCGGTGACCACAGCCAGGGTGCCCCTGGGGACCACGGCCTGAGCGTACCTTGCCGGGTGAAGCATCGAGCTCTCTATATGCGTGTGGCCGTTAATGAGCCCCGGAGCCAGAAATCCACCCTGTAAATCGATAATCTCTTTCCCCTTATCATAATCCCCAATGCCGGCGATCCTATGGCCATAGATAGCCACGTCTGCTTGCTCTGTTTCTCCAGTGAAGGTATTGATTATGCGGGCGTTCTTAATAAGCAAATCAGCCGCTGTTTCCGCCCTGGCCACAGAAATGAGTTCCTTCAGGTTCATCTCCTAGTCCTCTAGTGCATAAATGTCGGGCAAATTGCGGAACCTCTCATCACAGTCGGTTCCATATCCCACGATGAATTTGTCGGGCAGGGTGAAGCCAAGATAGTCAATGGATACCGGCACCCTGCGCCGGGACGGCTTGTCTGTCAGTGCACAGAGCTTCAAGGAAGCTGGCCTCTTCTTCCTCAAGTAATCGAGCAAAAAAGAGGTGGTGATTCCGGTGTCCACGATGTCCTCAACCACCAGAACATCTCGACCCTTGATTGGGGTTCCGAGCCCCTGTACCACTTTAACCCGGCCCGAGCTTTCCTGTGCAGCGCCGTAGCTTGAGAGTTTGACGAACTCGAGTTCCAGGGGCAAATCGAGCTGGCGAACAAGGTCAGCCACAAACACAAAAGACCCTTTAAGGACGCCCAGGACTAAAGGCTGCTTGTCCTGATAATCCCTCTTGATTTCCCGAGCCAGCCTTTCTACAGCTCTGGCTATCTCGTCACGGGTGATAATAAGCTTGAGTTGTGGCTGAAAGACCATTACATCGTTCTCAAACTGGCTACTATGATAGCACAATTACATCGTACTGGTAACGGTCAACTATTTAGCTAAAATCTAAAGCTCTCTGAATTTCTGGTCGTTGAAACCAGGCCATGGAATAAAACTTGGTAACGGGTCATCATGTGTTCAATCTTGACAGCGATATCACTTTCCCTGAAACTTCGGTTTTCTGTTCTCGAGAAATGCCACGGCGCCTTCACGGGCATCCAGGGTTTGAACACAGCTCATGATAGCCTCGGTCTCATATACCATGGCATCTTCAAGACTGATTTCGCCTGATTTGTTAAGGCACTGCTTGACAAGAGCCCCAGAAACCGGGGCGGTTTCTGCGATGCTTTCGGCCACTTTCAAGGCCTCTTCCATCAACATTCCGTCTTCTACCACCTTGGAAACAAGACCAATCTGGAACGCTTCCTGCGCATCGATACGCCTACCGGTAAGCATCAGTTCTTTGGCCCGGCCAAAGCCGATCAACCTGGGAAGAAAATATGTGACTCCATTTGTTGCAAAAAGACCCACTTTTACTTCAGCAAATTCAAATTTAGCCTTGTCTGAAGCGATCCTGATATCGCTTGCAATTGCTATTTCAGCGCCACCCCCAACTGCATAACCATTGACCGCGGCAATGATAGATTTGGGCATGTTCATCATCTCTCTGGTCAATTTCTGGGTGTTGAGTAGCCCCTTCCTGACCTCATGATAATTTACATCTGCGCCGAGCACAGACTCCATCTCACTGAGGTCCTGGCCGGCTGAAAAGGCCTTGCCTTTCCCGGTAAGGATCAGACAACGTATAGCTGAATCGCATTTCACATTATTGAGTGCATCGAGAAGCTCCGCCCATGTTCTGGCACGAACGGCGTTCAGCACCTCTTCACGGTTGAGACTCATAATGGCAATATTGCCTTGTTTCTGAAGGATGATATCCTGATATTCCTCCATAGATAACCTCCTGTTATGTCAGTCCGAGCAGTCTGGCAGCGTTTCGACCCAGCCATTTTTCTTTAACCGAATCTTTCAGAGGCAGAGCCTGGAGTTCCTCAACACATCTTTTATGGGGCAGCATACCGTTGGTAGCAAAAAGCACCCTGTCCTGAAGAAGTGAATTACCATATACCAGCAGAGGCTCCCAGCCGGTTCCGGAAGTACCAATGTACTTGGGAGACACCGCTCCGATCTCGATAAAAACATTGGGGTGCCTCCAGGCAACCGCAACGAGCTCATTAACCCACGGCCAGCCTCCGTGATTGGCAACTATGATCAGTTCTGGAAAATCACATGCAACTTCATCAAGATATATCGGCCTGCTATAGTCAATAGAACGGTCCACCGTGAAATTGATGGACGAATGTATTGTGACCGGTATGCCCAGTTCGACACAGGTCTCATAAACCGGGTAAAAGCGCTTGTCATTGCAGCGCATCCGATAGGCCCATGACTGGATATTGACTCCTTTGAATCCACGCTTGTCAACTTCTGATTTTACCACGTCTGCCATATCATCATTTTCGAGGGGATTGATGCAAAGGTAACCGGCAACAAATCTGTCGGGATAGTCCTTAACGATCCGGTAAACCGCATCATTCTGGCGGCGATAGTCTCCGATGGACCATTCAGCCTGCAAAACGGCTTTGTCTACGTCGCCCTGGTCCATGCTTGCAAGAAGATCGGTAACCGTTATTTCCGTAAACATCCGCATTTCTTTGTATGTACTCACATATCCCCTTATGTAGCTCTTGGGGAGAATTTCTCTGGCGTAGTCGGGATCCATGTACTCCCGCAAAGGTGCCACCATACGAAAATCGATAATCATGACCCTTTCTTCCCTTTCCCCTTGTCTATGATTTCCTGTGTAATCCAGATACCCTGCTCGGCATCATAACTGTCCAATCGGAGATCTTGCGTAGCCTTGAGGAGTTTGTGTTTTTCAACACGTTCGGAGGGAGTACGGGGAAGGTCGGTAACATACTCTATATATCTGGGCACTTTGAAAGGAGCCAGTTTTGTTCGGGCAAACTCAACGATTTCCTGAGGAGATACGGTTTCCTTGCTTTCCGCGTCTTTCAGGATTAGATATGCCTTGCCCTCCTCTCCACGCATGGGATCAGGAACCGGAAGCACTGCTGCCACCTTCACCTTCTCGTGCTGTACCAGCACTCCCTCTACCTCGGCTGTGGAAATGTTCTCGCCACTGCGGCGCACCATGTCTTTAAGACGTCCCACCCAATGGAAATAACCTTTTTCATCCTTGAAGGCCAGGTCGCCGGTACGGAGCCAGCCATCTCTGAATACCTCCCTGGTCGCTTCAGGTTTTTTCCAGTAGCCCAGCATCAGGCCCTGGCCCCTGAGAATGAGTTCTCCAACCTCGCCATCTGGCACATCATTACCATCATTATCAACAACCTTGGCCTCTTTCGTGGGTGCAGGCTTCCCCATGGCACCGGAGCCGACACAATCGGTGTCATCAAACGGTACGAACAAACCACAACCCGATTCAGTCATACCGAAAGTCTCCCGCCACGGACAGTTGAAACGTCTTTCCAGGGTTGCATGAAGTTCCGGCACGATTGCCGAGCATGCGACCATCCTGACATTATGCGTCTTTTCCAGTTCATCCTCTCCCCTGCTCAGAAGGTAGGCTGGCATGGCTCCAAGTACGTAAAAAAAGGTGACATTGCACTGGTGAACTGTCGGCCAGAACTTGCTCACGCTGAATTTGGGCATTATCACCAGCGGTATGCCGGCCATCATACACATGGCCACATTCCACTGGCCGTCCATATAGGAGAATGGCTGGGCGGTAAGGTCTACATCGTCAGGTTGGGGCTTGAACATGTCATACATGTCTTTACCCAGGAGCATCCAGTACTCGTGCGTCAGCATACATCCCCGGGGGAAACCGGTCGTACCCGAGGTATACTGGATATTCAATAGGTCATCCAGACCGACATCCTCGATGTGGAACTCCTCCGAGGCATTCTCAACTTCATCGGCAAAAGACTTATATGTAGAGGACTTACAGTCTGTTACCAGCACCTGTTTAAGACCCTTGATGTCCGGCCTGACTCTTTCCAGTAAAGGAACACACTCATTGTGGATCAACATGAGGGATGACTCGGAATCGTTGAGAATATATTCAAGGTCATGTTCTTTGTAGGTAACGTTCGTAGGTACCATCACAGCACCGAGCTTGGCAATTGCCAGCCAGGTCAACGGAAAATCAAAACCGTTCGGAAGCATCACGCTGATCCTGTCACCTTTTCCGGCCCCAAACCTGCGCAAGGTATTTGCAATACGGTTGATCCTTTTGTTGGCATCGGCATAACCGAGGTTTTGCCCCTCAAAGATCAAAAACGTCTTGTGGCCATTTTCCAGGCTGGCCTTCTCCACGAGTTGGCCCACACTCTTCCACGGGATCTGTATGGTTTCCATTACTGCTGCTGCTCCTTTCCGCATTCAAGACTATCAGTAGTTTGTGACGGTATTTCAGGTCAGGCTACGGTGCTTCATAAAAATCTCCACTGGATACCCGCCAGCTTGCTGGCGGGAGGAAAGTGGCTCGCCGTAAGGCGAGGCAAGGACACTTGTTTAAGCAGGGCTTTCCCCTGTATAACTGTAGTGTGGGAATTAAGAGGACAAAACACGCCGTATACGATTTGAAATATCACCTGGTGTGGATACCGAAGTATAGAAAG
>JAWOFK010000088.1:0-5420 GCA_046497565.1 Dehalococcoidia bacterium
TGAGCTGTTTGTACGAACTCATAAGCGCTCCTAAGGGTTAGGTTCCAGATGGATGCCGCTGTTGATTCTACAACAGCTCACCCACCAGGCCTATAGCCCTCTGTTGCACTTACGAGTAGAATCCAAGAATCGAATCAGACGCGAATCCCTTCAAAGGTGGATACTCTATTGCAAGAAGCTGATCGTGTCTCTTTAGGTGGCATAGATTTCCAAATTTAGTCTCCAGAGTACTGGCGCCGAGGTTTCTCTATCGTGCGACGATTCTTGTATGAACATACCGCCCGGTATCATCTCCCTAGGCGCAGCTCGGTGGCATCGTAACCGCAATTGCAGCATTTGCCGTACCACCTGTCTCTTCTAATGAAGCGTCTGCTCTTGGTTCTGCAGGATGGGCATCGGGTTGAGTAAACCCGCTCTCCACATTCGGGACAGAGCCAGAATAATCTCTCGACCTGTTCCTCGCACTCAACGCATTTTGCCGTGTCGGAATAGCTTTCTTTCGCATAATCATCCTGGTACATATCTTCAGACGAAAGGGCCAAGAATCCGATGGGAAGCGAAATAGCGCCAACAATCGGGCCCCGATGTACATTCCCTTCTGCCTTTAGCTTCCAGTTGTCTGTGCTGTATACCTCAGCTCTGCCGTTGCGATAACCGACAAGAAGTTCCCTTCGCTTATTGAACACCTGAATAGTCGTAATGGCGCTTTCCTCGTTGCGCCAGTATCTCCGCAGCTCATCGGAGTCGTACCCGGCCACGCAAAGATGGCCGTTTGAATCGCCGAAAACAAAGGTCTCTCGAGATGGAATTGCCGCTATCTCTGTAATAGCCCCTCTCTTCATTGAAAACTCGTTTGGCAGCTCCCAGATTCTAGCTATTTCCAGGCTATTGAGCATCAATCCCCTGACCAGGCCAGGCTTGTAGCATCCTGTCAGAAGAACTCCGTAATCATCGTCGCAGTGCAGCGAGGATATTCCCCCCTGGTCGAGAAACCCCTTGAGGTAGTTTGGTACCAAAACTCGCTTGAGCAGCTTTCCTGTGTCCAGATCCCTTTCGATCAGGGATCCTGAAGCGGATCCTATGATAATGGTGCTGTTCCTTTTGGAAACAACCAGATCAACAATATCGTCATCAACGGGCCCCAAGATTCTAAGGGAATAGCTCAGGCTGCCCATATGAAAAACTTCAGCGTGAAAATCATGACCACTTACAACTATTGAATTGCGTGATCTGTCCAGTACCATTTTGTGAACGAGCTCAAGGGAATCCGTCGTGGCAGAAGCAAGCAGGCCGGTTTCCAGATCCAAAGCAGATATATGCCCGGAAACTGCCCCAAGGAACAGCTTACAGCCTTCCGGATCAAGCTTCATATCGCTGAAATGCTCCATTTCTCTCAGCTTGACCGATCTTTTGATCTCCAGTGTCTTGGAATCCAGTGCTCTCAGTGTTCCATCATAGCCTGCCGTGAGTACGCCAGAATTCTCGTCAGTCATTAAAACAACACTCCTTAAGTTCGCGAATGCTCGCACGAAAAGAAGTATTGTCATCCAATACCCAGAGGTAGTCGTCATCATCAGATTCTATGCAGTAGAGATCTTCCAAGTCTGGTATCTCCCTGATGCGAATATCATCTTGCCGCACATCTATAAGCCTTACGGTTCGAGGTTCTTCGTAGTCCTTCGTGATTATCGTCTCCTCATTCAAGAAGTAAAACCACGGACTCTTCTTGACATCAATGGGTGTCGGCATAAGAACATCTGCCTCGGCATCGTACACATACGCCTGATCAGAGCTGTTTTCTAGGATATAGAGAGGATACTTGCAGCTTCTGCTGAAACTGAGCCGATCATCCAGCCTTGTAAGCCTTACAGAACCATGACAGAGGTTTATTCGCAGCAGTTTCGGATCCGTTGTCAAGGCCAGGAGAACATCTTCGTTCAAGAGCTTCAGCGAAGTATGGGCATTGTATTCTGCCGGAAAATCACATGTGTGAACCCTGTTGCTGTCCAGCGCACAGAAATCCATACTTCTCTCTCTGATTGTGTAACCTATTACCTCGCCGCCACTCGCGCCCACTACAATGTTCTGATCGCAATGAAGACGTTTTCTGATATCTTTGTAAGAGAGTGAAGCCCCATCTACGAATGCCCACTTCTCGCCCTTGTAATCCTTGAACTTCTCGATACCGAATGCCCTCTTGTCCAGCCTGCTGCTTTCCGTTCCGCATCCAAGCAATATCGAACCGTCTTTTCTGATTATAGTCCCATGCGGCCCATTGCCGTCGGGTACTTTCATTAGATGAAAAGGCTCTGCTGTTTCTGGGGCAACAAAGTAAAACTTTTTGTATGAGCTAGGGTTGTAGTGCAAATTGACCCACTCGTAGACCATGATTATTCCGGTATTTTCTATGAGCAGAACCCCTTCGATTGTATTTAGGCTTGGATAGTAAGTGTTATGAGATATCTCGTTTCCCGTTGTCTTGAAGAATACATCCAGTGCATTGAATCCTCGTACCGCCCATCCAAACCCATCCAGTGCGATGACTTCCTTCACGTCGTCGTTGTCACTGTACTCCAGCTCATGCAGGAGTGCTCCGGAATGCCTATTCATTACGGCGAATCGGCCCCCTCCGACGCTAAACACCACTGCATCGCCATGCAGAAGAACATGATGAGAGCCTTTGGGGGCGAAACTCACTCTTTCTAGGCAATCTATCACTCCAATCCCCAATCCGGTTGCAGCTCTGAGGATTTCGCAATCCGTATCCTGTAGCTGCCGGTCTCTGGATAGTCTATCAGTATTTCTACAGGGCGTCTCAGATCACCGGACTCATAGATAAATCTTCCTTCCTGGCTTTCCTGGCCCTCGGCCTGATCAAGGCGGGCAAGCATCTTTACGCTTGAGAGAAGTGAATCAGCTGTGAAAGAAGAGTAGCAGGATGCTTCAATGGTCTTGTCTCCACTGGCATATGACGTCCTCATCCTGTATCTGTCGAACTCAATGTTCATAGATGAAAAGGGGCCACTCAACAGTCTGTCCATGAGCTTCTTCAGGACAGTCTTGGCTCCTCTGCTTCCGTTGGGGTCAGGGATACCTTCAATGCTGCTTATGCCATCGCCCAGCTGCATGAGAGATATGCTTCTGCATCTACGCAGTTCGAACTCGGTCTTCATGGTACCCGGACGGACCTCTTCGCCCATGTCTCGTTTCTGAAACTCGACTTCCGATAGGTCTTCGTAATCATTGGAGTCACTGTCGAAAGCGAATGCGAGCCGCAACTTTCCCGATTCATAACCCTGATAGAGTCCCAGATGCTGGACATCTTCTGCTGAATCGATCTTGAGAAAACTGCCCTCCGGCAACTCTCCCAGGAAACCTGGCATGGCTGACTGCACAGAGCAGGATCTCATATCAGAAAGGGACAGGCTATATATCAATCTGGTGAAATTCTCGATCCTGGAGATATAGGCCCACCCATTGCCGGAGCGCTTTCGGGCAACACCCAGGACTATATCGTCGGGATTAGATTGCTCTACGAAGTAAGAGATGAAGTAATAACTGCGGTGATTGATGAACAAGAGCGGCCGCCCCGTGTATTCCCCCTCATCGTAAAGCGCCATGGGAGCATAGTCCAGCTTCGGGAACCTGGGGGTTAGGGAACCCCTGATATCCCTGAGTATCTCCCGCATCTTCTCCTCGATCATCTCATCGCGGTTAAACTCAATTTGTTCACCCATGACACATCCAGAGCGCATCTAACCTATGAATGCAGTTGTCCCGACCATGATAGGAGGAACATCGGAAAATGCTGCTCGTCTCATCAAAATCAATAGCCAAAAAATTCCACCATCTCAGCCAGCAGGGAACTCGTAGCCGCATCCTTGACTCTGAAGTTTATACTCAGGCTCCCTCTGCTCATGTCAAGCAATATGACATCATCAACTACAATTATTCCAGTCTGGGCACCTTGCGAGTACAGTTCAACATTATGAAGGGGTGTAGAATACTGGCGTCCCGAATGTGAGACATGCAACATGCCGCCGGCTGCGTGAAGCTCGTTCATGAACTGGAAACTGTACTCACCAAAGACGGCTGGAAGAAGAGGTTTCTTGAGATACAGTGAGTACGAGAATAGAGGACCCGAGCCATGATGGTAGTGCTTGCGGACCTTGTGCAATACCATCGTCCTGCTGGACAGTGTGCTGTACATTTTGTTCGACATGACATCGGGCATGGTTAAGCCTCTCTATCCCTACTCTTCTTTCCGACCGGCAGCTTGTTGGGATTGTCCGGCCTGTCAGACATGATCGATTCCAGTAGTTTCAGCGACACGGGCAGATAGTTGTTGTTGTCCACTCCCACGTCCCATTGTTTGCCCACCGGTTCAAGCCGGCCGTGCGAATGCCCGTACACCTGCCAGCTGTTGTAGTGCGACCTGGGCCATACCCTCATGGCGTAGTGGCAGGCAACTACATAATGGTCTCCTACCTTTTTCTCCCAGATCTCATGACCATCCTTCAGCCAGTAATCGTGGCTGCCCCTGAGAACGATATGCCTTCCGTTCAATCTATCCAGATAGGCTTTGGCTTCCTCTTCTTTGTTGCCGAAATAGAAATCCCCGGCATGAACGACAGTATCTCCATCCTTTACTATTGAGTTGTGCAACTCGATCAAGGCTGCGTCCATCTCCTCTACTGTATCGTATGGACGCCTGCAGTACTTGATGATATTGGCATGGCCGAAATGCTCATCTGCGGTGAAGTAATACACAATGTTGCCTTTCAGTCATCTCTTCAGTCCGAACCGTTCTCTGCGAAAGAAACCGAATCTCCCGTCGAAAGCGACAACCGCGATGGAGTGCTCGAACAGGAAAGCTCTTTTAAGGCAAAGACGGCTCACTGAATGAGAAGAACCATCCGGACCACAAACCCAGATCGTGCTTCCATCGATAGCTACGCCGCTTCTGCCACGGTAGCGGCCCCATAACTGATCCCATCTGAAATCCGTACTCGAGGTGTGAGTGGGCATTCGGAACAACAAGCCTCTTCGGCCGATCTCTTTCTCCGGCTGATTCCTTTCAATAACATCCGGATGCTGGGCCAGAACCCTCTCGAAGGGCTTATCGCCTTTGTACTTGATATTTCTCCCTAACTGGAACAGAGAGACGGTATCATCAACCTGCAGTCCTCCCACCAGATCCGGTGCTATCTCGAATGTCTCTATTATGTGCCCTTCCAGCTCCGGTGAGCTGTACAGTAACTCACCGGTATCCATATCTCTGAAAAATACTCTGCTTTCCCTTTTCTCCTCATCGTAAGCCCGGTAACTCGTGCAGATCATCAGCACACCATCGCGTAATTCTCGAATACTGGAAGGTGTATATCCGTCCAATGGAATACTACTGATATTCTCAGGATCCG
>JAWOFK010000070.1:0-11659 GCA_046497565.1 Dehalococcoidia bacterium
CCGGGGTTCTTCTTGGTGATCTCCCTGATGAACATACCAGCAGCATACCACGTGATGCCACCGATGTCAATACCTGCTAACTACTATGGGGCACTACATTGACCTCCCAAAGCTGCCGTTAATGGCTTCCGGCCTCCCTCCAAAGCTAATCATCGCTTGCCTTGGTAAAAGCCGTGGTAAAGATGGGCTAAGGTATTCCAGGATATTGCCGACCTTCTGGAGCTTAAGGGGGAGAATGTCTTCAAAATTCGCGCCTATCAGAAGGCAGCCCGGGCCATCGAGCATTACCCCAGAGAACTAAAGGTTATGATTGCCGACGGGGAGGACTTGCATAGTATTCCCGGTGTGGGGGAGGCAATAGCCAGGAAGACCACTGAGCTGGTGACCACCGGCAAGCTAGACTACTATGAGAATCTGAAGGCTGAGTTTCCCCAAGGGGTAACGAGTCTCCTGGCCATACCAGGAATTGGTCCCAAGACGGCCAGCAAGCTTTCCAGCGAATTGGGGATCAGATCAGTAGATGAATTGGAACGAGCAATTAATGAGGGGCGAGTGGCGAAACTCTCGCGCCTCGGCGAGAAGACCGCTGATAATATCCTGCAACAAATTCAGGCATTGCGCCGCAAAGACCAGCGCATCCCGATTGGCGAAGCTTTGCCCATGGTCGAGGAAATCACAACCGCCCTCGGCTCTATCCCCGGCGTGAGAAATCTCACCGCCGCTGGCAGTCTACGGCGCTTTCGGGAAACAGTGGGCGATATTGACCTGATGGGCACTGCTGACAATCCCGAGGGGGTTATAGATGCCTTTGCTGCCCTGCCTCAGGTGAGACACGTACTGGCTCAGGGGTCAACCAGATCGAGCGCTATTGTCAGCGGCGGCTTGCAGGTCGACTTGAGGATGGTGGAGCATGATTCCTTCGGTTCCTTGCTTCAGTATTTCACCGGGAGCAAACAGCATAACATTGCGCTCAGAGAAAGAGGGCGTAAACAGGGGTTGAAGCTGAGTGAGTATGGCATAACTGTTATAGCCACAGACCAGCTGGAAAAATTCTCTACTGAGGAGGAATTCTATCGCCGGCTGGGGCTTCAGTATATTCCCCCGGAACTCAGAGAAGCCCAGGACGAATTGGAGAAAGCTGAGCAGGGAGCGGTGCCAGAGCTCGTGGAGTTATCCGACATAAAGGGAGACCTCCACATGCATACTGAATGGAGCGACGGGCATGATTCAATCGAGGAACTGGCTCTGGCGGCCAAGGACATGGGCTACCAGTATATCGCGATCACCGAACATTCTGCCGGAAGAGGCATTGCTCACGGTCTCGATGTGGAGAGATTGCGAAAGCAAGTTGCTGAGATCAAAGCTCTTAATGGCCGCTTGACCGGGATTCATGTACTTAGTGGCATTGAGGTTGATATTCGTGCGGATGGCAGCTTAGACCTGCCTCACGAAGTTCTATCTGAACTGGATATAGTGATTGCTGCCGTGCACTCCGCCATGCACCAGAGTGAAGAAAGGATGACCCACAGGATAATAAGTGCCATAGAGAATCCCGACGTCGATATGATTGCCCACCCCACTTGCCGCCTTATTGGAGGGCGTGAGCCCGTAAACATAGACTCGGAAGCCGTTTTCCAGGCAGCAGCTAACAACAATAAGATTATGGAGATTAACGCCATGCCTGACCGTCTCGATTTAAGAGATATTCATGCTTTCCGTGCCAGGGATTTGGGAGTGAAGCTGGCCATTGGCACTGACACTCACAGCGTTGCTCATCTGGGCTTCATGCGGTTCGGGGTCGGTGTTGCCCGGCGAGCCTGGTGTGAAACAAAGCATCTGTTGAACACCCTGCCCTTAGCAGAGTTGCTTGCCGTTCTAAACAGGAATCGTGGGTGAAGGAATGGAAGATTCAGGCGGCTTCTCGCCAGGATATCCGCAAATTATGCCTACTCACCTAATATCTGAATAACCATCTTTCTCGACCTCGGGCGATTATCAAAATCTACGAAGACTATCTGCTGCCACGTGCCCAGGGTTAACCTCTTATTGACAAAAGGTATTACCAGTGAGGCTCCGAGCGTGGAAGCACGCACGTGGGAATGGCCATTCCCCTCTCCCCAGGTCCTGTTATGCTCATAGTAAATATTCTGGGGCATCACCCTATCCCACATATTCTTGAAATCGGAAACTAGATTTGGCTCGTACTCTATGGTGGTTATTCCCGCTGTTGAGCCGACCACGAACAAAGTGACGATGCCGGTATCAACACCAGATTCCTCCACATTCTTTGTTACCCGAGAGGTTATATCGATGATGTCGCAATTACCTTTTGACTGAAACGTGATATCTCTGGTTACTACAGTCATGTTCTTACCTCCTGCCAAAGAGATTGCTTCGTCCCGATTGCATTGGCACTCGCAATGACAGCGTGAGTGGTCATATTCTCACCTCCTGCCACATGATATCGTCTAACTCAAATACCGGCCCGTCACGGCATACCCGTTTGAGGCCTTTCCTGGTACGTATGGTACAACCATAGCAGACTCCAAAACCACACCCCATCCTCACCTCGAGGGAAACCTGGCACTCTCTTAATTTGATACTGCGCTCCCCTTCGGCTGCGCCCAGAGCTGGCAATGACATCTCTGCCATCGCTTTGTACATATCTGCCGGACCACAGGCATACACCTTATCGGCCCACTCTAAGAAATCAGGCATAACATCGGTGACCATGCCTTTCCTGCCCATGCTGCCGTCCTCGCTGACGGGAACAAACTGCACTCCTTGATAGCTGTTAGCTGTCGGCTGACGGTGCTCGGTATAGAGCTGAGCAGCGGTGCTTGCCCCCTGAATTAAAGTCACCCGGTACTGTGATAAAGCCTGTCCTGAGCATAGCCGTAGGATGTGCTGCATCAAGAAAAAGAGCGGGGCGATGCCAATTCCCCCGGCCACCAGCAGCAGGTGCTTCGACTGTCCCACCTCTGCGGGGGGAATACTGAACCCCTGGCCCGAAGGGCCAAGAATGTCTATCGCCTCGCCCGTCTGCCGCTGTGACAGCCAACGGGTGCCTTTGCCCGTTACCTTGAATAGAAGAGCAATTTGACATTGCTTCGTCCCGATTGCATCGGGACTCGCAATGAGATTACCGCCCCTGCCCGCCAGGGGCTGGCAGGCGGGCCCGGTTTGATGAACGCTAAACGGACGGCGCAATGTAAAATCTCCACACCGCACCGTGACGAATTGCCCCGGCTGAACCGACGACGCTATATTTGGTGCCCCAATCCACATGAGGTGTACGCCGGGCATAACCTCTACATTGGAACTTATGGTGCACAAAGCTTGTTCCATGCTAAAACCCAAACAATATCAAAGTTCAAAGACAAAAGAGCAAAATGGCAGAGCAAAAATCAAAAACGAGACATTTACCCATTCTGAACTGTAGTTTTGATTCTTAACTTTTCCCTTTTGATTTTCTTAAGTAGTCTCTGAGCGGTTGGACGTTAAAGATTTGGCTACTATCTGCTAACGCTTCTATGGCTACCCTGGCAGTATCCAACGAGGTAAAGCAGGGGATACCTTTCTCTGCCGCAGCACGCCTGATGGCTAGTCCATCTCGCAATGGAACCCGCCCACCGGTGATGGTATTGATCACTCCGTTCACAGAGTTATCTCGAATGACATCAATAACGTTAGGATGTCCCTCGCTTAGCTTTTTCGTCACCACTTTCACCGGGAGCGCCAAAGACTCAATCATAGCTGCAGTTCCTTCCGTGGCACAGAGCCTGTAGCTAAGCGAATGCAACTGCTTGACCAGCGACAGGGATTCAGCTTTGTCTCTGTCTGCAATGCTGAGCAGCAGACTGCCTCCTTGAGGCAGCATCAAGCCAGCGGCCAGAAGCGCCTTAACCAGGGCTGCTTCGAAGCTGTAATCAATCCCCATAACCTCGCCTGTAGATTTCATCTCAGGACCAAGATAACTATCCACTCCGAGTAATTTGGCCATAGAGAAGACAGGAGCCTTTATGCCCACCAACTTCTGCCTCCTCCACAGCCCACCTTCATAGCCTTGCTCCTCAAGGCTAATCCCGGCCATGACCTTGGTAGCAATTCCGACCATGGGCACGCCGGTAACCTTGGATATGAAAGGCACAGTTCGGCTGGCGCGGGGATTCACCTCAAGTACGTATGTGGACGAGCTACCGTTTTCCGGCACAATCACCATCTGTATGTTTAGCAGGCCTTTGACTTGAAGTCCTAATCCAATCCTGGTAGCGTACTCCACCATGGTATCCACTTCATTATTGGTCAAAGTCACTCCGGGATAGACTGCCATCGAATCGCCACTATGTACACCAGCTCTTTCAATCTGCTCCATCACGCCAGGAATGAGAACCCTTTTCCCATCGCAAATGGCATCTACCTCGACTTCTTTACCCTGTAAGTATTTATCAATAAGCACGGGATGCTGGCTATCCATCTCCAGAGCCATTGTCAGGTAACGGATTAGTTCAGTTTCGTTGTGGACAATCTCCATAGCCCTGCCGCCCAGGACATAGCTGGGACGCACTAACACAGGATAGCCCAGGGTCTTGGCTATCTTCAGCGCTTCTTCTATGGATGTCACGCCGGCCCCCGGGGGTTGAGGAATGCCCAACCTATCCAGGAAATCTTCAAAACGGCGACGGTCCTCAGCTATATCTATGGTTTCGGCACTTGAGCCGAGTATTGGCAAATTGTTGCGAGCCAGGAGCCAGACCAGGTTAATGGGTGTTTGCCCGCCAAGTTGGACGATGGATGCTGGAGCAGAGCCGTTGTTACTCTCATTCTCAAGTACGTCTCGGAGACCTTCCTCATCTAAAGCTTCGAAATAGAGGCGATCGCTGGTGTCAAAATCGGTGGAAACTGTTTCGGGATTTGAATTGACCATAATACTCTTGATTCCCGCTTCCTGAAGTGCCCAGGTCGAATGCACGCAGCAATAGTCAAATTCAATTCCCTGCCCGATGCGTATAGGTCCGCTGCCAACAACCACGGCTTTCTGCTCTTCCAAAGGCTGAGCTTCGTTCTCCTGCTCATAAGTGCTGTAGAAATAGGAACTCTCAGCATCAAATTCTGCAGCACAGGTATCCACCATCTTGTACACCGGACGAATGTGCCATTCGTGGCGAGTCCGTCTCACCTGCTCCGGCAACCTGTCGGCCAAAGTACCCACCTGCTCATCTGAAAAGCCCAGCCTCTTAGCCTCCCATAGAAGCTCCGGTTTCAACGGCTCGGAAAGAAGCCGCCTCTCCATATCTACAATATTCTGGAACTTGTAAATAAACCAGGGGTCGATCCCGGTGAGTTGGCAAAGCTCTTCAGGCGTGGTTTTCCTCCGCAGCGCAGCCATTATAGCCCACATTCTCAGGTCATTAGGATGAAGCGGGTAAGAATTAAACCCTGCCTCTCTGCTCCAACTGGGGTCTTCCCACAGAAGAGTGCGTTTGCCAAATTCCAGGGAACGTACCGCCTTTTGTACGGCAGCCTCGAAACACCGGTCAATGGCCATCACTTCACCTGTGGCTTTCATCTGGCTGCCAACCACCCGGTCGCCCAAAGCAAATTTGTCGAAGGGCCACCTTGGAATCTTGACCACGCAGTAATCCAGGACTGGCTCGAAAGACGCCAAAGTTTTGCCCGTAACCTTATTGGGTATTTCATCAAGCCTCTTCCCTGCGGCTATTTTGGCAGCTACTCGAGCAATGGGATAGCCAGTGGCTTTGCTGGCTAAAGCTGAACTGCGGCTGACGCGCGGATTGACTTCAATTACGTGGTATTCGCTTCTGGCAACTCCCAGCTGGTCCGGGGCCCATTTCGCTGCCACTGTGGAGCTGGGGGTTAAGGCGAACTGTACATTACAGCCACCCTCAATTCCCAGGGCCCTTATGATTCTTAAACTGGCTGACCTGAGCATCTGGTATTCCTTGTCGTTGAGAGTCTGGCTGGGCGCTACTACAATGCTATCCCCGGTATGCACACCCATCGGGTCAATGTTCTCCATGCAACAGACGGTGATGCAATTGTCGGCAGCATCTCGCATAACTTCAAATTCAATTTCCTTCCAGCCCAGGACGCATTGCTCCACCAGAACTTCATGGCTAATACTGCTGCTCAAGCCGTTGCCGACCATCTGTTCAAGTTCCTTCATAGTTCGGGCGATGCCGCCACCAGTGCCACCCAGCGTATAAGAAGGGCGGACGATAAGAGGTAAACCAATGGATTTTGCCAGTTTTTTCGCTTCCTTCACCGATTTCACCGTGGCGCTTGCCGGCACAGGCTCACCAATATCAACCAGAAGCTGCTTGAACAAAGACCTTTCCTCGGCCTTCCTTATCGTTTCTATAGGTGTGCCCAGAGACCGCACATCGTACTTGTCAAGTATGCCGGCATCGGCCAACTGTACCGCCAGATTGAGCCCTGTCTGCCCCCCAAGGGTCGGCAATAGCCCATCGGGGCGCTCCCTGTCAATTATGCGAGCCAGGACTTCTACAGTGAGCGGCTCGATATATACGATATCGGCGATGCCCTCGTCGGTCATGATGGTCGCCGGATTCGAGTTCACCAGGACCGTGGTCACGCCTTCCTCCCTTAGAGCACGACAGGCCTGAGTCCCGGAATAGTCAAACTCGGCCGCCTGCCCGATGATTATCGGCCCCGAGCCAATGACCAAGACCTTAGATATTTTGGACATCTCTTCTCTCTTCTGTTCTAGCTCCTCACCATCTCCAGAAATCTCTCGAACAGGTACATATTATCCCAGGGGCCGGGGGAGGCTTCGCAGTGGTATTGAATGGAGAGGATGGGCAAGTTTCTGTGGCGAAGGCCCTCCACCGTGCCGTCGTTCAGGTTTATATGGCTGACCTCCACTTCACCTTTCAAAGTATCGGCGTCCAGGGCATAGCCATGGTTCTGAGCGGTGATATGGACTCTGCCAGTAGCTAAGTCCCGCACAGGATGGTTGCCACCCCGATGGCCGAACTTCAACTTGAAGGTCCTGGCTCCCAAAGCTTGACCTATCAGCTGGTGTCCCAGGCATATGCCCATTATCGGCTTCAGGTCTATGAGTCTTCCCACCATCTCCGCCATGTAAACAAGGAGACTTGGATTACTCGGGCCCGGTGATAGGACAATGCCATCGGGGTCCAGGGCCAGGACGTCATCTGCTGAAGTGGTGCACGGGACAACAGTGGTCTGACAGCCAAGCTGGCTCAGGATGCGCAGTATGCTGTATTTCAAGCCTAAATCGATGACCACGATATGCGATTGCTTCGTCGCTAACGCTCCTCGCAATGACAGAGAAGGCAGGGGCGTAGCAGTAGACACGGTGGCTTGCCATTCATATGCCTTTTCGGTGCTGACCTGGCGCACGAAATCAGTAACATCATATCTGGGCAGGGTTCTTAGCTCTCCTGATGCCTCCGCAACGGTCATCTCCGATGTAATAATCCCCATCATCACGCCCACCGACCTCAGACGACGAGTCAAGGCGCGGGTATCCAGGCCGGCGATGCCGGGAATGCCATAAGCCAGCAGAAACTCATGCAGCGTACGGGTGCTTTGCCAGTGACTGGGCTGGATACAATATTCCCGAACGGCTAAACCTCTGACCTGGATCTGCCTGGATTCAAAATCAGATTCATTAATGCCGTAGTTGCCAATCAAAGGGTACGTAGGAACCAGAATCTGGCCGGCAAAGGAAGGGTCAGTGAGCATCTCCTGATAACCGGTCATGCTGGTATCGAAAACCACCTCACCATAGGCAGTATTCTCGGAACCAAAGGCATGGCCTTCGTAAACCGAGCCATCCTCCAGAACCAGAATCGCTTTCTTAGCCATTAAATAGCTATCAGCTTTCAGTTGTCAGCCGAGAGGCTGACCGCTGAGTGCTGACCGCTCAATCCTCCTCTCAGTGTGAACTATCCTGCCATTAGCTATGGTTGCCATTACCTTGCCCTTGAACTTATAGCCGTCGTAAGGAGTGTTTTTGCCTTTGGAGGCGAAGTTACGGCTATTCACTACCCATTCGCGGTCAGGGTCAAGTATGGTGATATTAGCCGGAGCGCCTGTCTTCAAGGTACCCAGTTCATCACCTCTACCGATGACTTTCGCCGGCTCACAGGTCAGCTTGGAGAGCAGCCTGGTAAGGCTTAGTTCTCCTTGCTGCACCAGGCTCATGAGACAGCCAAAGGCAGTTTCGAAGCCACTGATGCCGAAAGCGGCCAGCTCCAGCCCACAATTTTTGTCCGCCATGGTATGTGGCGCATGGTCAGTGGCGATAGCATCGATGGACCCGTCTTCAAGTCCCTCGATCAAGGCCTCGACATCCTCCTTAGTGCGCAGGGGCGGGTTCACTTTGGCATTGGTATCGAAGGGCCTGCCCGGCGACCGGCCCACAATTCTCTCTTCGGTTAAGGTCAAGTGGTGTGGTGTCACCTCTGCGGTTACCGGAATCCCTTCTTCCCTGGCACGGCGAATAAGCTGTACGGAACCTCTGGTGCTGACATGGGCAATGTGAACCCTGGCCTCGGTCAGCTTTGCCAGAATCAAGTCACGGGCTACCATAACTTCCTCAGCGACCGCTGGCATCCCTTCGAAACCTGTTTCAGCAGATACTCGTCCTTCGTTTATGATTCCACCGCTGCTTAATGCTCTGTCTTCACAATGGTCAACAATTGGTAAACCCAACTCGCGACTATAGCTCATGGCACGACGCATAATCTGCGAACTTGTCACCGGGTCGCCGTCGTCGCTGAAGGCAAGCACCCCCGCTTTGGCCAGTCCAGCCATATCGGTTAGTTCCTCACCTTTTCTACCTTTAGTGACACAGCCTATGGGAAGAACGGCAACCAGGCCATCCTTGCTTGCTTTTTGCTTCAGCCAATCTACAGCAGCCGGGGTATCTAAGGGAGGCTCCGTATTCGCCATGCAACAGACCGTGGTAAAACCACCTGTGGCGGCTGCTTTTGTTCCTGTGGCGATTGTCTCCTTGTCCTCAAAACCGGGCGCCCGGAGGTGGCAGTGCAGATCTACGAAGCCGGGGCAAACAACCAGTCCCCTGGCATCTAGATTCTTCGCTTTGCTCAGTATGGCGGAAAATGCAGGATTTTCAATGATGGTGTCCCCCACCTGCACAATCTTGCCCCCGGCCATGAGTAAGTCCCCAACCTGGTCTATGCCCTGGCTGGGGTCAACTATACGCCCGCCATGCACAAGCAGAAAGACAGATTCCTCATTCATTGTCCGACATAGTTGCTGGGCTTAAACTGCTGAGCCCGAGCCTCTTCTTCCGAGGCAAAAACGATCAGATTCTCCGGTTTAATCTTTCGAGCAAAGTGGCTATCAGCGCTGTGATATTTCTTGTTCTCCAACTTCCCTTCATGCCAATCTGTACTGGCGACATATCGAGGATGAAGTTCATGCTCACAATAGATGCACCGCAACGTTAAAGGCGCACTGCTCACTATTTTGAACTCAGGCTTGATATACTTTGTTTCCGTTCCCTGGTTTGAGACACAGTTTCTATTAGAGCACTTCACCCCGGAGTCCCGCTTGTAGACGGGATAGTCCACCTTCTGAGCAAAGGAATCATACTCCCCACAAATTGTGGCTTCCCTGGCGCCCAGTAAGAGGGCTATGAGCGCCATTCTGACGGGCATCCCGTAAGCCGCCTGCTTGAAGTACATGCTCCTGGGGTCAGAATCTACCTCGCAAGCCAACTCATCGACACGGGGTAGCGGATGCATGACAAGTGTTTTCTTGAATTCCTTTCCTTTCAGGAGTTTCTTGTCTACCACCGGGTAGTCCTTTTTCAACTCCTGTTGCTCCACAGTGAGGCCTTGCCTTTCCTTTTGAAGCCTGGTGACATAAAGGGCGTCAACCCCTGCCTCCAGCTCCACCCGGATGCTTACGTCAGGCAGCATGGCAAGTTGGTGTGGGCTACTCGGAGTTATGTACATGGCATCGACAGGGAAAAGCCTTCTTTCAGGTCCCTGGTTCAGGTCGCCACACCTCTTCAACTCACCCTTATACTCCGCGCTTAGCCTCCTCAGGACATGCTCCGGCAGCCCAAGCCCCGGGCCAGGACAGAAAAGGATAGTGGCACCAAACCTGGCCAGGGCATAGATCAGGGAATGTATCGTTCGCCCGTGTTTCAAGTCACCCCATAGAGCAATCTTGAGCCCCTTAAGTGTCTGCCTCTCTTTGCTGATGGTGTAAAGGTCGCACAACGTCTGAGTGGGATGTTCATGGCCCCCGTCACCGGCATTTATCACGGGGATGCCAGCGTAGTCGGCAACCACTTTGGCTGCTCCTTCCCAGGGGTGCCTGAGGACGATTATATCGGCATAGGCCCCGACCACTTTTGCCATATCAGCAATGCTTTCGCCTTTGGCCAGGGAGCTTGCCCCTATGTCGACTGCACTTATGACGCGCCCCCCGAGCCTGAGCATCGCAGCTTCAAAAGATAGCCTCGTCCTGGTGCTTGGCTCAAAGAACAGGCTGGCCATGATTTTCCCCTGGCATAGTCCGGACTGCTCATTTATGGAGTCCGCCATCTCGTCTGCCAGGGAAAATAGCGCTTCGATTTCCTCGTTGGACAAATCGTCTATGGTCACCAGATTTCTATTTCCCAGATTCATGACCGTCTCCCCTGCAATTTCCTCTCAACAGCTACCTTTTGACCAGACTTCCGATCACCACCTCATCTACACCATCAACCTCCTCCAGTTGGACCCGTATTTCCTCGTCTTTAGAGCTGGGTATGTTCTTACCTGCGTAATCAGCCCGGATGGGAATTTCTCGATGGCCACGGTCGATAAGCACGGCTAACTGAATAGAACTGGGACGACCCAGGTCAGTCAGGGCATCCATGGCAGCGCGAATGCTCCGTCCAGTATAGAGCACATCATCAACCAGAATTACTCGCTTGTCGGTGATACTGACAGGAATATCAGTGTAGCTCTTGTCCGCCGATTTCAGTTCCGAAGGTGAAATGTCATCCCGATAAAGGCCGATGTCCAGAGCACCCACAGGGATGGGAATTCCTTCAAAGCCGTCAATTACTTCAGATATGCGCCTGGCTAACGGCACTCCCCGAGTTCTCATGCCTACCAGCACAACCCCTTCCGCTCCCTTATTCTTTTCTACGATCTCGTGAGCGATACGAGCCAGCGCCCGACCTATCTCCCTTGAGGTCAGGACAACCTTTTCAGGCATCAAAAAACCCCCTGCCTTCAAACTGGCAAGAGGTCTCAATCGGTGCTTCTGTTGCGGGTTGCTTGAGCATATTCCCCCCTTACCAGCCTCACTGGACTGATTTAAAGGCCTGTTTTATTATGCCACAACGACAAGGACAATGCAACCTCCGCTTCGAATGGGTAGCGTATCATATTTTGTGTAAATTCAATTTTAAAGATAAAGGGCGTATCCTGTCATAAACAACAACAAAATATGAAAGGAGGAATACGCCCCATGGTCATGGTAAAAGACCTGACCCAGCTCACATTAAACGATTTATGGAAGGAGGTCAAGGACGAAGAGGACTGGTGGGGAGATATCAATGAGAGGGTATTAGGGATGGTAAAGCTCATTCTTGAAGGCAGTTTAGAGGCAGAGCTTCTGG
>JAWOFK010000084.1:0-13812 GCA_046497565.1 Dehalococcoidia bacterium
TGGACATTCACCATGTCGCCCAAAAGCAACTCCTGACTTTTCCCAGGGAGGCACAGATAGAAATCGCTAAAGCCATTGATGGGCTGGTGAGCAATGCGAGGCCTGCGGGGTGTAAGAAATTAAGGGAGACGGGATTGTGGCGGTTAAAAGCGGGGCGTTACCGCATTGTCTATGCCATTGACGACAAAGCCGGGGCGATAACAGTGGTGAAGGTTGCAATTAGGCGAGAAGATACTTATAAATAGCTAACTTTATCGCATCCCCTAAGAAGCGCCTTATATGTCAAAAACAACAGAGCAACCCCTCAAGTTAGCCCGTTATTAGCGTCCGTGGCAGGAGAAAGGGAATGCTCCGATGATATAGCGCTGGGAGCTCTGGTTATCGCCGTCTGTCTGGGAATCCTTCTGGTCGTGACATTACTCTAGGACAGAGGAGTCCCGTTGTGCCAAGATCAACTTTGGGATAATTCTATAAGCCCTCCCGCATCCCTCAGTCGGTATTACGCTTACCATACACTCCCAACTTCTTATATGGGACAGCAGATCGGCGGCAGACAAATTTGACAGGCTATTTAACCCCTGGCTGGAGAAAGGCGTTAGCAAAATGTTAGCAAAGATGGGTGACTCAGCTGGCGCGCCTAGAGGGATTCGAACCCACGACCCCCGGTTCCGAAGACCGGTGCTCTTGTCCGCTGAGCTATAGGCGCAAAAGGCGCTAAAATAAATTGGGGTGAACGGTGGGATTTGAACCCACGATCTCCAGGGCCACAACCTGGCGCCTTAACCACTGGGCTACGCTCACCACAAGCACAAGTATTATACTTCACAATGGCTGCTACTTTCAACACGAATGAGGGACCAGGCCGGAGCCGGGACAGCTGCATCGCGTTGGGCAATACCGACGACAGAAAAAGGTGACATGTAACAAGGGCGCTGAGCAAATGGACAGACCTTGCAGAACACGAGTTAGCTGACCGGCGTCGAAACGTTCCCCGGGCATCCGATGCCTTCCCCCAGAAACAAATCTTCCGGGCGCCACGTTAAGAAGTTACCCATGAAAAACAGCGTTCTTCACGGGCCCCAGATTTGCCATTGGGCACTCCGGACCCTGTGCAGAAGAACAGGACAGGTTTTTCGTGAAGCGCTAGGCAAAATAGCCAATAAGCGCTATCACGCCCCACAATATCAGGATGATGCCCACCAGATAATTGAGGATCTTTGGAAAAATCAGCACCACGATACCGAAGATGAGGCTAAGTATTCCTCCAATCAGACCCAGACTGCCATGCATTATGATAGGCATAGGTTATCACCTCCTCTAGTTGCATTACACTAGTATGCCACGCAAACAAGTATTCCTGCAACAGGTGTGGCCCCTACTGTCCCCAGAATGGTCTGTCCCGCTAATTTCGGGACAAACTTGAACATGGCCGTGTCTCCGAGTAAAATAGCAGACACCATGATCGGCTTTGAACACATTAAGAGACTATCTCACGCATCCCCGTCTAGAATAGTGTTTGTGGTGATGGACGGCGTGGGCGGCCTGCCTCATCCTGAAACCGGCAAGACAGAACTGGAATCAGCCAGTAAGCCCAACCTGAACCGCATAGCCAGAGAATCCCTTTGCGGGCTCATCGACCTTATCAGCCCCGGCATTACGCCGGGCAGTGCACCGGGCCACCTGGCGATTTTCGGCTATGACCCCGTCGAATATGACGTCGGGCGGGGAGTTGTGGAGGCCCTGGGAATAGACCTGGAGCTAAGAGCGGGGGATATCGCGGCCAGAGGTAATTTCTGCACTGTCGACGACAAGGGAATCATCATCGACAGGAGGGCAGGACGGATTCCTACAGCGAAGAGCACTGAGTTGTGCCGCTTGTTGAACGAGATAACCGTAGATGAAGCTGAGATTTCCGTGGTGCCGGTGAAAGAACACAGATTTGTTCTCATCCTGCGAGGCGACGCTTTGTCCCCTGAGCTGTCAGATTCCGACCCCCAGCAGGCAGGCCTCGCCCCCAAGAAGATAGAGGCGCTATCGCCACAGGCACAGAGAACGGCGGAAATTGCCAACGAATTCGTGTCGCAGGCAGGCAGCCGCTTGAAGGAGGAAGCTTCTGCCAACATGGTGCTTATGCGCGGCTTTTCTCGCCGCCCCGATATCCCCTCCGTACCTGAGATTTATAAGTTAAAGCCGGCAGCCATCACCGTCTATCCCATGTATCGAGGCCTGGCCAGGCTGGTGGGCATGGAAGTGTTGCCAACCGGCCAAAATAAAGTGGACCAGGTGGAGAGCTTGCGCCGGCACTACCGCGACTACGATTTCTTCTTCATCCATTTTAAGAGCACGGATTCCAGGGGGGAGGACGGCAACTTCGAGGCCAAAGTTGCGGCCATTGAGGAACTTGATAACGCACTTCCTGGCTTGCTCAGCTTAGACCCCGAAGTACTGATTGTCACCGGAGACCACTCTACCCCGGCAACATTAGCCATGCACAGCTGGCATCCGGTCCCCTTTATGCTGAAGTCCAGATGGTGTCGCCCAAATAGTGTCATTGAGTTCTCAGAACAGGCCTGTCTGGCCGGCGGCATGGGGCGTTTCCCGGCCACGGAAATCATGCCTTTAGCTATGGCCAACGCCCTGAAATTGGATAAGTTTGGCGCATAAAGAAAATCAGAACGACAGATCAAAATGCAAGCTTTTTGACCTCTGCCCTGTCATTTTGCATTCTTTTTTTTGCTTTTTCCATTTCGAGCAGGTTTGTCCGGTATTTCCCAGCCCGGTTCAGTTCTCCTGCCTGGGCTGGGCCGTTTCCACCAGGCCGGCCTGCTCCAGCGCTTCCATAAGGCGAGCAGCTCTGGGATAACCGATACGAAGACGGCGCTGGAGGAAAGAAGCAGAGACGTGTTTATGCTCTTGCGCCAGGCGCTTTGCCTCTTCCAACAGCGGGTCGGGTGCGGCGCTCACCCGTCCGCCCGAGGGGCGATCAGGCACTTCGTCAAAATCGACATAACTCATTTCAATCTGCCTCTGGTTGCCCCAGAAATATACCAGTCTCTGGATCTCGGCATCGGAAACGAGATTACCCTGAAGGCGTCTAGGCTTGCCAGTCTCCGTAGCCATATAGAGCATATCGCCCCTGCCCAGCAATTTCTCAGCACCCACCAGGTCGAGGATAGTCCTGGAATCCACCTGAGAGGTGACTGCGAAACTAATGCGGGTGGGAAAGTTAGCTTTGATAAGCCCGGTAACCACATCAACTGAAGGTCGTTGCGTAGCTACAACGAGATGAATGCCTGTAGCCCGAGCTAACTGAGCTAAACGACAAAGCGTATGTTCCACTTCATCGAAAGCTGTCATCATCAAGTCAGCCAGCTCATCAATGATGAGGACCAGATATGGCAGCTGTTCGCCAGGCGAGCGGTCTTTGTTATAGCCTTCGATATTGCGCGCTCCCGCCTGAGCAAACTGACGATAGCGACTGTCCATTTCCTGATTGAGCCACCTTAGAGCTTTTACCGCCTTATCAGAATCCACGACCACAGGGGCAAGCAGATGAGGCAATCCGTTAAAAGTCACCAGCTCCACCCTCTTGGGGTCAATCATAATGAACTGGACATCATCGGGGCTATTATGCAGAAGCAAGCAGCAAATAACCGAATTAAGACAAACAGTTTTGCCGCTGCCCGTGGCTCCAGCAATAAGCAGATGCGGCATCCTGGTCAGGTCTCCTGCCGCCGCCTCACCGCCGGCGCCCTTGCCCAAAGCGATCGCCAGCTTCGAGCGGGCTTGAATCTTCTGAAAAGCGGCGGTCTCTATCACACTGCGCAGGGCAACTGAGCCAAACACAGTATTGGGAACCTCAATGCCCACCACCGGTTTCCCGGGCACGGGAGCTTCAATCCTGATGCTGGGGGCAGCAAGGGCCAGGGCCAAGTCACTGGCCAGAGAAGTAATACGTTCTACCCTTACCCTGGTTCTCGATACTTCCTCCAGCCTCGTTTCATAGCTACCATCCCTCCCCCTCTCTCTTAGCTCTTTGTATTTCTTGTCCCACCCGGGCTCAACACCGAACTGTGTCACGGTAGGGCCCATGTTTACCTGCACAACCTTGGCTTCCACACCATAGCTAGCCAGGGCTTCCTCAATCAACCGGGCTCGTTGGTCAATATCCTCCTTGTCTAATTTCACCTCGACCGGTTTATCCAGGATGTCAATCGGTGGAAGCTGCCATCCCCCAGGGGTGAGAATCGGTTCGTATTGAGATCGCCAGGCGGGAGGAGCAAGTAGCGGAGCAGTCCCCACTTGTCGGGCCTCCGCCTCACTGGTTGTCCCTCCTTCAGGGGAGGTAACTTCCGGAGTGAAACCTTCGAAGGGGGCAGGCCCACCTGCCAGGCCTTGGCGGGCAGGCTGAGAAGGAATAATTCTCGGACGAGCACGAGCAAGTCTGGCCACGACACGCCAGCTATGTTTGACGGCACTCCAGAACTTCCCGGGAATGATGAAGATAACACCTAGCAGAACAAGCCCGGCTACTCCAAGCGCTCCCACAGCGTCAGGAGCACCTATTATGCTCTGCCCAATTCTGCCTCCCAATGCCAAAAAGGCCAGAATTCCCCATACCGCCAATGCCAGGCTGATGCTTCCCAGCAGCCAATTCCACCTGTGCTTCACAATAGAGAACTGCCTCCGCCACGCCATCCAGATTAACGAGCCCAAAGCGATGGCCACGATTATTAATCCCCAACCGAACAATGCGAATATGCCTTCCCATAACACATAGAGCAAGACTACGATTACGACAATTAAGATAAGCCTCCGTACCACCGGTGAAGCGACAAAGCTAAGGAATCGCTTGCCTGCTGGCCGGCTTTCTCTGGCTTTCCGCCTCGGCTTAGACCTGCTTTTTGCTTTGGACACGGGTTACGCCCCTAACTCGTCGGCTTCCTCTGGGTTTTCCCCACTTCCACAACCACAGGAATGATGACGGGACGACGATGAATGCGTTCATAGAAGAATCTGCCCAGGGAGTCTTTCACTCGCGTATCAACGAAGGTTGGTTCACTCAGGCGTCTTCTATCATGGTCTAAAGCAGCTAGCACAACTTCCTGGCCTGTCTCAACCAACGTCTGTTCCTCCCCAGCATCAATAAAGCCTCGTGTCATGATGCGCGGTCTGCCAGCCAGCTTGCCACTTTCAGTGTCAATAGCAACGGTTACCACAACGACGCCGTCTCGCGAAAGTAACTTGCGGTCCTGAAGCACCACATCATCCAGTTCGCCTGTTGTCAGGCCATCCACGTAGACAACGCCGGCACGGGCTTTGGCAACAACCTTTCCTGAGTCCTGCCCGAGCTCAAGAACATCACCGTTCTCAAGGACAAAGATGTTGCTCCTGGGGATACCCATACTTTGAGCTAAATCGGCATGCAAGCACAAATGGCGATATTCGCCATGAATAGGAACAAAGAACTTAGGCTTGACCAGACTGAGCAAAAGCTTCAACTCTTCCCGACTGCCATGCCCGTGGACATGAACCTGGGCCAACTTATCATAAATCACATGAGCACCCTGACGGAAAAGACTATCGGTAGTCTTGCTGACCAGTGTCTCATTGCCGGGAATAGAAGTTGCTGAAATCACCACGGTATCGCCAGGGATTATCTGAACTTGACTACGGGGGTCCCGATTAGCCATACGCACCAGGGCCGAGGTGGGCTCACCCTGACTCCCCGTGCTCAATATGATGACCCGCTCATGAGGCAAGGTCCTCAGTTCGTCCAAACGACAAAGAACACCGGCGGGGGCCGTCAGATAACCGGTTTTCAAGGCCATGTTCACTATTTCCTTCATACTGCGGCCGGTGATGAATACACGGCGATCACGTTTAACAGCAACATCAAGCACTTGCTGAATACGAGATACGAGAGAGGCAAAGGTGGTTACGATTACTCTCCCCTTCGCCTCGCCAATAATCCGGTCCAAAGTATCGCTAACCACCTGCTCGGAGGGCGTATATCCAGGAAGTTCAACATAAGTGGAGTCGGAAAGAAGAAGCAAAATGTCCTTTGCGCCCAGCGCGGCGAGTTGGCTGAAGTTAGTGGGCTCGCCGACCACAGGGGTATAGTCGAGCTTAAAATCGCCGCTGTGCACTACAATACCCCGCGGAGTACGAATTATCAGCCCTGTACAATCAGGAATACTATGACAAACAGAGAAAAACTCTATGGCAAAATTGCCCAGTGTGACCCTGCTCCCCGGCGTGACTTCATTCAGGCTTGCATTAGTTCTCATCCCTCGTTGCTTGAGTTCCACGGAAATCAGCTCCCGGGTGAACTTGGTAGCATAAACGGGCAGAGCGAGACGAGACAAAATGTAAGGCAGTGCCCCGATGTGGTCTTCGTGTCCGTGAGTAATTATCATTCCTCTTAGATTTTGCTGTCTCTCCAGAAGATAGCTGATATCCGGAATAAGTAAGTCCACCCCCGGCATCTCGTCGCTAGGAAACATAAGCCCGGCATCAATGACGATGATGTCACTGCCATATTCCAGTGCCATCATGTTCTTACCGATCTCGCCTAATCCGCCCAGAGGGATGACTCTCAATTTATGTGCTGACATGGTTTTTTTCCTTCATCTCATTCAAGATATGGTTCTAAAACAGGCTTAACTGTCCCGATGAAATCGAGTCTGCATCTTGAGGCAGTTCTTTGGCCTGAGCTAATATCTGCTGAATCCTGAGCATATCCGTTTCAATGGTCCGTCGCAGAGAACCCTGATGGAGAGCTGCCGCCGGATGATACATGGGATAATAAATGACGCCATTCAACTTTCTGGGCTTTCCGTGAACTTTGCCTATGCTCTCATTGGGGAAATACCGCGATAGAGAGTAACGCCCCAGGGTAATAATCATCTGCGGTTGGATCAGCTCTATTTGACGGTCCAGCCATCTGCGGCAAGCTTGTATTTCCACCGGCAGCGGCTCGCGGTTCTGAGGAGGGCGGCACTTGACCACATTAGCAATATAAACCTCCTCCCGGCGCAGGCCAATTGAGGCTAACAGCTGGTCCAGGAATTGCCCGGCTGGCCCGACAAAAGGACGCCCCTGCTGGTCTTCATGCCACCCCGGCGCCTCACCAATGAACAGTAAGTCCGCGTCCTCAGCCCCCTCACCAGGCACCGCCCTAGTGCGATGCTTAGCTAACTCACAATCCTGGCAAGCTTCAATTTCCTCATAAAGTCGGGCTAAAGCTGACATCTAGTTCGATGGTAGCATATCTACCTGGGTCGGTCAATTTGGGCTCCTACGAAACCAGGACTGCGCAACTTACTCATCCTGTTCTTCGTCCTCATCCTGCTCCCAAATGGGCTCGGTGAACTGGTCAATAAATTCAGCCGTAACCCTCTTCGCTATTCTGTCCATCTCCTCATCCACCCGTGCAGCCAGTTGACCGAGCTCGGTCAGGTCAAGTGTTATTCCTAACATTCTGGTCAGGATACCGAGCACGGCCAAAGAGGCTTTGGGATTTGCTATTTGCGTCGCATATGCCGGCACCTCACCCAGCAAGCACATGCCTTCCATCCCCCTTTCCTTAGCCATTCCCAATATCAAACCGTTCAGTCCAGCGATGCGAAGGTTACCTCTAAGAACCACATTATGTTTGCTCAACTCCTCAACTAAATCAGGAGTTGTAGCTACTCCCCAAACCTTCATTTCCTCACTATGGTGGACACGTGTTACCGCAGCAGCACAACTATATATCCTGGCCACCTTAAGCCTTTGTGCCACATCCAGGACACGGTTGACTAGCTCATATCCTTTGAAAACAGGCTGTTCCTCACCGATAAAAATCACCAGGCCTTTATCCGCGTTATCAGACTGCCAGTAATAGAACTTGCTCTCAGGAAAACGAGGGCTCTCAACCAAATTATCTTTCACTGTGACCCCCACCGGCTCAAAGAAGGTAATAGGGTCAATCTCCCCGATTTCCACAGCGTTCAGCTTCTCCGCCAGATACTTCGCTGCCGTCAGGGAAACGTCGCCGATACCAGGCCAGGAGGCCAGCATGAAACAACTCTCAGGGCTTGGCTGCTCATAAAGCTTTATTACGTCTTTCATACATATCCTAGCGGCCCTTTGTCGCCACTGATACACGAGGGCAATACAAAGCAGGAGTTTGCAGAATCCCGCCGACCCACCTTGCTTCCTGGCCTATGCCAAGAAGCTCCTCCAGTACTCGATATACGTTGCCGGCAATCATGGTATCCTTCACCCTCCCTACTATCTCACCATTCTCTACCTTATATCCCAGCAGAACGTTGCCACCGAAATCGCCACTCAGAAGATTACCCTGCTCGGCACCCATAACCTGCTCCACAATCAACCCCTCTTTCATGTCCTCCACCATGGCCTGGAAAGAGACATCTCCTTTGTCCAGAACAAGAGAGCTAATAGCTGCCCTGGGAAAACCACCACCTGCCCGCCTGCCATTGCCGGTGCTGTGAGCGCCAGCTAAAGCTGCTGTCTGCAAATCATAAAAGAAATTTGCCACTACTCCGTCTGCAACAAGCGGTAGACGTTGGCCGGGCACCCCTTCGTCATCTGAAGGATAACTCCCTACTCCGTAAGGTACGGTAGCATCATCCCATACGCTCAACCTTTTGTCAAAAACTTGTTTCCCCAGTTTGTCTTTTAATGGCGAGGCCCCCTCAAGAACTGTCTTGCCATTGAAAGCCAGCGCTATGGGACTTATCAAGACACCTGCTACTCCAAGAGGCGTAAAAATCACCGGCAGCACCCTGGCAGGTACGGCGGCTTTCCGTTTAGCCATCTCCAGTTGCCTTATCACCCTATCAGCCAGGTCATCAATCCCGACATAATCGGGACGACACGAGCTTTCGCTATCACCCACAAAGAGCATATCCGTATCGTGAACAAGAATGCCTTCCAGGCTAATGCTGAAGAAGCTCTTGTCATACCTTCCTTCGCCGCCTTGAGAATTGATTACAGAAATGGAGCTTGTCCCCCCGGTCAGTTCAACATCGCAAAGGATATCAGGAGTATGATTTCTGACCTTAGCCACAAGCTCCTTCCCGATTTCAACCATTGTCTCCATATGCATCTGTTCTACTTTGGAATCGAAGATGCACACTTCAGGGTAGTCCCGGGAAGAAGGAAACTGAAAGTTGGCCGGACCACCAAATTGAGACGTTTCCACAGCCATGTCAACCAAATTCTCCAGCCCGCCTCCGCCACTAGCTGTAGCGAAGCCAATCCTACCTTCTCGGAAAATCCGCAAGGCAACGCTGGTGCTTTCCTTGCTTTGAACCTGTTTTAGTTCATTGGCTTCAAATTGTATTGGCATCGCCCGAGAGGAGAGCAAGAAGACTTCAGCTTCCTCCGCCACGCTCCGGGCAGAGCGCAAAATCCCCCGATGATATTCCTTCTTAAATCTCAATTCCCAATGCCTGAAGACCGTGCTTAGAGCGTCCATTTTAGACTGTCACCAACTCATTTTCAAGTTCGTGTACTGATTCAGTTTGTTAGCCTGTCCACCGACAGTCCAGCGTGGCAGGTGAGATTGTGTCAGGATTCATACGGTTGACCATAATTTGCGTTAGCTCTGCCGTTGCAGTATCATGAATTAGATGGAACTTACTGCGCTGGTAGAAAAGGGTAGTACTTATCTACCTGATGACAAGATAGCTCTGATTAAGGCAGCTTACGAATTCGCTTCCCGAGCTCATGAGGGGCAAATGCGCAAAACCGGGGAGCCTTACTTAGAACATCCCGCAAATACAGCTATGTTTTTGGCTGAGTTTCATCTTGATGCCGAAACCATAGCTGCTGCCTTGCTACACGACGTCCCGGAAGATTGTGGCGTTCCATTAGACGAAATCGAGGCCAACTTTGGTCTAGAGGTAGTGAAACTTGTTGATGGAGTCACGAAACTTAACAAGCTCACAAGCCGCAGTCGAACGGGAGAAGCAAAGTCGAAAGTTCAGGCAGACAACCTGCGCAAAATGCTCCTGGCTACGGCTGAAGACCTGCGTGTGGTCCTCATCAAATTGGCAGACAGGTTACATAACATGCGTACACTGGGGGCTTTGCCGGCGGAGAAACGGCGTGCCATCGCTCAAGAGACCCTGGAGATATATGCTCCCCTGGCACACCGTTTGGGTGTGAGGAAGGCGAAATGGCAACTGGAGGATTTAGCTTTCCGCTATCTCGAGCCACGTTTATACCATCGGATTGCTCGCTTAGTAGCTGGCAAGCGGGCTGAGAGGGAAGGCTTCATCAGTGAGGTTAGTCAGACACTGCGCCAGGAACTGGCTAAGGTCGGTATAAACGCCAAGGTTTATGGGCGGCCAAAACATATTTACAGCATCTATCAGAAGATGGGCAAGTATGATGCGCAAGGCAAGGATTTCGGCGATATCCATGACCTATTTGCCGTGCGAGTATTGGTAGATTCAGTTTCGGATTGTTACAAAGCATTAGGGGTAGTCCATAATTTTTGGCGTCCCGTACCTGAGGAGTTCGACGATTTTGTTGCCAACCCCAAGGATAATGGCTACCAGGCGCTGCATACTACGGTAATGTGTCAGGGTACAACGCCACTGGAAATACAAATTCGGACCCATGATATGCATCATGTCAACGAATATGGGGTGGCTGCTCACTGGCTCTATAAAGAAGGGAAAGTAGGCCAGCATCATGACGATGAAATGAAGTGGCTGCAGCAGCTTGGTGACTGGAGGGATGAACTGGATGGCGAGGACTTTCTGGAATCTATTAAGACCGATGTTCTGGTGGATCGAGTGTTTGTCTACACTCCCAAAGGGGAGATAAAGGAGTTACCCAGGGGCGCCACCCCTCTGGATTTTGCCTTCCGAATTCATACGGATCTGGGCTACAGATGTATTGGGGCCAAAGTGAATGGAAAGCTTGAGCCATTGAATCGTACTCTTAAGAACGGCGACGTGGTGGAAATCATGGCCAGCAAAGTAGCTAAAGGCCCTAGTCTGGACTGGCTGAACCCTAATCTTGGCTATATTAAGACGTCTCACGCACGGGGCAAGATTCGTCAATGGTTCAACAAGCAGGAACGAAGCCAGTGCATTGAAACCGGCAAGCAGATTTGGGACCGGGAACTCAAGAAGCTGGTCGTTGGTTCGCCCGGTGTTGACAAAGTAGCACGTCTACTTGACTACGCCGACGCAGACGACCTTTTTGCTGCCCTGGGCAGCGGCAGCATCAACGCTTCTCAAATAGCGCTTAAATTAAGTAGAGACCTTGAGCCCGCTGAAGAGGGGGTTGAAGTTGTGCCCCAGCGCAAGCTTAGCCCTGTGGGCATCAACGTACTGGGGGTCGGGGATTTGCTTACTCGTTTGGCTAATTGCTGTCATCCGGTGCCCGGCGACAGGATTATCGGTTATATTACACAAGGCCGGGGTATCACTGTGCACCGCAACGATTGCCTTAACATTGTCAATGAAGAGGATAGAGAAAGACTAATCAAGGTAGAATGGGGTGAAGTGGCAGAGGTTTATCCGGTGACGATTCAGGTTGATGCCTGGGACCGAGTTGGCCTTGTCAGGGATATCAGTGGTATTATAGCCGAGGAGGGAGTGAACCTCACCGAAGTGAATATGAGTAATCACCAGGATGATAGCACCTCACTGTACCTCACCATGGAGGTGAAAAATGGTGTTCAGTTGAGTAAAATAATGTCCAGAATAAATTCGGTATGGAACGTAGTAAGTGTGACAAGAAAGGGGGAATAAGTGAGTAATACGAGAGGCAATAAAGCGGCCAGAGCCGCAGAAAGAAAACGGCTACGGAACCGCCTGGTACGCCGTAGTATCAAGACCTACATGGTTAAAGCAAAAAGTGCGCTCGATGCCGATGAAGAATCGGCACATCAGAAGACCATGATGGCCATGAGTAGCGTGGATAAAGCGGTGAACAAAGGGATTATTCATAAGAACAGGGGCGCCAGGCTTAAGTCCGTCTTGATGAACAAACTAGACAAGGGGCAGGGAGCAACTAGCTGATAACCGATGGCTATGAAGTCGCTTTCGGTGAAGCAGGAACGGATTATCAACTTTGTCACCGACTTTTTGCATGACAAGGGTTATCCACCCACTATTAGAGACATTGCTACCGGATGCGGCATAAGTTCTACCTCGGTGGTAGCATACAACCTGAATAAACTAGAGCAGGCGGGATATATCCGCCGCCACAGTGATATATCTCGAGGAATCAAGTTCTTGAACCCTCAGCAAGAAGGAGGGAAACTTGTTAATATTCCCATAGTGGGGGTAATAGCCGCCGGTGAGCCTATTCCAGTACCTGCTGCCGATAAGGGGAATGTCCTTGACACTGATGGGCTGGAGGTGAGCGAGGAGTTGCTTTGTGGCAAGCAAGATATTTACGCCCTTCGAGTAAAAGGCGACTCCATGCTAGACGCTTTAATAGGAGACGGTGACATAGTCCTGCTGGACCATGTCAACAGTGCTGAGAATGGCGATATGGTGGCCGCCTGGCTTAAGGAGGAGCAAGAGGTCACACTCAAGAGGTTTTTTGCTGAACCCAACCGCATCCGCCTGGAGCCAGCAAATAACCAGATGAAACCCATTTATACTACGCCGGATAACGTCGACATCCAGGGGCGGGTGGTGGCCGTGATTCGGCGTGTTCCATAGCTCGGGAAATGCAACATGACAAAGGAAATCTTTAGGAATAAGCACAGCTTTTCCGACCTTTGTTTCTTGGTTTAGTGCGATGTTATCCCAATTCCAAACGGTAGGGCGGGCTCTCTTCACTCAAGGGCTGGTCTGTTCCCAGGGAGGTAACCTTAGCATCAAGCTCGGAGAGCACCTGGTTATCACCCATCGAGGCAGTACCCTGGGGTCCATTCAGGAACCTGATTTGGTGGAGACGGGGATAGACAAGAACAATCGGGTCACGCCTCTAGCTTCAAAGGAGCTGGAAATCCATCGTTGTATTTACAAAAACACGTCAGCATTAGCAGTGGTTCATGCACACCCGCCTTACGCCGTGGCTTTGTCGTTCACGGAACGGGAGATTGTGCCCTGCGATTTGGAGGGGCAGGTTCTGTTGTCAAAGGTCCCCGTCTTGAGTAGAGAGGCGGTGGCAAAACTTGAAGACCTTGCCGGTGAGATAGCCAAGCTACTAAAGGAGTACAGGGTGGTCTTGGTGCGGGGTCACGGAAGCTTTGCTGTCAGTCAATTACTGGAGGAGGCCTATTGCTATACGGCTGCCCTGGAGCAGAGTTGCCGCCTCCTTTACCTGCTCAAGGCCTTAAGGGTAGCCCCCAGGTGACCCCGACTGAAGAATGCGGCTATGCCTTGGCCAGTTTAGGGGAAACCAGGTGATACCAATCGGAGTACCTGGGATTTTTGCCCAGTATCACTTCGGCGAAGAGCTTCAGTAATTCGGCGGTTATTTTGCCAATCTTGCCTGTGCCCACGGGGCGATAATCGATTTCCAATATGGGAGCTATGTTGGCTGCCGTCCCGGTGAAGAAGCTTTCTTCAGCCACATAAAGCTCGCTTCTATCAACCTGCCTCTCAATTGTATCGATGCCCAGCTCATTCTTGGCTAGTTTGATGACCGTGTCCCTGGTGATGCCCACCAGGATGTTATCGGATGGCGGAGGAGTTACCAGTTTGCCCCCGGAAACGAGAAAGATGTTTTCACCGCTGCCTTCGGAAACATGTCCATCCTGAGTTAGCAATATTGCTTCATCAAAGCCATTTTCCCAGGCCTCGGTCTTGGCCAGAGCACTGT
>JAWOFK010000018.1:0-24420 GCA_046497565.1 Dehalococcoidia bacterium
AGGCATGGAGCCAAAGTGCACAAGGTTTATGATACGGCACGCACACCCTATCAGCGATTACTCGAATTCGGAGTGCTCACAGAGACAAAGCAGCAGGAACTGGCAGCAACCTACCATGGCGTGAACCCGGTCCTGTTACTCAAGCAAATCAACGAGAACCTTGAGTGTTTGTGGAAACTGGCAGTACTCCCCGAACATGAGCAGAGAAGAACCAAAACTAAGAAGGTATTGGTAACATGATTTGTGAGGCAGCTAAGACCCCTTTGGTAACAGTTTATTTTGACGCAATACGACGAAGATAAAGACTAGCCCCTCTTCACTGCTGCCCAAAGCATCTCCCCGGTTCTGTTGATGGAGCAGAGCAATGTAAGCCGCTACCGCGGCGTCGCATAGATCGTAGTCGAGCATCCCAGCGTATGGCTTAATACCGGGTAGGATGTCTCCCGGCTTATCCCTGATGAAGCACATCCCTTGCCTTGTAGTTTTCCGGGGTATAGTTTTGCCAAAGAGGCGGACTTTGTCATCCAATCCTAAACAGGCACTAAGTTCAGCTTCTGTTGAGCTTAAATCGATGCCAAGGAAACTGGACTGCTTCACGTTACTGGAGAAGATTTCTTGCCTGAGCGCTTCAATATCTCTCTAGCTGCCACTATACCTGAGGCTGAGGCCTGAACTAAGCCGCGGCTCACACCGGCGCCATCGCCGGCAGCAAAGATATTGGTGACCTCGGTCTCTAAACAAGGGGTCAACTTCAGTTGACTGGAGTAGAATTTGACCTCTATTCCGTAAAGCAAAGTATATGGAGAAGCGATGTCCGGAACCAGCTTGTCCATAGCTTGAAGCATTTCCACTATGTTCTTGAGATAGCGATAGGGGAGGGCAAAGCTCAAATCGCCTGGAGTTGCCGATTTCAAGCTTGGTTCGACGGGACTATTCTGGAGGCGAGCTTGCGTGGAGCGGCGACCGTCCATTAAATCGCCCAATCTCTGCACTAATACGCCGCCACTGAGGATATTAGCCAGCCTTGCCAGATACTTACCATAGGCGATAGGTTCATGGAAAGGCTCGGTGAAGGTGGTACTCACCAAAAGGGCAAAGTTCGTATTTTTTGTCCTCGGTTGGCCATAACCAACGCCGTTAACCGTAATGACAGGCTCGGAGCCGCCTGTGGACTCCATGATTACCTCGCCTCCGGGACACATGCAGAATGTTCTAACACGGTCATTGAAACTTCGGGAATAAAACTCCAGCTTTGATTCATACAATGTGGAAGTTAGCTTCTCCATGGTTGTCATTGGTACCTCGATTCGGCAACCCACATCTACAGGGTTGGAATCAAGGCTTAGTCCAAGCCTCGCGGCTTCATTGCATAGCCATTCTGCCCCCTCCCTCCCCGGGGCCAGGATTAAGTAGCGGCAGCTTATGCTTTCATCATTGCTGGTTTCAACAGCTTTGACCGCACCATCATGAACCACAATATTCTCAATTGTTGTTCTTAGCCTTATGTCTGATTTAGATGACAGATAGTTCTGCATAGCCTTTAGTGTTTCATGACAAAGCTCTGTTCCCAGGTGGCGCAATTTAACAGGGGTTAATGTGAGGCCGGCTGAGGCAGCCTGCTGCTCCAGTGTGGCTATATTCTCTCCTATGCCGTAAACCTTGAGCGGAGCACCAAACTTGAGGTAGATCGAATCAACGTAGTCGATGAGTGCTTTGGCCTGGTGAAAGCCGATCAACTCTGTGAGCCGTCCGCCTACCTGTGTGGACAAAGTCAATTTGCCGTCGCTGAAGGCGCCAGCACCTCCAAAACCACTTACCAAATGGCACGGGCAGCAGAGGGCACAATGCCCACTTCTGTTTTGAACGGGACAGACACGAGCATCGATTTCTCTTCCCTTGTCCAGGAGTAAGATGCTGAGGCCAGCATTACATAATTCCAGGCTAGCGAATATACCTGCGGGACCGGCGCCAACTATGATCACATCGTAATGTTCGGCCATCGAGACTCGTTCTAATGGTTATACGTACCCAATGGGTCAAAAGGTGTGCGAATTCAAGGACTTCATCGGCTGCAGTGGGGCTATTCTATAGCTTTCTTCGTTGGCGGTCAACTGAGTCTGCTCTACTTCAGAGCGGTTTGCCCAGAGGCATTATATATAGTGGTCTAATTTGCTCATCTACCCCCAGGACTTTCCTTACCTCTTCGTCATGAAAGGCGCCGACTTCTACTGTGGCTAAGCCCAGGGCCAAAGCCTGAAGATGGATGTTTTCGCCCACATGTCCCACCTCTATGTGAACATATCGTTCTCCGCGTCTGCCGTATCTGGAAAAGGTCCTGTGATAGATGGCACAGATGGCAATATCCACCGGGGCCTGGATAATGAACTCCTGGTGCAGAGCTGCTCGGGCCAAATCTGGTCTTAAATCGCCTGGTTTATGTGAGCTCAAGGAATGGGAATCTGCTTCGTAGTGGTAAATCCCGGCCTGTAATTTCTGTGGAGTTTGCCCCGATTGCATCGGGGCCTCGCTTGCAATGACACCCTGTTTGCCAACCAACACAAAAATCTCCAGGGGATAGGTAGCGCCAGCACTGGGCGCTGCCCTGCACACGTTCCCCCCGGTAACGCCTTGGGCTGACCAGAGTATCTGACTCAATTGGGACAGGGCCAATGCCTCTGTGCTGTATTCACGAACTGACCTGCGACTCAGTATTGTTTCTTCTAACGAGATGTTACTGCTCAATTGAGGAGGGGGAAGTTTGATTATGGTTTGCCTCATGCCAGATTCTTTGCTACGCTCAAAATGAGAGATTGGTATTCAGCCCTTGATAATGCCCATGGGTTGAGCCATGGCCACTTTTCTGGAAATGCCAGCTCGATGAACCACATCGATAATCTCTGTAACATCTTTGTAAGCTTTTGATGCCTCCTCAGCTAGCGCAGGAATGCTTCCCGCCTTGACGATGATACCTCTACTCTCTAATTCCTGAACTACATCTCTACCCTTCATACTCCGCTTGGCGGCACCGCGACTTAGCATTCTCCCAGCACCATGACAAGTAGAGCCAAAGGTCTCATCCATAGCCTTCTGGGTGCCTACAGCAACGAAAGAACAACGTCCCATATCTCCCGGAACAAGCACAGGTTGCCCTATCTCTTTGTAGCAACCGGGAGTATCCTTATGGCCCGCCGGAAAAGCTCTGGTGGCTCCTTTGCGATGAACACAAACCTTCAGCTTACGGCCTTCTACGACATGCTCTTCTATTTTGGCTATGTTATGAGCGACATCATAAATCTGCTTCATGCCAAGTTTCTCGGGGTTTTTGCCGAACACTTTGGAAAAACATTCTCTAACCCAGTGAGCAATGCACTGCCGGTTAGCCCAGGCATAGTTAGCGGCACATGCCATGGCAGCCAGATAATCGTGGCCTTCCGGTGACTCTATGGGAGCGCACGCGAGCTGTCGGTCGGGCAGACTTATCCCGTACTTCGATACCGCCTGCTCCATGACACGCAGATGGTCAGTACATACCTGGTGACCAAAGCCGCGAGAGCCCGTGTGAATTAAGACCAGTATCTGACCTGTCTGAGTAATGCCCATAATGCTGGCTATGTTGGAGTCAAATATCTCCTTCACCACTTGAATCTCAAGAAAATGATTCCCTGAGCCTAATGTGCCTGCCTGAGGCATGCCTCTCTTTATCGCTTTGTCGCTTATCTTGCCGGGGTCGGCCCCACTGATACATCCATTCTCCTCAGTAACAACCAAATCGTCCTCGGAACCGAAACCACGCCTCACGGCCCAACGAGCTCCCTCAACCATCAATTGCTTCATCTCTTCTTGGCCCACTTTTATCTTTCCTTCAGAGCCAAGGCCTGATGGCACATCGAGGAATAATGCATTGATGAGTTGACTAATTCTGGGTCGCACTTCATCTTCGCTGAGGTCGGTACGCAGCAGCCTTACACCGCAATTAATATCATAACCCACTCCGCCGGGGGAAATCACGCCGTTCTTAATGTCCATTGCCGCTACCCCGCCTATCGGGAAGCCATAACCCCAGTGGATATCTGGCATGGCAAGGGAGTAACCCACTATACCGGGTAAAAAGGCAACATTGGCAACCTGTTCAGGCGTTTGTTCTTCGACCATGGATTCCACCATTTCCTTGCTGGCGTAGATCAGGCCGGGGACTCTCATACCAGTTTTGTAGTTCTCGGGAATCTCCCACCGGTAATCGTCCACCTTAATAAGTTGCCCTTGCCATCGTGCCATGTCTCTAGCTCCTAAAGGTCAAAGATTATCTGCGCCCTGTAACCATCAGCATCGCTATCTAGCTTCAACATATGATATGTGGCTGCTTTTACTCCCGCCTTTATCTTGTGTTTCATCGGGTCAAAATTCTCCCCGGAACAGACAGCCTTGAGTTGATTGTGGGTTAGACTTTCAATATTGCACCGGTTGAACAAAATGTGTTCGACATCAAAGAGGTAAATGAGCTCGTTGAGCCATTCAACGAGCAGGCTATCTCTATCCTCGCTGCTTACTGTCAAATCACGGCGCAATTTCTCTTCAACGCTTTCAGGCTCTGTGATCAAGCTGAACAGACCCAGAGCAGCATTGGAAAAGAGTTCCTCGACATCTGCTCCGTAGGCAATGATGCCCGCGTCGGCAGTATGGTCAATTACGTCAAAGGCCTTTTTCATTTTTTAGATGACCAATTATACTAAATGATATATGATATCGCCATTCAAGCCCTCTGTTTTGCACATCATTCAAGCTATTGTTACAATTGGTACTGACTCTTTTTAACTTGACTTCTCCATGTAGAAAGGTTATATGTTTCTGTAGTTTGAGGAATGAGTAAGATAGGCACAGCGAAGGTGAAGCTGCCACTCTTTACAGGCAATTCAGTCCAAAGAGGTAGATACTGATGCCCCACAAACGTTACATGGAATGCGCCCTATCTCTGGCTAGATTGGCTATGGGATATACCAGTCCTAACCCTGCAGTGGGGGCGGCAGTTATCAAAGATGGAGTAGCTGTGGGCATGGGGTATACCCAGCCTGCCGGCTCGGAGCATGCTGAGGTTATGGCTCTTCGTCAGGCTGGTGACAAGGCGCAGGGTGCTAACATGTATGTTACCCTGGAGCCTTGTTCCCATTATGGGCGTACTCCACCCTGTACTCAAGCTATAATCGATGCAGGCATCTCAGAAGTCTATATAGCCCTGCTTGATCCCAATCCGGTGGTTTCGGGGCATGGCATAGGCAAACTGAATGAAGCGGGTATCAAGACTCATGTAGGTATATGTGAGCAAGAAGCTTACGGAATCAATGAGGCTTATATTAAGCACATTACCACAGGTTTGCCATTTGTCATCGCCAAATTTGCCATGAGCCTTGACGGCAAGATTGCAACGAAGACCGGTGACTCTAAATGGATAACCAAGGAACAGGCAAGGAAGTATGCACATGCTTTGCGCCATACAGTTGACGCCATAATGGTGGGAGTGAACACTATTATTGTGGATAATCCTCATCTCACGGCCAGAGGTTGTGGTGGTAGGGGTGGCATAGGCAAGATGCAGCCCATACGCTTAGTTGTTGATAGTAAGGGAAGGGTGCCACCGACCGCTCATATTTTTGAGTCACCGGGCGAGGTTTTACTTGCTGTAGCAGCACCTTTTGACTCTGTGAAAAGGGAGGAATTTGTACGGGCGGGTGCCGAAGTACTGGAATTGCCGGCTAAGGAAGACGCGGTAGATATTGTGGAGTTGTTGAAGTTGTTGGGGAAGCGGGAGGTTGTCACTGTCCTGGTGGAAGGTGGTGGTCAGCTTCTTGGTTCACTTTTCGACCACCGCTTGGTAGACAAAGTGTTGGTTTTTATTTCACCGATCATCATCGGTGGGAACGGGGCCACGGGTGTGGGAGGAAACGGCGTTGATAACATGGCTGAGGCTTTCCGCCTCAGCCGGGTGGAAATAAAGAGTTTTGGCGATGATGTATTAGTTAGTGGATATGTAGAGAAGGGATTACCGCAAGAAGAGCAGGCTTCTGGGGGCACAGCATGTTCACGGGGATAGTTGAAGAGATTGGCATAGTCAGGGAAACCAACCGGGATCGCCTGGCCTTTGAAGCACACACGGTGCTTGAGGGAACGAAAGTGGGCGACAGCATAGCGATCAATGGTGCTTGCTTAACAATCTTGTCCTTGGAAAACAACGGTTTCAGTGTTAATATTATGCCTGAGACGTTACGCCGTACTAATCTGGGCGGACTTCATTACGGCGACCAGGTAAATTTGGAAAGAGCACTGATACTGGGGGAACGGCTTGGTGGCCATTTAGTATTGGGTCATGTTGATGATGTCGGGGAAGTGATGGATATAACCAGCGAGGAAGGTGCGCATCTCATGAGGATCTCGGCACCAGCCAGACTGATGCCTTACATCGCAGAAAAAGGCTTTATCGCTGTCGATGGTGTTAGTTTGACCGTCGTAGCCTTTGACGTTGTTTCCTTTGTTGTGTCTCTTGTTGCCTATACCGGGGAACATACTACGTTAGGAAGGCGAAGACCTGGCGACACAGTCAATTTAGAAACAGACATCATAGCTAAGTGTGTGTCCCGACTGGTCGGGATTAAGGAGCAAGGAAGACAGGGTCTGAGTCTTGAGTTTCTGAGGGAATACGGATTTGTCGGGGGAACAGATGCTGGCTAGCATTTCAGAGGCAATTGAAGACATAAGAGCAGGCAAGTTTGTCATCATCGTTGATGACGAGTCGCGCGAGAATGAAGGGGACCTGGCCATAGCTGCCGAAAAGGTTACTGCCGAGGCGATAAATTTCATGGCTAAGCATGGTCGGGGACTGGTTTGTTTGCCCATTATTGGCCAAAGGCTTGACGAGCTAGGAATACCTCTGATGGTTACCAATAATACCTCACGCTACTCCACTGCTTTCACAGTTTCTATCGAGGCAAAGGACAAAGTCACCACTGGCATCTCCGCCTTTGATCGGGCTCAGACCATAAAGACGGTGCTTGATCCTGATACCAGGGCGGGTGACCTTGCTCAGCCAGGGCATATATTCCCTATTCGAGCGAAGGAAGGTGGGGTGCTAGTACGAGCAGGACACACCGAAGCTATTGTTGATTTGGCCAGGCTAGCCGGATTTTATCCCGCTGGCGTGATATGTGAGATAATGGATGAAGATGGCACTATGGCCCATCTGCCTCAGCTTGAGGCTCTGGCTTCTAAGTTTTCCTTGAAGATTGTAACCATCGCCGATTTGATTGCCTACCGTATTCGTCATGAAAAACTGATCCAGAGAGTAACTGAGGCTCGACTGCCTACTAAGCATGGCGAATTTACTGCTGTGGCTTATAGGAGCGCTGTTGACGCTGCTGAACATGTTGCTCTGGTTAGAGGTGACATATCGAAGGAGGAACCAGTGCTGGTACGTGTTCACAGTGAATGCCTGACTGGAGACGTCTTTGGCAGTTTGAGATGTGATTGTGGGCCCCAGATTGAGATGGCTTTGGAGAACATAGCCAAAGAAGATCGAGGCGTTTTTGTTTATATGAGACAGGAGGGCAGGGGGATCGGGTTTCACAACAAGCTTTGCGCGTATGCTCTTCAGGACCAGGGAATGGATACTGTGGAGGCTAATATAGCTTTGGGTTTCGGTCCTGACTTAAGAGACTACGGGGTGGGTGCCCAAATCTTGGCCGACTTAGGTTTACATAATATTCGCTTGCTCACCAATAATCCTAAGAAGGTGATCGGGCTGGAAAGCTACGGAATTAAGATAGTCGAGACTGTTCCATTAATAGCTCCATGCACCCCCTATAACATCCGCTATTTGCAAACCAAGCAAAAGAAGCTAGGGCATATTCTAGGTATACAGGAGGGTAAGTAATGGCAAAGCATTACGAAGGTATCCTGATAGGAAAAGACCTTAAGTTTGCCGTGGTTGTTTCTCGCTTCAATGAGTTAATAACTGCCAAGCTGCTTGAGGGAGCAAAGGACGCTTTGCTGCGTCACGGGGTCAATGAAGGTGACATCGACATTGTCTGGACTCCAGGTTGTTTAGAGATCCCGCTTATCAGCAAAAGACTGGCCCAGAGTAACAAATACAATGCCATCGTGTGCCTTGGCGCGGTGATTCGTGGTGGCACCCCCCATTCTGAGTATGTTGCTTCCGAGGTAAACAGGGGAATTAGCAGAGTAAGCTTGGATAGTGGCCTACCGGTAATACAGGGTATCATTACTGCCGATAATTTGGAGCAGGCTATCCAGAGAGCGGGGGCCAAAGAAGGCAACAAAGGATTTGCTGCCGCGGTGAGCGCTATTGAAATGGCCAATCTGCTTAAGGCTATTCAGTGACTTTGTAAACCTTGTCACCGCGCCTTACTCTATCAGGGACTTTTATGCCCACAAGGTCACCGGGCTTGCCCTCGGTGATGTTGACGCGCTCGACCTGCATAGATTCTACGGCCAGTTCAATATCTGTGGAGCTGCCCTTGATATGGATTTTGTCACCTATTCTTAATGTGTCGCTTAGCTCTATGCCGGCTACCACTGGCTTAGCAAAAAAGTCCGTAACCTTACCAATTTCCACTTCAGACATCTCCAAAATACCTCCTTTCTGGTAGATATCATATACTTTTTCCATTCAGAAATCAACGAGGCGTGCGCGTTCATTGCCGGTGGTGATTGACAGATGGGAAGAAAATGTGATACAAACATCATATACTGGGGGCAAGAGGATGGCGTTACAGCAAGAAACACCCAAGTTTCGTTCGATGAAGAGATCCCTAGCAGCGAAATCATTCTCTGCCTTTGTGAAATTGGTGGACAGATATGCGCCGGATAGGCTCCTGCTTTTTGCACTCAATTTCTTGGACAAGCGTGTCCCGAACAGGCTCATTACGTTAGCAATTAACGCGGTCGAGAAATTGGTTCCACGTAAGCTGCGCTCTACTGCAATTGCTGCTGCTGATGAGTATGTGCCGGACGCGGTAGCGAATTCCCGAAAAACTTGCACTGTCATCGCCGCGGTAGGGAAGTATGTCCCGGACAAGATAGTTCCTCCGGAGTCCACAGAAACATGGGAGAATGTTAAGACAAAGCTTCATATTCCGAAATTGATATCAAGCAAGCCTAAGTGAGCGCGTGGAGTTGATGTAGGGATTTTCGCCATAGCTCCTCACGATGTTGGTGAGGAAGAAGTGCGGTATTGAATGCATTACGAGAAGGTCTGTGTTGAGTCTTATGGTTATGAGCTTCCTGAGAACGTCGTCACATCCTTGAGCCTGGAAGAAAGACTGGCCCCGATATACAACAAGCTGAATCTTTCCTACGGGCGACTGGAGATGATTACCGGAATTCGCGAACGGCGATTCTGGGATGATGACGTAGCGCCCAGTCAAGCCAGTGTGAGAGCGGCGGAAAAAGCCATCGGCAAGTCCGGGGTCAACAAAGAGGATATCGGTTGCCTGCTTCATACCTCTGTATCCCGTGATTTCCTGGAGCCGGCAACGGCTACGGTCGTCCATGACTCTTTGGGCCTTCCTCCCACATCTACCATTTTCGACATCTCCAATGCCTGCCTGGGTTTCATCAACGGCATGGTAACCCTGGCAAACATGATTGAACTGGGTCAGGTGAAAGCAGGCATTGTGGTTGGCTGTGAGAGCAGCAAACGGCTGATCGACACAACTATTGACAAACTTCTGAGAGACCCTGACATCACCAGGGCCAAGCTCAAACTCGCCTTTGCCACTCTAACTTTGGGGTCTGGAGCAGTGGCAGCGGTGTTGACCAATTCTTCTCTGTCGCGAGACGGCCATAGGCTTCTTGGAGGGGTAACGCGTGCTGCTTCACAACACAATGGTCTCTGTCGCATAGAAGCCGACATGTCTTTCCTCGACCTGGATGAGATCCCGGATATGCGCACCGACTATGAAGGCGTCCTGAAAAATGGACTGAGATTAGCCCCTGTCACGTGGGAGGCCATAAAACATGAGCTTGGGTGGAAGGACTACGACGTAGATAAATTCTTCACTCACCAGGTTAGCGCCGCACACAGCAAACTATTGTTCCAGGCCCTGGGGCTGGATAGTACAAGAGATTTTGCTACCTTAGAATATCTGGGGAACATCGGGTCGGTTTCCCTGCCCATTACTGCGGCTATAGGAATTGACCAAGGTCGCCTTGGCCGTGGTGACAAGGTTGCCATGATGGGCATTGGCAGCGGCCTGGTCTGTCTTATGCTGGGTCTGGAATGGTAGCACCGGGAAATGACCATAAGCCGCTGAGTTCAGGGAAATACTCCCTATGACAGCGATGCAGTTGAGTTTCTTGAAGCTACGCTTATGTCTACCTTCTTGATGGAAGTTTTACCCTGTGGTGCCAAAGATGCCTGACGAAACACGAATTGTAATAACCGGGGTTGGCCTGACGGCGCCAAACGGAAGTAATCTGGCGGAGTTTCGCCGAAGTCTGCTCGATGGCAAGTCTGGGGTGGAGAAATTCCAGGTCCGTTATATGGGTGAAGTATTGGCTGGTATTTGCCACTTCGACCCGCTCAAGTATCAGAAGAAGAAGGATTTGCGCCGCGGGACGAGGGCGGGCTCCATTGCTATCTATTGTGCCCGAGAAGCAATCGCTGATGCCAGGTTGGACCTTGTATGCCTTGATAAATCGAGGATCGGTGTCTATCTCGGGATTACCGAGCATGGCACCGTGGAAACCGAAAACGAAGTATATGAAATCAAGCAGTTTGACTATGATGTCAAATACTGGTCCCACCATCATAATCCAAGGGTCGTGGCTAATAATCCCGCCGGCGAAGTCACCTTAAATATGGGGATCACCGGGCCACACTATACTCTGGGAGCCGCTTGTGCTGGTGGTAACATTGGACTCATACAAGGCTTACAAATGCTGCTCCTGAATGAAGTCGATTTAGCTTTGAGTGGTGGGGTTTCGGAAAGCACCGCTTCTTTTGGTATTTTTGCTGGGTTTAGAAGCGAAGGGGCCCTGGCTTCTCATCCAGAGCCTGAAAAGGCATGCCGTCCTTTTGACAAGGACCGGAATGGCGTGGTTGTTGCGGAGGGCGGCTGTGTTTTTGTTCTGGAAAGACTGAGTGACGCTCTGAAAAGGGGGGCCAAGACCTATGGCGAAATCGCAGGCTATGGTATCAACTCGGATGCGCTGGACTTCATCTTCCCCAGCGCGGAAAGACAAGTTGAGTGCATGAAGCTTTCTCTTAACAAAGCCGGCATATCTGCGGAAGATATTGATGTCATCAATACTCACGGGACGGGCACCGTTGAGGGAGACCCTGTGGAGTGCCAGGCAATCACAGAAGTCTTTGGCGAATATCCCCACGCGTATATGAACAACACCAAGAGTTTCATTGGTCATGCTATGGGTGCCGCCGGTGCCTTAGAATTGGCGGGTAATTTGCCCTCTTTTGAGGACTATACCGTCCATCCTACGATCAATTTAGACCACCCAGATCCCGAGTGTAATCTTAACAACCTGGTTATTAATGAGCCAAAGAGGATTGACAAGGTCGACTATATATTGAATAATTCCTTCGGAATGCTGGGCATTAATTCGGTTGTTATCGTAAAGAGATTTCAGGCATAAGACTGAAACAATTCTTGAAATAGATAGATTGGGGGTACATGACCAGAGAGCAAATTAGAACCACGATACTGGAAATCATAGCCCAAATTATACCGGACGAAGACCTGAGCAATCTGAAGGGTGATGTCGCGATCCGAGAACAAGTGGAACTCGACTCAATGGACTTCTTGGATATCATCATGGAGCTGCGTAAACGCTACGGTATCGAAGTGCCTGAGAGTGACTACACGGAACTAGCCACGCTGGATGGCTCTGTAGCTTATCTAGAGCCGCGGATGAAAGAACTCTAGTCCTCAGCGCTGGCGATCAAAGAAGATAGGTTTTTATCGCACTGTGCTCGGCGATTGAAGGTCTAGCTAGTCTTCGATTTCGGGAAGAGCCTCGTCATGGATTACGATGTTCTAATTATCGGTGCTGGAATGTCTGGTCTTGCCGCCGGTATTAGACTAGCCTACTACGGTAAGAAGGTCTGCATCGTGGAAAAGCATTACCGTGTCGGAGGGCTCAATTCTTTTTACAACCTCGGGGGACATAAGCTTGACGTCGGCCTGCATGCCATGACCAACTACGTTGCCAAGGACGTTAAACTCAGACCGCTGCCAAGGTTGTTGCGACAGCTCAAGCTAAAAGCCGAGGATTTCGCCCTCTGCCCGCAGCGGATGTCAGTAATCAGATTTCCTGACAAAACTCTGAGATTCAATAACGAGTTCGACTTTTTTGGCCAAGAGGTGGTCGCCAATTTCCCAGGGCAAGCCGACAACTTCCAGAAGCTGCTAAATACCATTTCCGAATATGATGAACTGAACCTGTATGCCCCACCGGTTTCGGCTCGTGAAGTTGTCAGTTCTGTGATTTCCGACCCGCTCCTCAGAGACATGATTTTTTGCCCGCTTATGTTTTACGGAAATGCTCAAGAGAACGACATGGAGTTCGCACAGTTTGTTATCATGTTCAAGAGCATCTTCTGCGAAGGCTTAGCCCGACCTCAAGCCGGGGTACGCCAAATCCTCGATGTGCTGGTGAAAAAGTACAGGGCTTGTGGTGGTGAATTAAGGATGAGTTGTGCAGTAACAAGTCTTAAATGCGCTAACGGCAAGGTTGAATCAATCTTGCTGGAAAACGGTGAAACCCTGACAGCCGATAAGATACTATCATCCGCCGGTTATGTTGAAACTATAAAGCTTTTGTCCGATTATGATTCTGCAAGTTGCAAGCACGATGTGGGCAGAATTTCATGCATGGAGTCTATTATGGTCTTAGATAAAGAACCTGCAAAAATGGGTTATACCACAACAATCACCTTTTTTAATAGCTCGGATAAATTCAATTATCGAAAACCCGTCGAGCTGGTTGATATTTCCAGCGGTGTCATTTGTTGTCCCAATAACTATCAATTCGAGAAGCCTCTGCCAGAGGGCATGCTCAGGATAACCAACCTGGCTAACTTTGATCTCTGGAAAAGATTGAGTGAAGAAGAGTACAAGGCCCAGAAAGCTGCCTGTCTGGAAACCACGCTCAAAGAAGTGGTGAAATTTGTGCCCGATTTCCGTCATTCAATTATTTTCACCGATATCTTTACCCCCAAAACGATTCATAAATTCACTGGCCATATAAATGGCGCAGTCTACGGGACGCCAAATAAAGTCAAAACGGGAAGAACTCATTTAGACAACCTGTTTATCTGCGGCACAGACCAGGGATTCCTCGGAATAGTTGGGACAATGCTTAGTGGGGTCTCTATGGCAAATCTTCACGTTCTACAGAAGAGCTAGCCAAAACCCGGTAACAGGTAGGTTTTATCAAAATCTCCCCTAAGAAAGGGGGAAGTGGAGCCATGCATGTATGAAGGAAACAATCCCCATCTTAAGGGGGTGTCGAAGAAGAGACTGTTGATTTTGAAAGTAAGCCTGTGGAAAAGCTAAACTATTACAAAATCCGGATGATAAGGCAAGAAGCATGAGCCAGGACTGGTGGGAAGACACAAAGGCAGAGTATGATGTCATCGTCATTGGCAGTGGACTAGCGGGGTTGACATGTGCCAATATGCTGGCCAGAGGAGGCCACTCAGTTTTGCTTCTTGAGCAGCACCACAACCTTGGCGGGTTGGCTACCTGGTTCAAGAGAAAGCGGCATATCTTCGATATCGCCCTGCATGGATTTCCGGTGGGCATGATTAAGACCTGCCGTAAATACTGGAGTCCCGAGATAGCCGATATGATCGTTCAACTCAAGGGGATCAGGTTCGACAACCCTCAGTTCTCCTTCACAACAACCTATGACAGGGAGGACTTCACACGCATATTGCAGCAGCGATTCGGAATCCCGAAAGAAAACATCAAGGGCTTTTTCGACACAGCGAGAAGCATGAATTTCTACGATGACCAGAGCATGACCACGAGAGAACTCTTTGAGAGGTTCTTCCCCGGCCGCGATGATGTCCACCGCATGTTAATGGAGCCCCTCACGTATGCCGGCGGGTCAACCCTGGATGACCCTGCCATAAGCTACGGAATCGTGTTCTCCAACTTCATGAGCAAAGGCGTGTATACCGTCCGCGGCGGCACGGACCGCTTCATAGGAAAAATGTGGGAGGAGCTTCTAAGGAACGGCGTTGATATTCGGACTAAGTGCCTGGTGGAGAAAATTGTCATCGAGGATAACAAAACTGCCGGAATAATAGCGAATGGGAAAAGGGTCAAGAGCAAGACTGTCGTCTCTAATGGTAATTTGTTATCAACCATTCACACATTGGTCGGAGACGAGCATTTTTCTGAGAACTTCGTTGCAGACGCCAACAAAGTACGCCTCAATAACAGCAGTTGCCAGGTCTACATGGGTATCAAGAAAGGCGAGAGGATCGACTACATAGGGGATTTGCTTTTGACCTCGGCGGCAGAAAAATTCGATTCTCAGGAACTTTGCAGCAAGAATACTACCAGCCGCACCTTTTCGATTTATTATCCCCAAACCCGGCCGGGCTCCGATATGTACTCCATCGTTGCCTCCTCCAATGCCAATTACGATGACTGGGCAAATCTATCTGAAAGGGAATACCGTGCTTCTAAGGAAGAGCTGGTGGAACGGACGCTTGATGCTCTGGAGAAGTATGTTCCCCACATTCGGGATAAGGTAGATTACCTGGAAGCCGCCACTCCAAAGACATTCCAAAGGTATACGCTCCATTTAAGCGGTGCCTCTTTCGGCACCAAATTTGAAGGGTTAAAGGTCAGCACGGGTCTCCCTAAAGAGATGCCGGGACTTTTTCACACTGGCTCTGTGGGGATTATCATGTCCGGTTGGTTGGGAGCAGCCAATAATGGAGTGATTGTCGCCAACGATGTAGACAAATTTCTCTCAGCAGGAGGCGTCCTCTGAAGTTCCCCTCTTAAGGTAAGAGGGGTTAGGGAAGTTATGAAATGTATGATTTCAAAGGACAGACTGTCATCGTTACCGGTGGAACCAGAGGGATAGGCAAAGGGATTTCCGAGGGCTTCCTGAAGGCAGGTGCCAGAGTTATTGCTACCTATTCGGCAAATGAATCTGCCGCGGCACAGTTCCAACAAGACAACAGCCAGTTCGCCGGGAACATTGATATCCAGAAGCTCGATGTGACCAAATATGAAGAGGTGGAAGAGTTCTTTAAATACATGGACACGAAACATGAGGGCTTCGAAGTTCTGGTGAACAACGCCGGTATCCGCAAGGACTCTGTCCTGGCGATGATGAAAGAATCGGACTGGCATGATGTAATGAATGTCAATCTCGCTGGAGCCTTTTACATGTGCAAATTTGCTGTTATGAGCCTGATGCGCAAACGATACGGACGGATTATTAATATAACCTCTGTCATGGAAAGATATAGTTTTGAAGGCCAGGCAAACTATGCAGCTTCAAAGGCAGGCCTGATTGCATTGACAAAATCGTTGTCCAAGGAGGTCGCCACCCGGGGTATCACGGTTAATTGCGTCTCACCGGGGTTCATTACCACCGAATTGCTCCGGGACCTTCCGGACAAATTACGTGAAAGTTACCTGGCCCGGATTCCCTTGAAGAGATTCGGTAGCACCGAAGAAGTGGCTGCTTGCGTTCTTTTCCTGGCTTCCAAAGAAGCATCCTATGTTACCGGTTCTACTCTTGAAGTAGCTGGAGGATTGTGAGATGGAGGAGATCCTGAATGCCATACCCCACCGTCCGCCGTTCTTGTTTATTGACAGGATCGTGGAATTGAGCGGAACAAAGATGAAGACAACGAAAGAGATAAGACCTGATGAACCGGTCTTCGAAGGACATTATCCCGGACAACCAATCATGCCCGGGGCACTTATCTGTGAATCCATTTTTCAAACAGGCGCTGTCCTACTCTCCAAAATGATGGGAGGCATCGGCGAAGGTGTTCCCGTTCTGACCCGGATCAACAACGCCAAGTTTAAGAGTATCGTCAAGCCGGGCTGCACTCTCGAGATTGAAGCAGAGCTAGTGGAAAAAGTCAGTAATGCCTATTACATGAGGGGTAAAGCCTCGGTCGCCGGAAAGACTTCGGTCACGGTCGAGTTTACCGTCACCTTGACTAAAGAGGCAACCTGACATATATTGGCAAGCATAATAAGGAATACTACATGGATTTCTTGGACATTGCGGATAAGACCTTCCTTGTTTTCGGGGTTGCCAACAAGAAGAGCGTCGCCTTCTCGGTCGGAGAGGTTCTCTCCGGGTCAGGAGCAAACGTCGTCTATAGTGTTCGATCAGCGGCGAGAAGAGAGAGCGTTTCCAGGATTCTTCCCGGCGCCGATATCTATATATGTGATGTCGAGCGAGAGGTAGAAATCAAGAAACTGGCTGGAGACGTCTCTAAGAAGTATCCCAGACTCCATGGCATCGTGCATTCCATAGCCTTTGCCAATTATGAAGAAGGACTCAAGCCATTTCACGAAACAAGAAAGGAAGACTTCCTGCAGTCAGTTGATATCTCCTGTTATTCTTTAATCGCTATTGCTAATGCGTTTAAGGACCTGCTGGATGAGAAAGCATCTGTAGTTGCCATATCCATCTCGACCACCAAAATGGCAGCCGAACCCTATGGTTTTATGGCTCCGGTCAAGGCTGCCCTCGACACAACCATATGCTTTTTGGCTAAATCATTCAGTTCTTTTTCCCAAATCCGGTTTAATTCCGCGAACGCCGGATTGCTGAAAACCTCGGCATCGGCGGGGATACCGGGGTACCTGGATTACTACCTTTTTGCCGAGGCATTAACCCTGCGCAGAAAAGCTCTGTCGACCAGAGAAGTAGCCAATACAGCGGCGTTTCTCTTAAGCCCGCGCTCGAGCGGCATTAATGCCCAGGGCATCGTTGTGGATGCTGGAATGTCGGTCAACTACTTTGACAAGGACATCATCAAGAAGGCAATAAGGACTTAGCAAGGCGATGACTCTATTCCCGGTAGTCATGCCAGTTAGCAAATCCGCATATAAGCTCTCAGGAAGAGAACAATCAGCTCGTCTCAGCCGACTTGCCCGGGAGGCACTGGAAGTGAGTGCTGAAAAGAGCCAGGTCAGGCTGGGAGAATTGCTCAAAGATGAAAACGGGAGCCCGTGTCCGGACTCGGGCAACTACTGGTCGCTGTCTCATAAACCCGGGTGCGTGGCGGCAGTAGTTAGCAAAGACAGGATCGGGATCGATGTCGAAGAGATGGCGCCGCGCACTGAATCGCTGTTTGCCTACGTGGCGAGTGATGAGGAATGGGAACTAAAAGACAAGTCCTGGGACACCTTTTTCCGCTATTGGACGGCCAAGGAAGCGACTCTGAAGGTTATCGGAATTGGTATCGGTGGACTCAAGACCTGCCGCATCATCTCGGTCCCCGACGAGAATCATGTTGTTCTGGACTACAAGGGGGACTCTTTCCTGGTTGAGCAATTGAGGTACAAGAACCACATTGTCGCCGTTGTCAACGGCGACAATGAAATCGAGTGGGTAGTGGTGGAAGACTTGCAGCACTGAGTTTCGGAGCCTGAACCGGTATTAGAGCACAATCTGAAGTGGTAGCACACTGGATATTCTTCGGCATTTGGAGCTTTAAAGTGCCGGTTCATTAAACCATGCTGTATCTTTCGTGGTATAGCTTCGCTTGGTGTATAAAGGCTTCTATCCTTGTCTTTGCGTTGGTCTGCTGTAGCCCATCGTATATCATGTTGAGGATAGGAATACGGTTGTGCTCGTTCTGTATCCCTCTGTAAATGGCAGTGGCTACAGTACCATAAAGGCAGTTCAAAATGATGAGATTGGCTATACCACTGCAGCCCTGAACAGCATAGTTTTTCGCCTTGGCCACATTTACGGTTACCACCGGGTCTATATCATCACTTACGTAAGGAGCGGCAAGCGTGACTATATCCTCAACCCCAGGGATCCTGCAATCTCGAAGCTCGTTCTTCATCATCCCCTCAAGCTTCTTCTTCCAGTGCATAAGCGGAAACCTCCTGAGATAATAGTGGAGGGCAGAGAGGTATCTTCTCCTAGAAAAGTGAGTCTGCGGATACACCGCATTAAAATATACCAGGTAATCTGTAGTGGTCGGCCCAAGCCTCACTTCAGCGCCCAGTGACTCGAACTCTTTGATTATGTAGTTGTTGGACCAAGAGTTCATACAGGTATAGAACTCTCCCACGATACCTATAATTGGCCTATCTTCATGTCTAACTGGAATCTCATCCATAGCTGCTATTGAGCGGTCTAAAGCCCGCCAAAAATTCCCGTTAATAATTCCAGAGGCTATCTCCTCCACAGCTTGTGCATAAACCCTGTCACTCTCTCCTTTGTTTACTTCATAAGGGCGAATATGAAGCAACTTCTTTAATAAGACATCCGTCGCCAGCCAACCCTTCCAGATAGCCTCCCCCCACTTTAGTCCAAATAATTCTGTGCATTCATCATGCCGGATAGAGGTAACCGGGGCAATTATGGGGATATGCCCCAAACCTAATCTCTTGAGGACCAATTTATGAGACAAGGCATATTGGCTCAATCTGCAGGAACCGTCGAAGTTAAGCATCATAAACGCTGCCCTATCGGGATCAAAATCCTCAAGCTCAGTCATCCTGACTAAATCCCCTGTGGTGAGTAAATAGGGATGGCATTCCTTGCCGGAGACATATCTTCTGCCTATCTCCTCCGTCAGTTCATCAGGCTCGGGCAGAACCCGGGCATCCAGACCCACGGAATTGAGAGCAGCAGCCCAAATAACGGAGTGCTCAGAAACGTAGGGTATGTAAATGGTCTTGTGCAGTTCCCTGACCCTCTTTGCCGGTCTGACGATACTTATCCCGCCAGAGGGTCTAATAACAGTGAGGCCTTCCTGCCTTTCCCCCTGCACCCGCGTTTTCGGTCTACCAAGGGTATCAAGAAAGGCTTCAATCCTGGTCGTCATTCCAGCATCACCGCTGTGCTCATCTACCTCCAGAAGCAGATAAGGATCCTCTTCCATGGTTTCCTCAAGATACTTCCAGAAGAAAGCATCAGGACCGCACCCATAATTGGTGATCATTACAGGATTCAAGCTGGGGTTATTCTTAGCCATCATCGCTGCCCGCAGAAGATTTTGTTCATTCCTCCAGACCAAATTGGAGTAATGAGGCGGCAGTTTAACGCTATTTAGCGGCAGTAGGTCAAAGGGGATAGCTAATATTCCTAGATGCCGCAGTTTCTTGGCAATATTTAGATTCAACTCCAAATCATGAACATTGTACGGCTTTCCTATTACCACCACGGCTTCATTATCCTTGGTGAGGGTCTTAAGTATCTCTTGGCCCCTTTCTTGACGCATCCTTGCGAATTCTTCTTGAGCCTTAAGCGCAGCGGTTATGGCTGAGGCGATTTTCCCGGTGTCATTTCCAAATGCCCTGCCGATCCTCTCCATCTGCCTCTTTAGGTTCTTTTTCCCCTTTGCCATAAATATGCTGGGACTCATGATTCTTGCTTTGTCTTTGAAAGCAGGTCCGAGCATGAAGGGGATACCCTGGATCAGGGGACAGTTGTAGCTCCTGTTTACATCATCACTTTCCTTCTCCAGGTCAATAATGCTGGGCAAGAATATGCGGTCAACACCGTTCTCAATGAGATTTACCACATGTCCATGGGCAACCTTCACCGGATAGCAGGTTTCAGCTAAAACCTCTTGAAGCCCCTTATGAATTAGCCTCTTATTAGTCTTATCGGAGAGCACTACTCTAACTCCCAGCTCCCCAAAAAACACAGCCCACAGTGGAAACTCCTCAAAGAACATGAGCATTCGTGGAATGCCTATTACAGGAGAATTCGGGGCGAATCCATGCCCCTTATGATAGCGCATAAGCATTTCCTCTCTCTCCTTAAAGAGATCGGGGAGAACCTGGTCGGGGGTTTTCCCTTCCTTCTGCTCATATCTGTCACAAATACCGCCGTAAAAGGATTTGAATTTGCCTCCGACGAATATCTTCTTTATCTGGCAGTGGTTGGGACAATGCTGGCATTCAAAGTATGTGACGTCATATTCGCGGTCTATTAGGTCGAACCCGACGAAACTGCTTTCTGCATTCCCACCTCTCCTCTCCATGGCGATCAGTGCAGCACCTATGGCACCAGTTACATTGTAGTTCTGCGGAACCGTAATCTTCTTTCCCAAAATATTTTCGAAGGCAGCCACTACACTCTTATTACCGGCTACGCCTCCCTGAAAATATATCCTCTCGCCAATCTTCTTGTTCCCCACCACCTTCTCAATGTAATTGTTGGCAATAGAATAGGAAAGCCCCGCTAAGAGATCGACTTTCGGCGACCCCGCCTGCTGGTGGTGTATTAGATCAGATTCCATAAAAACAGTGCACCGGGTCCCCAGATCAACAGGAGCTTTCGAGCTAAAAGCAAGTTTGCTGAACTCTTCCTCAATACTTACATCCAATCTATCAGCCTGTTCCTGGAGAAAGGAGCCGGTTCCTGCAGCACAAACCTTGTTCATCTCAAAATCCACCACTGCGCCGTTCTTCAGGCGGATGTATTTTGAATCCTGCCCCCCGATTTCAAATACGGTGTCTACGGTCTTATCTATATCTATTGTAGCCTTAGCTTGAGCAGTAATCTCATTAACTACTGCATCAGCACCAACAAAGTCTCCCGCAAAATAACGTGCACTACCAGTGGTCACCACAGCTTGGACTTCAATAGGGTCCTCTATTTCATGTCCTATGTCTGCTAATCCTTTCTTAACCGACCCAATTGGGTCACCCTCGGTCATGAGATACTTCGCCGCCAGGAGCCTCTTGTTCTCATCCAGAACAACGATATTTGTACTCACAGCGCCGACATCGATGCCCATACACACCTTATGCCTCTGCTGCTTTCTAGAAATAGGACATTCATCCACAGGAGTAGAACCATCCCCGTTATAGGCCAACCTCCTTAGATGCCTTACCTCAGCTTCATTGGCCTTTTTGGCTAAATAGCGCCTCAGGGCTTCCTTTGCCGCTTCAAGTTTGATAGGTGCGTCACTGTATCCCTCCGATGCCGTGATTGCTGCTCCGAAAGCTCCCGTGACCTTAAAATGCCGGGGAATAATCAACTCCCCGGGCTTGAGCTCTAGCAGTTCCTCAAAAGCCTTAACCACTCCTTTATTGGCGGCGACGCCACCTTGAAAGGCTACTGGCTTCGCGAATCTCCTGCCTTTACCTAAATTGCTTATGTAATTTCTAGCCAAGGCATAACAAAGCCCCGCTATTATTTCTTCCTGTGATGTCCCCTCCTGCTGCAAATGAACCATGTCAGATTTGGCAAAGACACTGCACCTGCCTGCAATGGTAGCTGGCCTTTCAGCTCTAGTGGCTAAACTGCTGAACTCATCTATGGAGACCCCCAGACGATATGCCTGTTGATCAAGGAAAGAGCCAGTTCCCGCAGCGCATATCTCATTAAGGGCATGGTCAACGATGACCGACCTTTCGCTCTTTTCATCCCACTCTAGGAAAATCAGCTTTGAGTCCTGCCCTCCAATCTCGATAACTGTTCTAACCCCAGGATGGAAGTATGCGATAGCCTTTGCCTGAGTAGTAATTTCGTTTTCCCTATCTACACCAATGACATCAGCTATAAGGTTACGTCCGCTGCCCGTGCATACAGCCCCACATACTTCAGGGAAGTCTTTTTCGAGACCCTCAAAAATACCAAGCAATGCTGGGATAGGTTGCCCCCTTGTCCTCTCATAGACGCTTTCGAGAAGCCGGAATTCGTCATCAATTATGGCTATATTCAGGCTGACCGAGCCTATATCTATTCCCATAAAGGTCTTGCTTTGGCCTGTCATGCTGATCCCTCGATCCTTGTCTTGACCGCCAGCGCAATCTCGGCTGAGACAGCTTGCCCACCTCGGCGGGCGAGCCAGGCTAGAGCTCCTGAAACATCCCTGCCAATGGCAACCTTCGTCTTGTTATACACAGGTTCCAGTGTGTAGAAGCGCGTCAAATTGGTGCCCAGGGCTTTTCCTCGCATGACCACGGTCCGTTCTGGGATAAACTCAATAATCGTCATCAACAATCTGACTGTAAGCCTGCTTACCTTAGGCGTGACAAAAATCTGCGAGCCTACTGTCGAAGGCCCTTCAGGAATCTTCTCAAGCTTTTTAGTGCACGGCATCGCTTGTGGCCACTCTTCGAGCCTGTCCATAAGGGTCCAAACTTTATCAACAGGGGCGTTTATCTCGATGCTGCTCTCAAACCTCATACCTGTTTTCCCCTGCTATGTGTAGTAGCATACAATATTGCACATCATTATACAATCCATTTTGTTGCTGGCTGCGTGGGTCTATAATAAACTATTGTGTAACCGGCCGAGCAATGACGAATCCCTTTTTCCTTATCATACTTCTGGCACTGCTCATTGAGTATGCCACAGGGGTGGCTGCAAACCTGCTTAATCTCAAGTATCTGAGGTCGGAACCGCCTCCCGCTCTTGAAGGCGTCTACCAATCGGAGGATTATCGTAAGTCGCAGGAATATGTTCGCGCTAATACCCGTTTTGATTTCGTAACCAGCACATTCAGCCTGGTCGTTCTGGTTTCCTTCTGGTTTACTGGCGGCTTCAACTATCTTGACCAGGCAGTGAGGTCCTGGGGCTCTGTTCCTATCTTGAACGGGTTGCTTTATATCGGCATTCTGCTGGTAGGCTACAGCCTCCTTATGTTGCCTTTTGGCATTTATCGCACCTTTGTGATCGAGGAGCGATTCGGATTCAACAGGACTACCCCCCGCACTTTCCTGCTGGACAGGATCAAGGGCCTGGGCCTTGCAGCGCTGCTTGGTGCTCCCCTGCTGGTCGGTATTCTGGCATTATTTGAATATGCGGGCTATCATGCCTGGATTTACTGCTGGATTGCCTTCGCTGTGTTTTCTCTGATTTTGCAGTATGTGGCTCCAACGTGGATTATGCCGCTCTTCAACAAGTTTACGCCATTGGAACCGGGGGAGTTGAAAGAGGCTATCCTCAATTATGCCCGCTCGGTTGATTTCCCCATCAAAAACGTTTCCGTGGTGGATGGCTCCAGACGCTCCACTAAATCAAATGCCTTCTTTACCGGATTTGGCCGTAAGAAGCGAATTGCCCTATTTGATACGTTAATAAAGAAGCACACGGTACCAGAACTGATAGCTGTGCTCGCCCACGAAATCGGTCATCACAAGAAGAAGCATATACTACAGGGCACAGTAATCAATATTCTTCACATGGGATTGCTCTTTTTTGTGCTATCCATTTTCTTGCGTAGCCCCGGGCTCTATGAGGCATTCTATATGGAGCAGCAGTCCATTTACAGTGGGATTCTGTTCTTCGGCCTTCTCTATACCCCGCTGGAAATGGTGCTTTCTGTCATAATGCACGCCCTATCGCGGAAGAACGAGTATGAAGCTGATCGCTTCGCAGTCGAGACCATCCAGCATCCAAGGCATCTGATAGAGGCGCTGAAGAAACTCCATGCGGCTAATCTCTCAAACTTGATGCCCCATCCCTTTTACGTTTTCCTCAACTATTCTCATCCGCCCCTACTACAGCGCATACGGGCTATCTTACAATATGAAGCCTGACTCTCGAAGGAAAGGAGCTTGATCAGTTAACATCTACGATTCAGGGAAATACACTACGAGCGCAGTACGCTCTTGTTCAAACAGGTGATGGAGTTGGCTCCTGTTAAAGCAAGGAGGGTGCTAGCAGACACAAGGTTGTGAAGGAGTTCGATTGCAAAATTCGGGCAAAGAGTTGACGCAGGTCATACATAAATACATCTCCAGAACGGGTGGCTTAAGGGCGCACTGTGATCGTTGCCTGGAGACTGAGAGATGGAACAAGAGCGTGGTGCTTATGGTCGTAGATGCCGCATTTACTTCTATAGGGCTCAACTACTTCACAGCGGTAGTGCCCAATGTGATGAAGTTTGAGAAAGAGCTGATGGTCAATGGAGAGATTACGAGCCTCAGAGACCTCAGTGTCATTCAACCAGGTCAAGTGCAATCCATCTGGAAGAACAGGAGGTGCTGGCAAATGGCAAAAGAAGTAGCATCCTACCTTCACAGCCTGGCAGCGCCACACAATCTGGATGATAGAAGCGCTCTGCGATACTGGGCAACCGGTTCCTGCCTGGAGAACTGGAATGACGACCCGATAGGTAGAACGAACGGAGTTGGCATCACCACATTTCAATACTTGAGAATGATGGGGGGAATAGATACGGCTATGCCTGACAAAATA
>JAWOFK010000014.1:0-6921 GCA_046497565.1 Dehalococcoidia bacterium
GTATGTACCCAGTGCCTCCATGTCGCGGTAAACAGTCCGGATATTTACCCCAAACCTCCCGGCAAGCTCGTTGATTGTGTAGCCGGCAGGGTTGGTGGCCAGCAAGAGCCATATCTTGAATAGTCGCTGCGTCTTAGCGAGTTTATCGTCCACAGGTTATTCCATGAAGATGCTTTGGTTGTATTATCTGCCGCACTTATCAAGAATGTCAAGACTGTTTCTGCTTTCAATCGTGCACGAACCCCAAAGCTGGCGATATTTTGACATGATCTGTCACCCCGGCGTGTTAGACTCGTGGCCTCAAAATTAGCGGCGAAGGAGGTTGCGAACCACAAATGAGTGCGGAAGACAAGATCCTGGATGCCATCGATGATGAAGACGAGGAAGAAGAGATGCCGTCGTTTCTGAGCCGGCGGCGGAAAGAGCGACAGAGAATCCGGCGCAAGAACCAGGCGACTGTTGACACATTTCTCGGCAAGGGCCGGCGCGCCAGCGACGTGGGCATAAAGCCCGGCTACTACGGAGAGCTTCTGATCTGGGCACTGGACCGCTATCTGCAGAGAGAGGGCTGGAAAGTCGCCGATACGCTCGGCTACCGGGACCCCGAGCCATTCTACGTAGAGGTCAACACCGACTACGATAAGCGCGAAAACCTGATAATGCGCGGGCAGCTGCTTATAGAGAAGGATGATGCCCACTTTGTGGTCACGGTCGATGCAATCCCCAGATATCCAGCCACCGTGCAGGTTCAGGGTGCGGAAGAGCAGAAGGACAAAATCGAAGCCTTTGTTCGTGGTGTCATGGACATCGCGGAGAAAGAGAACTTCTACCGCGGTAAGAAGATTGAGTTTGCCGGGCGCATCCGCTTCTTGAACGTCGCGGGCAAGTCCTGGAATGCCATCATACTGGACCGTGCTACAAAGCGGGAGTTGAAAGCCAATACCGTGGAGTTTCTGAGGAGAGGAAAGCGCTGGCACGGATTCGGCATACCCCAGAAGAGGGGAGTCCTGCTGGCGGGCGAGCCCGGCACCGGAAAAACGCTGATCTGCAAAGCTTTGATGACAGAAGCTGACGGGATAACCTGCATCACTACCAGCGCCTACACATTGAGCGCAGACGAATACATCACCGATCTTTACGAGATGGCGCAGGACCTCAGTCCCTGCATCGTGTTTATCGAAGACATTGACTTGATAGGGCTGAACCGCGAGGAATATCACTACCAGCATGGCCCGGCATTGTTATCGTTGCTCAACGTACTGGATGGGGTGGAGGAAAAGCGCGAGATCGTTACCGTGGCTACAACCAACAATTGGGAGGCGCTGGATCGGGCCATAAGCCATCGTCCATCGCGCTTCGACCGGGTGATAAAGCTCTCTCTCCCGTCACTGGAAGAGCGGAGAGAACTGGTCGGCCTCCTGTGCCAGAAGATACCTGTAGCTGTGCCGACCCAGGACTACATTTCCTCTAAGGCGGAAGGCTGTACGCCGGCCCAGTTGCAGGAGATCGTCTTCGGTCTGGCCATAGAATACCGGGACGAATCGTCACAGGCTTCGTCACTCCTTCTGGACATCAGCAGGGACGATATCGACCGGGCTATCTCAAAGGTGAACGGGAGAAATAGACGCCGCCTGGGATTCGATATCGACACCAATCATAACCACGACGGGCCTCTCTGTATTGAAGGATTGGAGAGAAGCGAGTGCTGAGAAAACTGCTGCTGGCAATACTGATTCCGCCGCTGTTGATCGTCATCACAGTGCTGGTGTTAATCGGCCTGAGAGACGTCGATGTGCTGGCGACGATAGTCAGCAGGCTCATAGTATTGACCGTCATCATCGGGATTCCTGTCATGATTCTGAAGATGGTCTTTCTTCCCAGGAAGAAGTAGTACGGAAGGAGGTGAAGAGCATGAAGCACCCTGTAAGGTGTCCGAAATGCAAGGGAACCGGGCGGATACCCAGGAAGGACCTGCCGCCCCTGCTCAAAGGGGCAATGGGTATTCGTCAGACGGACGAATGCCCGGTCTGCGACGGCACGGGCTACGTTGAAGGGTAGATAATAGGAAGGGAAGGGTGTACTTGGTCAGGCTTTGCTTCTCCTCTGGAGAAAGCTGCCAGGTACTCCCTCGCCGGTCCGGGGGACAGCCCCATCAGGCCGCTTTGCCATCCTAACTCTGCAGGAGCCGTCAAATGGACACTCCGATTCCCGGGCAGATTGGCAAGCGGCCTGACGGCGGGTGGTTCGGAGACAGGGAGCTAACCTCCTAATTATGAAGAGGCGCTAAGGATTCGATGATACTACGGTTATGAGAAAGATATTGTTTCGCATCAGAATACCGGAAGAGTTGAGGCTGAGCCCGGGGCAATGTGCCCGTATCGCGCTCTACACCATTGTGATAGCTGCAGCCTCGGTTCTCATCCATGAAGCGGCCCACGTTGTGGCTGCTCTGACTCTCGGCGTCCCCTTCGACGAATTACGGTTCGGATTCTTGGGAATAAACCCATCGGTGACTCTACCTGAGTGGTTTACGGGTACTCCGCGGACGGTGGTGCACTATGCCGGCGGACTTACAGCTGGAGCTGGACTGCTTTTCTACGACCTGTTGTACTGGGTAAGGAGATACCGCCGCAGCCCGTATGTCTTCGGCTGGTTCCTGGGAGCTGTCACAAGTGTGTTCGCGGCTATGCAGTTCGCTACCGGTTATCTGGAAGGGCGATACCACGGCGCCTACATCATTGGCGTTATGTCATTCTTCTCGCTGACAGACCTTCTAATGTATGGCTGGGCCATTTCTGCTGTCTCCTTTCACTCTGCACTTTGCCCTTGGCGCAGAATGAGAAAGACTCAATGAATAGTTGATCGAAGAATCAAATAGGGGCGATAAATCCCTAGAATGTATGCCACGCACCACGAACAATAAGTAAGCTCATCATACAGAGTGCTGCGTCATGCGCTAAATCCGCCATGCAGACTCTGTCTTGGACGTATGTGAACTGGTATCACGCTTTCTCGGTCATCATCTATTAGCAACGTCTGGCCCGGCCCACTGAGTCGTTTAATCTGAATGGGCAATCCTTCGGATAAGTAATCCTGACTTAATGCATCTATTGCTCTATAATCATCTTTCGAAGTTATACGGTGAACTAAGCGGACTCCGCACTGAGTTAGTATTTCTGCATCAATTGCAGAAGGCTGCTGACTAGCGACTAAGAGAGAGAGTCCTGGTTGGCGACCTTCTTTAGCCCAACGGATCAGTATATCTTTAGATAGAGTACTGCGTACGCTTGGGCAGAAATTATGTGCTTCATCAATTGCTAACCAGACTTTTTTCATATCGGATGTGAGCCCCAGAGCTTCCCTTCTTCGTGTAATTGATCGCATGCGGAAAATGAATGTTGCCAGAACGGCCAAGACAAGATTTCGAAGTCCATAGCGACCTTGAGGAATAACGCTCAAATCTAAGACATTGATCGCATCAGGTTGTAGTATTTCCCATATCTCGCGGTACCGATTTTCTTCGAAAATCTGCCAATCGCGAGCCATATCAAGTTTCCGCTGAATAGCTTCCTTTGTTTGATCCAACCCGTGAGCTTTTGTAACTTCAGCCCCGATGTCATCTATCAAGAATTCCCGGCCCAGCCTATGCCCACATTGACGAACTGCCTTAAACAACATAATGCCCATAAGGGCATTTATATCCAGGTCGAATAGGTCGCACCACATCTCGGGCGATAGATCCGAAGGATTCAATCTCAATTCTTGGATGTTGATCCCTCGGCGCTCCAATTCTTCGACTATCGCAGCATCACCATATCGCTCAGCAGGGTTTCCGGGAATCAAGATGTTTACGTGGAATCCCCGGGCTTCCCTGTTAAATTCCCACAGTTTATCTGCCTCTGAATATGACTCGTTAGGTTGTGCAGTACTCCAGAAAATGCCTTGCGTATCTACCACAAGGATAATATCTTTACCGATTCTGGCTAGCTCCTCAACTAGTACTCCAAGCGTGTACGACTTGCCGGTCCCTGTCTTTCCACAGACCAGGATGCGTTGTGAAGTGCCGCAAGGAATCTCCACAAGGCTCCCGTCATTCATTTGTTTACCTAACAGGATAGAATCATTCATCATCCATCTCCGTTCTTTACTTAAGTTGTGCGAATAATTAAAGGCACTATCGACTCCCAGGCTGATATTCCGCCGTGAACGCCCCATTCATTGTTTCTTAATTTACGCGTAATATATGGAACGTGCAGCAGGGAAAATGCACCCCCGAATCCACTCTTTACCAGAACATAGTCTCTAATACGACTTCCGCGAATATGTCGAACACAGCGCCTGTCATCGACTTGTAGATCGTTGACAACAGACCATTTTCCTTCTAGGGAATGGCGCCAGAGTATCCCATGGTCTGCAGTTAAGCAAGCAAGAACTTTTCGATCACCCTCGTGAAGACAGTGCACCAGAGCATCAAAGCGATTGAGAATTTCATCGGTGTAATACTTCACAGGAGGTTCATCTTGATGATGATGACAAAGGCCGTCTAAACCGGCTGTGGTGACTTGTATGAAGCCTTGAGATATCCCCCGAGAACTAACATGCTCTAGAATATCCTTGAATGTGGTAACTCTCATGACTTGGCTTGAGCCAAAAACTCCATACAGGTCGCTGGCCAGTGGGTTGGTTTCAACATCATGGTAAGTAAAGCCCACCTGATGGCTGTAACCAAGCGAGAAAAGCCTTTCAGAAACTGTCGGTTTCCCTATGACTTCTCGGTATCCAAAGTCCGTTATCGATACGCCGTTCACTAAGCAAGGCTGCGCATCTACTTCATTGGGTAGATCATAATAGGACAATCCATCTACGACCATTAGAAGTACAATATCTGGCTGAAGTTTGGTCGCTTTTTCGTGAAGAATGCGCCCCACCGCACGCTGAGTCGGCAACACGTATTGTGCCGCGTTGAAAGAATCATTAAGCTTCTGTGATAATAACCAAGGGTCCGGCCGCTCAGTTATGGAATGCACTGGAAAAGGCCACAGAGCCTGCTCTCCAGGCATCAAATATTCCCGACAAACATCGCATAAGCTCGGACTATCAAGAGCACGCAGATAAGCAGAAGCATACCTGATAGGCGCACCATCATCCAAAAAGAGCAGATTCAAAGGATTCCCACGAAAAGCAGGCGGGTAGGCATCCATGGCAACCGACATGCCAGATATTAGCGCTGCCGTCTGGCTCATCTGTCCACCTTGCCCCTCGCAACAGGGTTCGATCATCTTTGATGCCGCTCCAATGTGATCTTGACCTTGCCTTTACGGAAAAGCTCGGCTAGACAATTGAGGGACGCATCAAGAACCTCGCTGGAATTCTTTCTAGTCTTCATCATATCCAGTATTAACTGTTTCAGATTCTCACTAGCAGTAGCCGGAATCATCTGCAGCATCTTTGCTGCCTCTGGACTCAACTCTTCCTCTGCCGCACCCTCGGCCTTTCGAACAGCGGTTCTTGCGGACCGTATCGCTTCCCGTGACCTTTGAAGTGCGTCTTTGATTAAGAATCGCTCTTCTTGCGGCTCCTCCGTCAAGTGCCGAATCCAGTCTGCGCAAACCTTTGTTAGAATTGTGTCAATTGATTGAGCGCAATCATCAAGTTGTACTACCAAAGGCTCCGTCTCGTCATTAGACAGGCGCGACAAGATGTCACGGGCATAGAGAAGCTCCTGGCGTTGGGAGTCTATCTGTCTCCTCTCGATCGAGATGGCCTCTGCGATATGGGCGGCTGCTTCTTCATACAATCGCGTGTAGCAGCCCTGGATATCGTCTGGATTGAAAGCTTCCTTACATCGATACTCCTGGCCTAGATCAAGTTGTTGCAGGAGCTCGTTAATGTTCCTCTTATTCTCTTCAAAGGCAGAACGAAGCCCCCCAATGTATTTTCTGCGCTCCTCATTCAATCTCTCAAGCTGCTCATAAAACTGCTTATGACTGCCCAGTCCTGTGACACTACGGTTTCTAAGATGCATTGAAATGCTTTGCCAAATAGCTTCGAGCTGCGAAAAGAGTTCACTCGCCTTTGCTTCGTGCGCGGACTCTTTCTTGAGTTCAATCAGGCCTGCATGCACCTCATCCGATTTTGAGAGCAACTGTGTCCACTTGTCATAATCACGTAAGGAGGCCAGTGCAGTAGAAGCCTTAGCTTTGGTTGAGTCAAGCTGCTGCCCTAGTTCTCTCGCATGACTCCAACCCTGTAGCAATAATGAGACCCTATCTAGCGGTTTCCCAGGTCTGTCTGCGTTATATTCCGTCGAAGCCTTATTAGCAGATATTTGTATAGACGAGCATTCATTTTGGACTTGCTGCACCAAATCCTTGAGGTTGCCAAGCACGTATGTGCTTAAATCTGCGCACCACTTCGAAGTTGCCTTAGGTACACTTCGTATTGTCCCAACCTCTCGAGATTCCATCAATGCTCTCTTCACATCGATTGCGCCATTCTGTATATTTCCTATATCGTTACCCAATTCATCAAAATAGTTCGGAAGCATGTGATGCATTCTCTCAAATTCCCGGTTCATCTTACTCTGTAGCGTGTCATAGTGTGCTTCGTCTTGAACTTCATTTATGGCGCTTCGAGTGCCATCATAGTCGAATGACGAGTGGAATCTGGGTAATTTCCTGAATTCTACTGCTTCTCTCTCCAGATCCATTAGTTTCTCTTTCAGTTGGGTCTTCATAAAAATCTCCACTGGATACCCGCCAGCTTGCTGGCGGGAGGAAAGTGGCTCGCCGTAAGGCGAGGCAAGGACACTTGTTTAAGCAGGGCTTTCCCCTGTATAACTGTAGTGTGGGAATTAAGAGGACAAAACACGCCGTATACGATTTGAAATATCACCTGGTGTGGATACCGAAGTATAGAAAG
>JAWOFK010000016.1:0-23359 GCA_046497565.1 Dehalococcoidia bacterium
CTTTCTATACTTCGGTATCCACACCAGGTGATATTTCAAATCGTATACGGCGTGTTTTGTCCTCTTAATTCCCACACTACAGTTATACAGGGGAAAGCCCTGCTTAAACAAGTGTCCTTGCCTCGCCTTACGGCGAGCCACTTTCCTCCCGCCAGCAAGCTGGCGGGTATCCAGTGGAGATTTTTATGAAAGGAGAAGGTTATCAATGGCAACAACGGAAGAGCTAATTGAAGAATACAAGCGGAAGAGAGCCAAAATATTGCAGATGGCACCCCCTGAGATGATTGAAAAACGCCACAAAGCCGGACAATGGACGGCCAGGGAAAGGATAGATTACCTTTTTGACCCTGGCACCTTTACCGAACTGGGGCTGTTCGTCAAGCACAGAACTGTCCATTTCGGCATGGCTACCAAGGAGGTACCCGCCGAGGGGGTGATAACCGGCTACGGGCTGGTCAACGGCAGACCAGTTGTTGCCTTCTCCGAGGACTATATGGCTATGGCCGGCACTTTTGGCGAATATCACGGCTTGAAGGAAATCCGGGCCATTAACTTCGCCAAGGACATGGGATGGCCATTCATCGGCATTAATGACTCTGGAGGTGCCCGACTCCAGGAGGGCATGGATACACTGGAAGCCTACGGCTGGATATTCCGGGCCCAAATTCTGGCATCAGGCATAGTTCCGCAAGTAGCATTACTGCTGGGTCCTTGCCTGGGTGGACAGGCTTATCACCCCATAATGCAGGACTTCCTCATCCAGACCAGACACACTGGTTTCATGGGGATTGCCGGTCCAGCTTTTGTCAAGACCCAGCTGGGGGAAGAAATTTCCCTGGAGGAACTGTCGGGCTGGAAGGCTCATGCCGTCAAATCGGGGCAGACCCATATAGTGGCCGAGGACGACAAAGATGCTATAGACAGAGCAAAGGAACTCCTGTCCTTCTTCCCAGCTAACAACCGGGAGATGCCGCCGGGCATTGAGTGCCATGATGACCCCAACCGGACATGCCCTGAACTGAATACCGTAATTCCCGACAGCCCAACGCAACCCTATGACATGTACAAGGTAATTCATGCGATAGTCGATAACGGCCATTTCGTCGAGATACTCAAAGACCATGCCAAGTGGGTAATCACCGGCTTTGCCCGTTTCAACGGACGCCCGGTGGGCATCTGGGCAAACCAACCGATGTTGGCCTCAGGAATTATCGACGTTGATGCCGCGGACAAAGGAGCCAGGTTCGCCAGATTTTGCGACCTGTTCAACATACCTGTAGTTACCCTCCAGGACTGCCCCGGTTATATGATAGGCTCTGAGCAGGACTGGAAGGGCATCCTCCGGCACGGGGCCAAGTTACTTTTCGCCTGGGCTGATGCCACGGTGCCTTTGGTTTCCATCATCCTGCGCAAGTCGTACGCCGGCGCCCATTACGGCATGCTGGATAAGGGTATTGGTGCCGATCTGGTCTTTGCCTGGCCCACGGCCAGGGTCACCATCGTTGGTGCCGAAACCGCGGCCAGCGTCATCTTCGCCAGAGAGATAAGAGAATCAGAAAACCCGGAAGAAACGCGAGCCAGAAGAATCAAGGAATACGCAGACATCTATGAGAATCCGTATTGCGGTGCCGAGCGAGGCTATATTGACGATGTAATAATGCCCAGCGATACCAGAAAGGTCATCAACAAATCCCTGGACATTTTGGCAGACAAGAACAAGGACAACAAGGCATTCTTGGCCAGACCGTGGAGGAAATACTCCAACATCAATCTCTAAGAAAGGAGGAGGAACATGGATTTCGGCTTCACGGAGGAACAGAACAAGTTTAGACAGGAGGTACGCAACTTTCTAAAGGACGAGATACAAAAGGGCTACTGGGAACCAGCTTGTGATGCCTGGATACAAGATTTTGACCCTGAATTCACCAAACGGGTGGCGCAGAGGGGCTGGATAGGTCTAACCTGGCCAAAAGAATATGGCGGACAGGGACGTAGTTATGTAGACCGACTCATACTCACCGAGGAAATGCTGAGATATGGGGCACCAGCAGCTTGCCACTGGTTTGCCGACCGCCAAATAGGGGGCTCTGTCGTCACTTACGGCACTGAGGAGCAAAAGAGGGAGTTATTGCCCGAGATTATTTCTGGGGAAGCCTGTATTGGTCTGGGAATGAGTGAAACAGAGGCCGGCTCCGACTTGGCCTCCCTGCAAACTAGAGCCACCGAAGACGGAGACGAGTATGTGATTAACGGGCAAAAGACGTGGACCAGTGGCGGCTCGTTTGTAAATTATTTCTACTTATTAGCCAGGACGGACCCGGGGGCACCCAAGCATAGGGGTATTAGCGAATTCATTATTCCAGCGGACGTGCCCGGGATTACCCGCATCCCCATGATAGATATCACCGGTACTGAGGCCTGGAACGATGTGTTCTTTGACGGAGCACGCGTCTCCAACAAATGCTTAATAGGAGAGAAGAACCGCGGTTTCCTTCAGGCCCTTCACCAGCTTGATTACGAGAGAAGCGGGATGGAACGACTCATGGGCAACTATCCCCTTTTTGAGGCCCTTATGCAGTTTGCCAAAGAGAATAAACTGTCTCAGCAACCTGTGATTCGCAACAAGCTGGCCCAGCTCCAGATTGAATTTGAAGTTGGGCGTCTCCTTATTTACAGGGTGGCGTTGGTTATGGACGAGGGACGAGCTCCAAACCGGGAAGCATCCATGTCCAAGGCGTATTCAACCGCATTTGAACAAAGGCTAGCCAATGTCGCCATGGAAGTCCTAGGGCCTTACGGGCAACTGATAGGCGACTCTAAATTAGCTCCTATTCGAGGTCTGGCAGTGCATTCCTATCTGGGGTCCAAAGGTTATAGCCTCCAGGCAGGTACATCAGAGATACTGAAGAACATCCTGGCCACCAGGGGACTGGGACTGCCAGCGTCGTAGTACGTCACCCAGAGCGAAGCGAAGGGTTCAATGACTCAAAAGTTCTTCGCTGGCAGCTCAGAATGACGTTTGCAATATTTGATTTAGGAGGACAACGGTGAAGTTAACTCTTACTGAAGAACAAGAAATGATAAAAGAGGCGGCTCGTGACTTCCTGACTGACAAGTGCCCGAAAGCATTCGTTAAAGAGATGGAAGAAAGCGACACAGGCTATTCCAAAGAACTTTGGCAGGAGATGGCCGAGCTGGGCTGGATGGGTTTGGCCTTCCCCGAGAAATATGACGGTGGTGACATGAGCTTTCTCGACCTGGCAGTGCTATTAGAGGAGATGGGACGCGCTTGTTTGCCCGGTCCTTTTTTCTCCACGGTGGTCCTTGGGGGCCTACCCATCTTAGATGTCGGTAGCGAAGAGCAAAAACAAGAATACCTGCCCAAGCTAATCCGTGGCGAGAAAATCTTCGCCTTGGCCCTCACCGAACCCGGCTATCACAATTATGATGCCTCTTCAGTCACGGTCGAGGCTATTTCCGACGATGGCAACTATATTATCAATGGCGCAAAACTGTTTGTCCCTGATGCTCATATTGCTGACTACCTGCTATGTGTAGCCAGAACCAAGCCTGGAAACGGAATCACCATTTTCCTGGCCGACGCTAAGAATCCCAGAATAAACTACACCACTCTGAAGACTATAGCCCGTGACAAGTTGTGCGAGGTGGTTTTCGACCAAGTGTCGGTACCCAAAGCTAATGTTCTGGGAGAACCGGACCAGCCGTGGAGCGCAGTGCAAAGTATAATCGAGCGGGCTGCGGTGGGAAAATGCTGTGAGATGGTCGGCAATATTCAGCGAGTACTGGAGATGACTGTGGACTATGCCAAGGAAAGGAAACAGTTTGACCGTCCCATCGGCAGCTTCCAAATCATACAGCACTATTGTGCCGACATGGCAACCGACATTGACGGTGCCAGGTTTAGCACCTACCAAGCAGCCTGGATGTTAAGCGAGGGACTGCCATGCACTAAAGAAGTGGCTATCGCAAAGGCCTGGATAAGCCAGGCCTCTCAGCGCGTCTTTGCGCTGGCACACCAAATTCACGGGGCAATTGGTGTTACCATAGAGCATGACCTGCATTTCTACACCAGGCGTGCCAAAGCGGCAGAGCTTGCCTTTGGTGATGCTGACTTCCATAGAGAAATGGTAGCCAGAGAGATGGGATTGTGACCGTCCACATGAAGCCAGGAAACTGAGTTGACGCAGCGGCCGGCACTTGTGCAATACTAGCTAAGGTCATGGAGTTGCGCTTCTAACCTTCTTTGCCTTAAGGATATTGTCAAATCTCCGCGAGTTCTTTCGATAATTCCTCGCATGGCGTCGGTGGTCCGCCTCAAGCCATGAGCGAACAACTCCGGGAAGTCCATGGTCATCAATATTCCGTAGATTTCATCCATTATGCCCAGTAGCTCCTCGCAACGGGAAAAATCCTCCCGCCTCAAACTATCCAATATGTACCTCCGCAACTCGCCCACCGCCTCGCCCAAGCCATCAAGATAAGCAGCCTTGCTTACGCCCAGTGCTTCTGGCTTCGGCAGGTCTTCCCCGACAATCAAAGCTAAGGTTATGTATCCCTCAGCAAACTCCTTCTGCGCATCGTGAACGAAACCCGCATGAAGTAGCCTCCCGTGCTCAGCCAGGTCGTGATTTAGTTCTCGAAGTAATTCATGAGCTGAATCAAGGAGTTGCCTCGCCCTATCCGATTCCTGGCGGTGCACGGCACGTATAGCATCTGCACTGTAGCGGATTGCCCGACGGCAACTGCGCAGGGCTTTCTCTCGAGCCTCATCCTCAGCCACAAAGTGAGGGCGAAGCTCTGCTGCGATAATCTCCAGGTCTTCTATTGGTTTTGACATCCTCGTTTCGCCAGGTCAATCCTTGCGACCAGTTGCTGTACAGCTCCCCTGGCATCTTCTTGCCCCAGGACGGCACTAACCACAGCTACCACATCGGCTCCGGCAGCCACTACCTGACCGACATTATCGTGGTCTATGCCGCCAATAGCTACCACAGGAATAGACACTGTTTGTCTGACTTCTTTCAGCACTTCCACTCCTACCAAGGTGACTCCCTCCTTCGTTGTCGTGGGAAATATAGAACCTACAGCGATGTAATCTGCCCCTTCATCTTGGGCCTTGGTTGCCTGAGACAGTGTGGTGACGGAGCAGCCAACAATTTTGTCTATAGGCAATTGCCTGCGGATTACAGGTAGGGGCAGGTCCCCCTGACCAACGTGTACTCCATCGGCGTCAACAGCCATGGCTAAGTCAAGGTGATCATTGATTATGAACAGAACATCCGCTTGACTACAGAGCTCCTTGAGCTTCTGCGCTACTGTTAGCAGTTCCCCCTTTTTACTTTGCTTGTCGCGAAGCTGGATCACTCTGACCCCTGCTTCAATAATCTGGCTAGCGATATCCAATTCATCCCTGCCCACCAGAAATTGCCTGTCCAGAACAACGTAAAGTCCGGCCATCCTTCCTACTTTGTCCCGGCGTGACACTCTGGAAATCAAATCTCGCTCTAGTGTATAAAGGGCAAACCTTGCCTGTTCGAGTCTCGCTGAATTCAACATTGGACTTATCTCTGGCAATTTAGCTAACTCCTCTATTACACGCAGTGCTTCTTCCACCCTTTTGGCATTGGCTGTAACGAGTTCCAGCAAGCTCGGCAGAGCAATCGTTTCCCTGTCTAGTTCCTCCACCGCCGAAGGGTAAGGGCGGCCACCATGGTGTTCGGAATCCCTCTGAGATAAGAGTTTTACCCTCACTGATCTCGTCTCCCGGGCTAAATCATGGCGTAGAGTCCTTAATCGTTGTCTCAGTTCAGCATCATCAAAAAGAAAGCGGGCGACATCTTCCAGAACCCGCAAGCCCTCACTGGAGCGGTTCAGATTGGCATCGATCATACGGAGCGGTTGGCGAGACACTTTGATTTACGGCGGGTGAAGCCGGGAATGGCACGGGATAGGTCAGTATTGCTTGAAGCCGTCTTCAGGCCCTTTGAAACTCGTAACCAATCCTATCGCCGGACAGTTTTACCGGAACCACCTTCAACCCCATTCCGGGCTTAATATCGCTCTCCTTAATGCTCTTGCTTAACCGACCAAAGACCCTCACCCCATCAAAATCAGCTATAGCCAGAGTGTAAGGTGCATCCTCCTCAAATCCGGTTGGCCCATAGTTCACTACGGTATAGGTGCTTAATCTACCATTTCCCTTGATCTCAAACCACTCCACCTCACTACCCGGACATTTTGGACAATCCAGCCTCGGGGGAAAGTAACTGATGCCACATCTCAGACACCTGGTAGCCATTACCTTCCCCTTCTCCAGGTAATCCACAAAATCAGATGCCTTGCCTTGTGTGGTGAAGCTAACTATGCCAAAATTCTCAAAGCCCACTGGCTACCTCCTTAGAATAGTCACATTACCGTATTGTCCGATACCACCTATATTATGAACCAGACCTATTTCCGCTCCCTTTACCTGGGTTTCACCAGCTTGTCCCCTAAGCTGCATTACAATGGTTCTAACCTGCGAGCCCCCGGTAGCGCCAATAGGGTGACCTTTCGATAACAATCCACCGTCAACATTTACCGGTATCTTTCCGCCCACATATGTCTCCTTGTTCTCGATCAATCCAGGCCCCTCACCGGGTTTGGCAAAGCCCAGGTCTTCATAAGCCATCATCTCAGCTATAGTAAAACAGTCGTGAACCTCGGCAACATCAATGTCCCCGGTCCCTAGGCCAGCCATTTCATATGCCTGTCTGGCTGCCTCCTGGGCGCACTTCAGACCGGTAAGCGACTCACGGCCTGACATTGTCATTGTGTCCGTGGCAGCGCCCAGACCCATTACCCAGATTGGCATACTGGTCACTTTTCTGGCTATATCACCACTAGCTATTATGATGCAGGAAGCACCATCAGCATTGGCACAGCAATCAAACTTCTTCAGCGGGCTGGTTATTACCTCCGAGCCTAGAATTTCCTCTAAACTCAGAGCTTTACGATAATTGGCTTTGGGATTTGCCGCACCATAGTGTGAGTTTTTGACCCGAATCCTGGCCAGTTGCTCCTCAGTAGTTCCATACTTCGCCATATGGGCCCGGGCATACATGGCATAACCAGCAGGCATGGTTATGCCAAAAGGCGATTCCCATATTATGTCCCCTCCGCGGCTCATCCTCTCCGCAGCCTCACGAGAGGTCAACTCAGACATCTTCTGGAAGCCCACCACTGCTACTACTTTGTGAAGACCTGCCTTTACCAACGACCAACCTATTCGTAGCCCTGTGCTGCTAGAAGAACACACAGTCTCAACATAGAAACTCGGCTTGGGCATTAACCCCAAGTACTCTGAGATTAGACCGGCTGGTGAGCGCTGCTTATCGTATTCTGGCGCAGAACAAATTATGGAGGCATCTATGTCACCATTAGTGATGTCCAGCCCCTCCATTGCCTCGGCATAGGCTTGAAAACACAATTCCCTTATGGATACACCACAATCACGAGAAAAAACGCTCTGGCCTACTCCAACAATAGCCACCTCTTGCATAAGGTAACCCCCTCTATTAGTATGAGTTTTTGGTTTTCTCCAAAATTCCAGCCTATACTATATCACTTGCCTCCGCAGTGTCAAGCGTTCCGAGATTTGTCGTCGCACCGGTAACAAGCAGGTAGGTCAATCGGCAGAGGCTGAATTTCGGCTCATTGTATAGGCTAGTCCAGAGTCAGTATCCGGTTGCAACTATTACACTGGATTACATTGCCAGCTTTGGCTCTCTGCCATTGACTAGTAGGCACAGTGATGTGGCATCCCTGGCATCTTCCCCGCTCCACTTTGGCTACAGCCAGTCCCTTGCCTAGTCTGATTCGTTCATAAAGGTCGAGAACTTCAGGGCCGATCTGCTTCGCTAGCCCATGACGGTTCTCCCCGAGCCTGGCAAGCACAGTTTCAAGTTCGGCTTTCCGTGGCCCCAGAGTTTCCTGTCTCTGTTGATGCTCTTCCTTCAACCGCCCAAACTCTTCGGTACTGTTTTGTACTTTGGCTTCTATCTGCTCTACCTGGCTCATCAATGCTAACAGGGCATCTTCTTTCCCGGCAACCTGCCCTTTAAGGGCTTTGACCTCTTTTTCAAGGTTAACCAGTTCCTTGGGATTCTTGGTTGTGCCACCGTAAAGCTTGTTATCAATTTGCTTGACTTTCTCCTGAAGGTCTTCCAGTTCCCATTCTGATGCCTTTTGCCTTCTCTTCACATCTTCTAATTGTTCCTTTTCTGAGGCAAGTTTGGATTCCGCGGCAACCATGGCCTCATTGTCACTCAACTGATTCTCAACCTCGTCTAGCTCTTGTTGCTTCCTTTGGAGCTCCAAGTCGATTTGCTGTAGCTTATGAAGTTGCTCTGGCAGACTCATATTAAGGCTTATTGTAGAAGCGAAGCAGGAATATTGTCAACGAAACATCGGCAGCTTCCCGGTGAAACCGGGAAGCTAAAGCTCTATGCTCCTGGGCTGCACACGGCATTTTTCCGCAACGATAATGGCATCGATCTGGAATACGACATCATCCAGCTTATCCTGGCGACTTGTTATGGCATAATCGAAAAGGGACAGGCTTTTTGTTTCCTCTTTGGCCTTTTTCAACCTCAGAACCAGATCCGTTGAAGACTCGCTCAGTCGATTCCTCAACCTCCTCTCCAGTTCCTTCATCGAAGGAGCCATAAGAAAAATAAATACTGCCTGGGGCAGAATCTTCTTGATAGTGGCAGCACCCTGCACATCTACTTTGACGATTACATCTACCCCTTTGGACAAAGCCGAAGCTATTTCGTCTTTTGGCACGCCATAGTAATTGCCATAGACAATGGCCCACTCTAGAAACTGGCCATCATCCAGCATCCGTTGAAACTTCTCCCGGGAAAGGAAATGATAATCCACTCCATTCTTTTCCCCGGCACGCTTAGGACGCGTAGTAGCGGTAACGACATAGTGAAAGGGAAGGCCTAACTCACTCATTCTAGCGAGGACAGCGTCTTTGCCTACTCCCGAAGGCCCGGAAAGAACAACGAGCAGGGGTGGAGATCCTTTGCTGCCTCTACGCTGCGTCCGAAGCTTCGAACCAAGGCCTCGGTCAGGTATGTCACAATTCAACTCTTTCCTCGGATGGCACGGATGTGGTGGCTGATCTGTGAGCGATGGTCTCTGCCGTCAGGTGAGCCAGTATTATGTGGCCAGTGTCAAAAAGAATTGCAGTCTTGGCTTTTCTGCCACGCGTGGCGTCAATCAGAAGTCCATTTTCTCTTGATTCTCGGAGGAGGCGCTTGGTTGGTTGCTGGTCTACAGGAAGGAAAACAATCACCCTATTTACAGCAATGACACTCCCAAAACCTATGTGAACCAATTCTGTAGCCATATCGCCTCCTATTTGTCTAGCAACGCAGCCATCTGCGGCTAACACAGGAACCTCATCAATAAGACGAGGAATGATGTCACCCCGACTTTGCCGTCCCCTTTGACGCGCTAGATTCTACCACAATATCACCTAAAGGTTCACTCGTTTTCCAAGCGCTGACCATCCATTTTTTCTAGCCTTGCTCTCACAGCAACGAGCCTATCGGTGACAATACAGCCAAAGGGAAGAAGAGAAGCTATTGATGAGAATTAACAAAGAAGCGCAGACTCTTTGACAGTGGTAGGGTGAGGCTGGTACGCTATCTACCGGAAACCCGATAGATTGGGGAAAGGCAAACTCCTGCAAAGGTGGGAGGTTCTGTGTCGTAAAACGGGATGATGGGTTGCGGAAGGGCAGTTTTGCCGGAGTAGAGGAGAAGGGGATTGAGAAGAGCATTCGCTGTTCCTTTTACTGTGGTGCTGGTGATGGGCTTCAGCCTGGCCTCAGCGTTGACGGCCGAGATTCACGATTCTTGTGACGCGGCCACTCTCACAATCACGGCGATTGGTGAGATACTTGACGAGGTGCAAGAGTATGACCTTGCCCTCAACAGCACAGCCGGAGGGTCGGTAACCCTCCCTGGCGAGGGGACTTTCAGCTACGACGAGGGAACTGATGTTGACCTGGAGGCGACTTCAGATACTGGCCATCGGTTTGTCAACTGGACCGGGGACGTGGACACCATAGCCGATGCTGATGCTGCCACAACGACCATCACCATCAATGGCGACTGCTTCATAACGGCTAACTTCGAAAAGATTCCGCCAACACCAGTCAATTGGGCTCTCATTGGCGGGATTATAGCGGCGGTGGTAGGGGGACTGGTCATTTTCTTCACGCGCAGAAAGAGAGCTACTCAGGCAAAAAGAGACTGAATCGCATTTTTCCGCGAAAGCCAAGAGGCGAGGTGGCGGCGCTTTTTCCAACCCGGTCTTTGACTCAATATGTGCCTTACCAGGAGGACCTCCGTTGGTCAAGAAAGCTCACTCCAAAAAGGAGAATGGCACTTACAGCAAAGCCTATGAGGCCAAGGTCTCCTTTAAGGGGGATGTCAAGACCCGGAACCTTCCCCATCAAGCCTATGGCCCCCCCTCCTATGAGGGCAGCCAGGGCACCTCGTGGTGTCACTCTTAGCTTTTCTTTGTAAAAGCCAGCGACCACCGGAACAACCAGGCCGCAAGTGAAGATAGTGTAAGCAAAAAGGAGAGATGCAATGACCCCCTTCAAGGCCAGAGCCAGACCAAGTGCCACCAGGCCCAAGCCAATCAGGCTCAAACGAGTTAGCAAGACGGTTTTCCTTTCGTCAAGCGCAGGATGCACCCGCTTAATTATATCCTCGGTCAGAATAACACTCTGGCTAAGCAGACAAGTATCCGCTGATGACATCAGTGCTGCCACCAGGGCGGCGAAGAGCAGTCCGCTTAAGCCAGGGGAAAGCACGCTGGATATTACCTGAGGAAAGGCTTGCTCGGCGGATATCTCGGGATACAACACTTTGGCGCCCATCCCTATAAGGGTGATGGCAAAAGCCAGAGGAATGAAAAGAAACGCCGACAAAATGGCTGATTGTCGAGCTGTCTTTACTCCCTTGGCGCAGAAAAGTCGCGTGTACATATCAGGACCGACTACATATGTCGCTCCGACCAGGATCAAAAGGGAAAAGAACATCTTCCAGCTAAATTCGGGACTTACAGGGAAAGCAAAGTAGGTAGAAGGCAGAGAGTCCCTCAAAACATCAAGTCCTCCCACCTGTGAGAAAACCAGCGCCAAAGCGGCGAAAATCCCGGCGAAAAGAATCGCTGCCTGAAACAGGTCGGTACGGATAATAGAAAATTGGCCTCCCAGGATAGCATAAATTAGACAAACTATAGTGAAGACAATCATCCAGACAGCAACAGAGCCGATTCCCAAGATGGACAAAACCTTCCCGGCAGCAACAATTTGTCCTGCCACCACTCCCACCCAGGCAATAACGATAAGAATAGAGGCCGCCAAACTCATACGACGACCATACTGTTTCTCTACCAACTCCGGCAGAGTATAAAGCGCGGCGCTTCTTACTTTCCCGGCGAAGAAGACTCCCAGAAGCACAAGTCCGATGGAGCCAACAAGAAGCCACCAGGCACCAGTCAAACCTTGTGCGAACCCTAAACCAGCCATCCCTACCGTCGCAGATCCACCGGCCGCAGTGGCTATAAGTGATCCGGTGATAAGGGGTAGAGAGCCCCGGCGGTGAGCAACGAAGAAGCCGTTCTGACTTCCTGCTCCACGCCTACTCCACACCCCTATACCAATTATGGCGAGAAAATAGACGGCGATGATAGTTAGTTGTAACATCTTACAACGATGCAGCTATCAGCTTCATACCGAATGTCGACTACCGGCAGCTTAACACTCACATATCAGTATCTGGTGTCTCTTCTCTGAAGTGAGTACAATCCCCGGCCACTGCCTTCTTCAAGGCACCGTTCCTCTCCTTTATTATCAATGCCCCGCTGGCATCAACGTCGATTGCTCGCCCCACTATCACCTCACCCGGCGATAATATCCTTACATCACTATTCAATGTCACAGAGAGCTCTCTCCACTCTTCCAGCAAACTCGCTTCCATCAATAGAGGCAATTGTCGTTCTATTTCCACTAACAATGCGCTCAAAAACTCCTTCCTGGAGATGTCCCTACCCAACACATGCTTCAGGGAGGTCGCCGTTGTTTCAAACCGGGGAACATAAGTATTGGCGTTTATACCTATCCCGAGATTAACGAAGTTTACAACATCCATTTCAGCCTCCATTTCAGCCAATATGCCGCACACTTTCTTTCCTCCGATCAAGACATCGTTGGGCCATTTTAGTTCGGCCTTCAACCCAAAAAGCTTTCCGATAGTGACTGCCACGGCAACAGAGGCCATCAAGTTTATTCTGGGGGCATAGGCGGGGCTTATGCTGGGTCGCAAAACCAGGGTAAAGTAAATGCCTCCTTTTGGCGACAGCCATTCCCGACTCAATCTCCCCCGCCCGCGAATCTGGGCTTCGGCAATCACAATTGTCCCGTCCCCTGCTCCTTCTTTGGCCAACTCTCTTGCTGCATCCATGGTCGAGTCAATCTCGCGGAAGTAATGAATCCCTTGTTCGAAGCCGGGGAATTCATAAGGAAGCAGCAAGTCTGGAGAGGAAACTAATTTGTATCCTCTGGCAGAAGCCTCTATTACGTAGCCCTCGTTCTTCAGGCTGCGAATATGCTTCCAGACGGCAACTCTGGAGATGCCAAGCTGGTTGGACAGTGTCTGGCCAGAAACATAACCACCGCTCTCTCGAAGAGATTCTAGTATTTGTCCCTTAATTGCGTTAACCATTGGTTTTTTGGATGTTAACAGTGGCATTGGTTTTTGTCAATTGCCCCATTGTTTGACTATTTCTATTCCTTCGCATATCATTATCCCTGTAGGATTACGCTCCTCATAAGGCCTGTGGGAAAAACCAGCCACGAGTGCGAAGTCAATACGTTCTACGATGAGTACTAAACACTTATGTCTGAATGCCGGGAACCGGGATTTTGGATTCTCCGCTGCTATCGACAAGGCTAGAGAAAGGGGTTATCTTTAGACACCGATGGAGATTACCTGGCTAGGACACTCTTGTTTTCTGATTAAAGGAAAGGGGAAAGCCATCATCACAGATCCCTGTCATCCTGACTCAGGCTACCGCCTGGGCGAACCCAAAGCAGACATCGTAACAGTGAGCCATTCCCATCCCGGCCATAGCTACATCCAAGGTGTCGCCAATGCACCCAAACAAATAAAGACCCCTGGCGAATATGAAATAGGGGGTACTTTTGTCACAGGAGTCGCTGTTTTCCACGATAATAAGAAGGGGAACCTGAGGGGTAAGAATACCATTTATACTATCGAGACGGATGCAATAACGTTATGTCATCTAGGTGACCTGGGGCATCCTCTGGGCCCGCAATTGGTAGAAGAATTGGGAGATATTGATGTCCTGTTTTTGCCCGTCGGCGAGGTATCTACTATATCCGTTGACACGGCTGTGGAAATAGTAAGGCAATTAGCACCCTCTATTGTAATCCCCATGCATTACAAGACAGAGGCGTTCACCGGCGAGCTTGCTCTTGTCGACAAATTCCTGGACAAAATGAGAGTTCGGGACCTGGAAGCAAGGCCCAATCTCTCCATTACCTCATCGTCTCTACCCAGCAGCACACAAATTGTTGTTCTCAATACAGCCTGAGAAGTTGATGGCACAAGCGGGCAGCTGAGGATCGACTTCACTTCTTAAGATTGCCAATGAAATCATCAATATCCATAGCCGCCATGGTCATGGTCTGAAGCGTACCTCTTGAACCCAGCACCATCGCCACCCTAGACACCGCTTCATTACTGGGAGCTTCCAAGACGTTCACGAAATCATACGATCCCAGCAGAGCATACTGGGCTAGAACCTTTGCTCCCATTGCCTCCACTTCCTTGTTGACCTCTTTGATCCTTCCCGGATTCTCCATGATAGTCTTTCTTCCCTCGTCGGTGAGGGTTGTCAGCATCAGAAACTTAGCCATCTTCTATTACCTCCTCTATGCTGTTTTGCACTCTAAAGACCTCGGCCTCAGTCCCGCTTGTGCCCATGTTGAGGGCGCCCTGCTCTCATTAGTATACTATTATTCTAGCAGAGCAAGCATTTTTGCAGAAGCTCTCTTTCTCTTGTCCTCATCTCGGCTTCTTCATCCGATTCTTCATGGTCATAGTCCAGGAGGTGCAGTATCCCGTGGATGACAAGCAATGTCAGTTCTCTTTCAATTGAATGCCCTTGCTCTTTGGCCTGCTCTGCCGCCTGGGGGTAAGAGATGATCACGTCTCCTAGACGAGTTATGCCATCGGGAGGAAGAGCAAAGAAATCATCGGCCCTCTTCTGCGAAAGCATACAAAAAGCAAGCACATCCGTAGGTTCATCCACACCCCGGTAGTCCCGGTTAAGTTGCCTCACTGTCTCGGAATCGGTAAAAACCAGGCCCAACTCGTAAGGAGGAGCTATCCCTTCAGCCTCAAGGACAACTTGAGCTATCCGCCTTGCCCACCCCTCGTCCACCACCCCACGGAATTCTTCCTCAACGGAAACTGCAATTCCTTCCGACAATGCTTATCTCAACCTTTTGGACACTGGCTCTCTCTGATGCCACGCTGGTGGTGGTATCATAACAGGCAATTCAATTCGTTTCAACGAATGTAGTAAAATTAACATAGATGACTGTAACACCTCTTAGAAAGCAGTATCTCTGGGTTAAGCAGAAGCATCCCGATGCTATCGTTTTCTTCCGCCTGGGCGACTTCTACGAGACCTTCGACGAGGATGCCAAAGTTGCCTCACGAGAACTGGACGTTGTCCTCACCTCCCGGGAGATGGGCAAAGGGCAGAGGGTGCCCATGGCGGGAATACCTCATCACGCTCTGGATAACTATCTTGCTAAGCTCATTAACCGGGGCCACAAAGTAGCCATTTGCGAGCAACTCAGCCCGCCGGGTAAGGGATTGGTGGAAAGAGATGTTATTCGCGTGGTAACGCCAGGGACGGTGGTCGAGCCCAATCTGCTCGAGAGCAAGCGCAATAACTACCTGGCCAGCCTAGTCATGGAAGGCGAGGAAGCGGGAATCGCCTATGTTGATATAAGCACGAGTGAGTTTGCCACTACTGAGCTTCCCGCCGACAGGATTTTGCCTGAATTAGAGCGGCTTCAGCCCAGTGAAGTCCTTACTCCAGAAGATGCCGGCGATTATCCTCAACTACCGTTCACTGTAAGCCGACTCGACGACTACTGGTTTGACCTGGAAATTGCCAGGGAAGCTTTGCTGGAACATTTCGCCGTGGCCAGCCTGGAAGGTTACGGCTGTGCCCGCCTGCCTTTAGCCATACGGGCCGCAGGCGGATTGATTCATTATGTCAAGGAAACACAAAAGGAGACCTTGCCTCAGCTCAGCAAACTTGCCACCTACTCTACGGATTCCTTTATGACCCTCGATGGGCAAACCATCCGCAATCTGGAGCTTTTTCAGGGTGGCAGATGGGGAGAGAGTGGCAACTCCCTTCTCTCCATCATTGATCTTACCAAGACGGCCATGGGTGGCAGGCTGCTGAAGAGTTGGCTGGGACATCCTCTTCTGGACCTCGCCGTCCTAAATCGGCGACAAGAGGCACTCGCCTATTTTCATCAACATAGTCTGGTCCGCCAAAAAGTCATTTCTTTCTTATCAGATATTGCTGATCTGGAGAGGCTGGTTAATCGAGTAAGGAGTGCCAGAACCACGCCCCGCGAGTTAATAACACTCCGCTCCAGTTTGGAGAAGGTGCCGGACTTAAGAACGGCGATGGCAGACGCAGACAGCCCGACCGTATCGGAGCTGAGCGCCGAACTCAAGCCCTGTCCCGATATTGTGGACTTAATTGCCCGAGCTATCGCTGATGAGCCGGGAGATTTGGAGCAGGGCGGCGTGATAAGAGACGGTTTCTCCCCTGAGCTGGATGAAATTCGCCGCAATTCCAAACAGGCCAAGCAATATCTGGCTGGACTGGAGCAACGGGAAAAACAGCGTACGGGGATTAAGTCATTGAAAGTAGGCTACAACCGGGTATTCGGGTATTACATTGAGGTATCCCGGTCTAACCTCAATCTGGTCCCCCCAGATTATGTTCGTAAACAGACTTTGGCCGAGGCGGAAAGGTTCTTCACCCCCGAACTCAAGGAGTATGAATCGCTAATCCTCAATGCTCAGGAGAAAATCGCTGACCTGGAGGCTGCTATTTTCCGGCAACTCTGCCAGCAGATAGGTGCCGCGGGTGAGCAAATCCTGACCACCGCCAGAGCTATAGCTCAAATCGATGTCCTGTCCAGCCTTGCCGAGGCAGCGGTGCGTCACCGTTATGTCAGGCCAATACTGACCAACGAGGATGTCATAGACATTAAAGGAGGCCGCCACCCTATTGTGGAACAGAGCATAGGCGCCGACAATTTTGTTCCTAACGATGCTTATTTATGCAATACGGATAATCAACTTATCATACTTACAGGCCCCAACATGTCGGGGAAGTCTACCTATCTCAGGCAGGTAGCACTGATTATTCTTCTGGCTCAGATAGGTAGCTTTGTCCCTGCCGATTCAGCAGGTATTGGAATTGTCGACCGCATCTTTACCCGCATTGGCGCACAAGAGGACCTGGCCGCTGGTCAATCCACCTTTATGGTGGAGATGACTGAAGCGGCCAATATCCTGAACAACGCTACTCCTCGCTCCTTTATCATTCTGGATGAAATTGGGCGCGGTACCTCGACCTATGATGGGCTTTCCATCGCCTGGGCAGTGGTCGAGTTCATCCACAATCGTCCTGAGCTTGGAGCGAAGACCATTTTTGCTACTCACTATCATGAATTGGTGGACCTGGCTGACATCCTGCCCAGAGTGAAAAACTTGAATGTAGCAGTGGCAGAGGAAGGAGATAGGGTTATCTTTCTACACAGGATTGTCTTTGGTGGTAGTGATAGGAGTTATGGCATCCACGTGGCGCAGCTAGCTGGTTTGCCGAGACCGGTAATCGTTCGAGCTCAGGAAGTCCTAGCCAGACTGGAGAGCCATGCCTCTGGAAAAGGCAAGGCCCCTCAGCGCAAAACCCCGGTCCAGCCGGCCCTTTTCCCTCGACAGAGTCAGGACTCCCTCTTAGCCGACGAAATCGGCCAGCTCGACATTGATGCCATGTCTCCCCTGGAAGCAATCACCAAGCTCTACGAACTCAAGCGCATGGCCCGGGAGAATAGGGACCCGTCCCCTGACCGCTGAACAAATCGCAAATCATAACTCCCCTCTCCCTTCTTATCTTAAGAGGGGAAATTCCAGAAATACTTTAAGGGGGGATTCAGGGGGTTATGAACGCCTCAACCACCTTGCACGCCGGGCATTGTTCCAATGGCTACCTGAAACTGCTTTCCCGGTCGAATGGTCCTAGAGGTAACACATTGTTGATGCCAGGGGAATGGCATTAGTGACTTCTTTGCGGGGTAACCTGAATTTGGGCCAGGAAATCAACGCATTCTCTGGCTATTCCGGGGGCATCCAGACGGTACAGAGAGCGCAGAAGGTCTTGCTTTCCATGGGGCACGAACTCGTCAGGAATGCCTAATCGCTTCACTTTGACATCTGAGACTCCAGCCCCTTCCAGCAGCTCCAGCACCGCGGCACCGAAGCCACCGCTGAGAACATTCTCCTCTACTATCACCATCTTTCTGGTCCGTTTGGCTACATTTAAGACAAGCTCTCTATCTAGAGGCTTGGCGAATCGGGCATTGACTACCATAGCATCAATGCCCTGAATAGCCAAATGTTCCGCTGCTCCCAGGCAAGGCATGACGGTAGCGCCGATGCCTATTATAGCCATATCCTCACCTTGCTTCACTATCTCACCTTTGCCGATGGGAAGTTGATGAAGCTCGCTGGCCAACGCAACGCTTGTCCCCTGACCCCGAGGATAACGAATTGCTATAGGATGCTCTGTGTTCAGGGCCGTATAGAGCAGGTCTTGAAGTTCGTTCCCGTCCTTGGGCGCGCAGACGATCATATTAGGCATCAAGCTCAGATAGGACAAATCAAACAGCCCCTGATGTGTTTTGCCATCCTCTCCCACAATGCCGGCACGATCCAGGGCAAGAATGACAGGCAGGTCAGGAAGACATACATCGTGCAATATCTGGTCAAAGGCACGCTGTAGAAAGGTAGAGTATATGGCCACGACAGGTACAAAACCCTGAGTAGCCAGACCGGCGGCTAAGGTAACCGCATGCTCCTCGGAAACCCCTACATCATAGATGCGTTGAGGGAACTCCTTGACCAGAGCAGATAGGCTATTGCCTTCAATCATAGCGGCGCTTATCGCTACCAGCCTGGGATTATCCATTAGCAATCTACGGACTGTTTGAGCAAATACCTGGCTATAGGTAGGTGTCGTACACGAGCCTTCGCTTCTAGGAGATAGACCGTGGAAGCCAGTGGGATTATCTTCTGCCGGTGTGTAGCCCTTGCCCTTGGTAGTCAAGACATGGACAATCACCGGCTTAAAGTAATTCCTGGCTCGAGCCAGAGCTTTTTCCAACTCAGCAATGTTATGACCATCCACCGGACCCAGATAAGTGAAGCCGAGCTGCTCCCACATCATGGTGGGCATAAATACAGCCTTCACTCCTTCTGTGAGCCGGTGCAGTGCCCACCGTAGCCTCTCTCCTCCGGGCAGGACACCGAGTAACCGGCGCGTTTGTTCCTTTGCCTGCCTGTAGCCACGGGTTGTCCGCACTACGTTCAGCCTCCTGGCTAGCCCTCCGACTGTCGGTGAAATAGACATACCGTTGTCGTTGAGCACCACAATAAGCCTGGTGTCCAAATGAGCGGTATGATTCAGGGCCTCGTAAGCCATGCCACAGGTGAGGCATCCGTCCCCGATGATCGCTATCACGTGGTGATCACCACGAGCAAGGTCGCGGCTCAGAGCCATGCCCAGAGCTGCTGAAATGGAGGTACCACCATGTCCCGTAGTGAAAGCATCGTGAGGACTCTCATTTCTGTCAGGAAATCCTGATAGTCCTTCATATTGACGAAGCGAGGGAAATTGGTCCCTCCTACCCGTCAATAGTTTGTGAACGTAACTCTGGTGTCCCACATCCCAAACGATCTTGTCTTTCGGGCTGTCAAATACCCGGTGTAAGGCAATAGTCAGCTCCACCGCTCCCAGACTGGATGCCAGGTGCCCTCCGTTTTCACCGACCCTGCTCACCAATAACTCCCTGAGCTCGGAACATAACTCATCTAATTCACTCCGGCTCAGCCACTTAACATCGTCAGGGCCGTTTATTCTGTCCAGTATCTCAGACACCTTGATCCCCCACTTCAGATTATAACAAATTCCATCCTTCTGTGTGTTCTCGCCGCCAGGGATCATCACATCGTCACCTCTTCTCAGGGGCAAAAACAGCTACCAAGACAGAACCCTGAACAACGACCAATGCCAGATGCCAAGAACCCGGCTTCAACAACAGAGGTGCTGAACGAGCACAAATCATTGACAAATCCCTCGATAGCGTCCTAGAATATCGCAGGTCCAACATACGGTTGGTGGTCAAGCGTATACACCAGATGATTTGGGCAGGGCCGATCGTGTTCAGTACTCGGCCTGAGGAAACAGTGTTGCATGAAAGGGCTTAGTGTCTTCTTAATCACGGTAGCCTTAATATCAGGTCTGGTAGGCTGTACTGCCCCCAATTCTGATCCTAATCTTCCTCTTGAGTATGATCTTACCATATCTAGCAGCGGAGGTGGAAAGGTAGTCACGCCTGGGGAGGGGACTTTTACCTTCGATGCTGGCACGGTGGTTGAGCTGGTACCCGTGCCGGACGAGTGTTGCGAATTCGTCAACTGGACGGGCGATGTGGACACCATTGCCAATATCAACTCCGCCTCTACCACCATCACCATGCGTGGCAACTACTCAATCACCGCTAACTTTGAGCCGATTTCGTCCGTCCAGTACAATCTGACCATTTCCAGCACCCTCGGAGGGTCGGTAACCAACCCTGGCGAGGGGACTTTCACCTACGATGCTGGCACGGTGGTTGACCTGGTAGCGACCCCAGCCGATATCCATCGGTTTGTCAACTGGACCGGGAATGTGAACACCATTGCCAATGTCAACTCCGCCTCAACCACCATCACCATGAACGGCAATTATTCCATCACTGCCAACCTTGAGAGCAAATACGCCCCAATGGTCGCCGCAGGCATCTGGCATACGTTGGGACTTAAGTCCGACGGCACTGTGGTCGCTGTGGGATATAACGCCCACGGGCAGTGCGGCGTCAACGGCTGGACGGATATCATCCAGGTTGCTGCGGGCGAAGGTCACACAGTGGGGCTTAAGTCCGGCGGTACGGTTGTGGCGGTGGGAAGCAACGACCGGGGTCAGTGCAATGTCGGCGACTGGAAGGACATCGTGCAGGTCGATGCAGGCAGGTTTCACACTGTGGGGCTCAAATCCGACGGCACGTTGGTTGCTGTAGGATCGAACGACTACGGGGAATGTGATGTCGGAGATTGGAGTGATATCATTCAGGTCGCCACAGGCTTCTATCACACGGTGGGGCTTAAGTCCGACGGCACCGTGGTCGCCGTGGGATTCACAGGGCAGGGCCGACTGGAAGTTGGCGATTGGGAAAACATCACACAGGTCGGGGGCGGTGGCCATCAGACGCTGGGCCTTAAGTCCGACGGCACCCTGGTGGCTGTGGGACGGAACAACTATGGCGAATGCAATGTCGATGGTTGGAGGGACATCGTGCAGGTCACGGGAGGCTGCCAGGTTACTGTGGGGCTTAAATCCGATGGCGCTGTGGTAGCCGCGGGATGGAACCAGTACGGCCAGTGCAATGTCGGTGGCTGGACGGACATCATCCAGGTCACCGCAGGCATGGGGCATACAGCGGGGCTCAAATCCAACGGCACCGTGGTCGCCGTGGGAAGCAACGGCGTTGGGCAGTGCAATGTCGGTGACTGGATGCTGAACTGTTGACAAATACTGCGTATTTGCCCAATGTGAAACGTCTTCTGTTGTATTATATTGCTCGATAGAAATCGAGAAATGTGGCAGGGAATTGTCGGGCCAATTGTACGATATCATAATAGTGGGAGCGGGGCCGGCCGGAAGCTACGCGGCCTATGAACTGGCGTCGTCAGGTCACAGTGTCGCCGTTTTCGAGGAAAAGAGCGCGCCGGGACTCCATGTCTGTTGCACGGGGATAATCAGCACAGAATGCTTTGATTCTCTGGGACTCAGTACAGACGTGATATTAACCAGTGCAAACTCAGCCAGGTTTTTCTCCCCTTCAGGCCGGTGTCTAAGGCTGCAAACTGAAAAGATCCAGGCTTACGTGGTGCATCGGTCCTTGCTGGATAGAGCGCTGGCTTCCAAAGCCCAATCCCAGGGGGCACAGTATTTCTTTTCTTCTCCAGTCGTTGACATTGTCCCTGGAAAGGAGAGTATACAAGCTGAAACTCTATGCTTCGGGGCCAAGGAGGTGTTCAGTGCCAGAGCTGTGGTGCTGGCGAATGGATGCAGACCCAGGTTGCCGAAGAAGCTGGGCCTGGGCACAATAAAAAGCTGTCTCGTCGGTGCTCAGGCCGAAGTCGAAGCAAAAGACATCGATGAGGTGGAAGTGTACTTTGGCCGGAAAATAACACCGGGTTCGTTTGCCTGGATTGTCCCGACTCATTTCGGGAATTCAACGAATAAGGCATACGTTGGTCTCTTGGCACCTTCCCGGGCCAGGTTATATCTGCGAAGATTCCTCAACGATCTCTTCTGCCAGGGTAGAACGACAGGGCAGGAGGTAGAAATCAGGCAAAAGGCTATCCCAGTAGGAACTCTGCCACGCACCTATGGAGACAGGGTGCTGGTCGTCGGGGACGCTGCTGGCCAGGTGAAGCCGATTACCGGTGGAGGAATATACTTCGGGCATCTTGGTGCCAGGATAGCTGCCGGGGTGCTCGATGGGGCCCTTAGAAGTGACAATTTAACCGCCGGCCAGCTGGCACGCTACCAGAAGCAATGGAAGGCAAAATTGGGCAAGGAGCTATCCCGTGGCCGCCTGGCCAGATGGCTGTATGCCAGATTGAGCGACCGCCAAATCGAGAGACTATTCAACATGTTAAGTTCCGGTGGTACTGTTGAAGCTATGGTCAGATCAGGCGATTTCTCCTTCGATTGGCACAGCAGGCTAATCCTGGCCGGCCTCAGGCATAGCCCTGCCTATCCCTGGCTGAGAATGCGGCATCTCCTGTTCCGTGAGGCAAGTTCATGACGCTGGCAAACCACCTTCCTCAACACGTAGCCATCATTATGGATGGCAATGGCAGATGGGCGAAGGAGCGTGGCTTGCCCAGGCTGGCCGGTCACAAGGCCGGCAGTGAGAATATTCGCCCTGTGGTCAAGATTTTTGCCGACCACGGAGTAGGATACCTGACCCTTTATGCATTCTCCACCGAGAACTGGAACCGTCCCGAAGCAGAGGTCGCTGACTTACTCGGCCTTCTCAGCAGGAAGATCGACCGGGAAACTCAGGCTTTCCACCGGGAGAATATCCGACTGGTACATCTTGGCAGGCTGGATAGGCTACCTCAGAAACTGAGAAAAAAGGTGGACGCCGCAGTGCAATTGACTAAGAATAATACCGGCCTCACGCTTTGCCTCGCCTTCGACTACGGCGGACGCGATGAAATCGTCCAGGCAGCCAGACGAATCGCCAGTGCTGGTATCTCTAGTGACAATATAGACGAGTCTGTGTTTGTCCGGCACCTATATGCCGCTGACATCCCCGACCCAGACCTGGTTATACGCACTGGCGGTGAGAGCCGCCTGAGCAATTTCCTGCTCTGGCAGGCTGCCTACAGCGAGCTCTATTTCACTCCAGTGCTATGGCCCGATTTTGGTCGTGAAGATGTTGAGAAAGCGCTTCTTGAATATCGACGCCGTCAGCGCCGCTTTGGCAGAATATAGGACGTTCAGCACGCTGTAGCAACGAAACATCGCCGGCGTTGTCTGAAGCTTATACAGCAGAAATCTTGACACGACGTCGTCAGGCGTCTACACTACTGACACCACTTGACGAGGTCTGAAAGTAGTGAATAACCCCCCAGCAAGCTGGGGGGCATCTTAAGAACTATTGTCGAACATGGTTAATTGAATGGAGTCATCTTCATGAGCTTGATATTCGATATACTTCCGAATTATGTCTGCTGTAACGTTATCCCCAACACTGCGGACAAAATAGCCATCGTTCCACAGTTCACCAGCCCAAAGCAGCTTTCTC
>JAWOFK010000034.1:0-6432 GCA_046497565.1 Dehalococcoidia bacterium
TTGACCAGCCCTAGTTTGCTCGGTGGCCAGTAGGTAAACCAGGCTTTGCCAATGACGTTATCAAGGGGTACCGTCCAGCCTGAGTGTGAATCGTTACTGCTATTTCGATTGTCACCGAGGACGAAGTATTCACTCTCGGGAATTGGTCTGGCCGACATTTCATAGTCTGGCGCCGCCATAACATACTCCTCGTCTAGAGGAATGCCGTCAATGAATACCTTCTTGTCCTCAATCTCTACGGTCTCGCCGGGCAGGCCAATAACTCGTTTGATGAAAGGGTGTGGAGACTCAAACGGTGGGTCAAAGATAATCACGTCTCCGCGCTCTGGGCCAGAGGAGCGATAACTCACCTTACTGACCATAATGCAGTCACCTTCCTGGAAATTGGGCTTCATGCTGGACATCACCACAGTGTAGCTCTGTACGGTTAACTGCAGGGGAACAAAGACCGCTATCGCAATGAGAATAGTTATGCCGACTTCGCGAAGGATTTTCATCAACAGTGGTTCATTCTAGCACAAACCTTGAATTCACTTCATCGGGCATAGCTCTATTTGCCTGGGCCATTGCTTAATGGTAACATTACCACCCGGGCCGCTAGCTCAATCGGTAGAGCAGCTGACTCTTAATCAGCCGGTTCAGGGTTCGAGTCCCTGGCGGCTCACCAGAAAACAATTTAGCTTCAAAATTCGGTCTGGAGGCGCCTGAAAGGGCGTTTTTTTGGTAAATCCGACCGCCTGACTGATCAGGAAATATCCCGGATTTTCCCCACTACTTGCCTCACAGTCACTTAACAAAAAAGGAGGCAAGCAATATCATGAAAGGAAGAAGAAATCCCAGGTGGGAAGACATGGACAAACGGAGAATAGGACTTGATCAACTGATACAGCACTTCGAGATCTTCAATCGCAGCGAGGGCAAATCACCGAAGACTGTCAAATGGTATTCTGATGTGCTTAACCTTTTTCTGCACTGGCTTGAATCGGAAGGTATGTCCACAGAGATAGGAGCCGTCGGTGAGGTAGAGGTAAGAAGTTTCGTACTTCATTTGCGGGAGCGTAAAGTGAATGGCAAGCCATTATCGACTCACACCATAGCTAACCGGGTGCGCGGCTTAAAAGGTTTCTTCTCTTGGCTTGCAGCGAAACGATATACCGAAGAGAATGTGCTCACCAACCTCCGGCTACCAAAGACTACGCAAATAGTCATCGAACCTCTAAATCCTGAAGAGGTAAAACTGATATTCAGTAACATAAATGAAGATACTGCTCTTGGTGCCAGAAATGCAGCTATCATGGCACTATTCCTGGATACTGGCCTGCGACTTTCTGAAGTTGTGAGTCTGAATGAAGAAGACGTGCATCTGGACCAGCGTTACGTAAAAGTAATGGGCAAGGGTGCCAAAGAGCGCATAGTGCCAGTAGGTGCCAGTTGCCAGAAGGCTCTGCTACATTATTACCATCATTTCCGCATGGAACCTGCGCATGCCAGGGTCGACTCCTTTTTCTTAACCCTCGATGGCTATCCTATGACAACAGAGGCCGTCACATCTGTGATGGACCGTTTAGCTAAGAAGACAGGTCTCAAGCGCCTGCACCCGCATTTACTGAGACATACCTATGCTACGCATTTCCTGCTTAATGGTGGCGATGTTTTTCTGCTTAAGCAGAACCTGGGTCACTCCACTCTTGCCATGGTCGAACATTACAGGCATATAGCAAGTAGACAAGCAGCTGTGATGAGTGAGACGTTTTCTCCGCTTGACAGGATCGACTTGAAGAAGTTTCGACGCTCCTGCAGGAACCACAACGGTAACTATGGGGCAATATATCCGAACGTGGGGCATCGTAGTAGGCCAACTCTTCTGAGGGAGCTGGCGGGAGCTGAGCAAGCCAAATCGGAGATAGACGGAAAAAGATAAAAACAGAAACAGGGGGCAAACAAAATGAAGAGGAAATATTGGGTACTAATAATTGCAGTGGGCGTTGTTGTAGCTGTACTCGCCTCATTTGGACATTTCAACCCAAATGTTGGCGAGGAGGGCTCTGTACTAGGCATACCGAATGCGCTGAACCTAGTGAAACCTCCTGCAGCATTGGCGCAAACGGAATCGAGTACCTTCCCGGCAGATGAGGCTGGAATTGCAGCCTATGTTGAGTTGGATTCTGTTGACGGTCTCAATATGACTGTTGTCGGAGAAGCTTATCACACGATAGAGGCATCAGGTGAGAGCTATATTGTTGGCACCGTTCCAGTATGGAAATTCCCTCACGTGTATCTCGGGCTAGATGGTTGGATGGTGGCCTATATGTTGAAGACAGAGGAGGCAAGCAGGATTGTCAGAATTGGCTGTACCCAGACAGAAAACCTAGAATATGCAATAGAGTACATGTGTGACGAAATTGGAGTCACTAGTTCAACACCTGTTGAATACTATGATTTTGAATTCCCGGAAGCAAATAAGATGACAGTTATCGTAGAGGATCTAGTTACTACGCACAATCATTACTATGTAACAGTCCCGGGAACGCTTTACGAAGCGTCTTATCAGGTTCATATAGGCACAGCCTGCTACGGCGCTCGTTCAACGGTATCACTGGAAGTCGATGGAAATCAGGTCGCGAGTTATGCGCTAGATTGGAGTGGCAGCAAAGCTTACTTTGACGACTTTGACACCTCTAGCTATTTTCAGGCTGGTATTACACACTTGGTAGCTTCGGAAGCACACTGTTGTTCTGGCGAGTCAGGATTCGCAACTGTTTTGATATACGCTAATTAAAGGAGAATAGGTATTTCTAGCAAATTCTTGAAATCAGTATTGTTAATTCTCGTAATAGCGACGGGTCTATTGCCGGTTGCTCAAATTGCGTTAGCTTCCCCCAGTGAAATAGTTATTGAGGATGGTGACACGGTTTGGAATTCAAACTTGGTTCCTGCCCCGTCGGATGCCTTAGATTCGACAGATGCTTCACCAGAGAATCTCATTGAATGGGCATTTGTCAGTCATGGTGACACGGTTTGGAATTCAAACTTGGTTCCTGTCCCCTCGGATGCCTTAGATTCGACAGATACTTCGCCAGAGAATCTCATCGAATGGGCATTTGTCAGTCATGCTGATACGGTTTGGAATGTGGCCCTAGTAACCCCATTTTTTAAGGATATTACACCACAGAACATTCTTCCCGAAGACGACGTGAAGAATGTGTCCACAATGCCTATCCTGAGGTCCTCGGAATTTCAGCATCCTGACTCGCAAGGTGTACATGCTGCGAGTCACTGGCGCATTAGGACAGAGACGGGGAATTACGATGATCCTGTTCTCAGCCGACTAAGCACGTCCTCCTTAACAGCGTTTTTCGTTCCCAGTCACATCTTGGAACACAATACAAATTACTACTGGCAAGTAAGACACAAGGACAATTACGAGGTTTGGTCGGAGTGGTCGCAAGAAACCTCCTTTACCACTCTTCGGGAGCCTTACGCTATGTTTGAAATAACTGGTCGAAGATCAGGGAATGTGTTGCTTGATGCATCAGCCTCGGAGTCTCGTCATCCAGATGGAGACATTGTGTTCTATGACTGGGATATCTCTGAGGATGAATACAGAGTCCACGTGGTTCAAGAAACCCCACAGTTGGATGCTTGGTGGCTGGTGGGAGGGACCTATACCGTCACCCTTACAGTTGTCGACGACAGAGGTGGGATATCAACGACTCAGCAAACCTTTGATGTGGATAGTTCATGGTTTGATCGGTTTGTGCTCATTGTGGCGGATTGGCTTGGCTACAAGGACGACGGGACTGTCTCAAGTCTTTGGATGAATCCTCAGGATCTTCTCCCTCAGCCACTGAAGTGGTATTTTCATGGCGATTGGATACAACTAGACGAGATCGACAAATGGTTAAGATATGGCGAGGGGGAGAGACTTGATTGGACCGATATAGACCCTGAGGATATTGTATATGTACTAAACAAGGAGGTAGTCCAAGGTTTGACTTATGGGGAGTGCATGAAGCTTGTAACGGAAGAGGAAGAAATAGTACATGATGGATTTGAATACTATGGGCAGCGTAGCTATACACGCAATTTCCCAGCTGTGTCAGCATTCCTCAGGAAATTGGGCGCAGATGCTGCGAAGACTGCTCTGACCAGTGGGGTGGCCAAACTGATAGAACTACCGTGGCAGATCGGATTAATCATAGAGGGAATAGATGCAGTCAGTGGGATTCCTAGTTGGCTAGAGATAGTAGGTGATATAAAAGAAGGACAGTTGAGACAAGCCTTTGGTCTATACGTCGGACACAGAACAGGGCTCGATATTGCCGATCAAACATGGAAGGATGCGCTCAAGGCTGCAATGGGAGACGCGGCAGAAGACATGGAAGAATTCGAGGCAACGAAAGCATATTTTGAAAGCTTGTACAACACTTATGAGCCCTACTACACCTCGGGAAGTGGGCCTCGAGGTTACAGAAACCAAATTAGACAAGAAATGAAGGATCTAATCTGTGGGCTGGTGGAGAGTTATAGGAATGAGTTACCATCAAAGCAGAAGTGGTACAAGCGTTTGATTTTCTGGAATCCTGGTGAGCTCAGATTGTATGACGCCAATGGTAATGTCACGGGTCTAGTGAACGGGGGAATCGAGGAAGGGATCGAGAATTCTATATTCCTTCCTGAAGAAGAGGCGATTGCTTTGTATGGATGGGTAGATGTGGCCTACGCCGAATTGGTAGGGACACATGAAGGAGATTATGGTTTGTCGGGTTACTGGCGTCACGAAGGCGTTGAAGTTACGTTTACTGCGTCCAACATCCCTGTAACTCCGGGAGAGATTCATAGATACGCAGTTGACTGGGATGCGCTCTCTCAGGGTGAAGAAGGTGTTACAGTAGATGTGGATTCTGATGGTGATGGGGTGTTCGAACGAACCATTACTTCTGACAGCGAGTTGACCCGCGATGAGTTTATGTCACAGCCAGGCTGTTTCATCGCCACCGCAGCCTACGGCACACCCATGGCCGAGGAAATACAGGTTTTGCGAGAGTTCAGAGATGAGTATCTGCTTACCAACCCACTGGGAGAAGCCTTCGTAGATCTCTATTACAGGACCAGCCCGCCAATAGCGGAGTTCATCACTGAGCACCCCGGCCTGAAGCCGATTGTGAGCACTGGTTTGGTGCCTGCTGTGGCTATGAGTGCTATAGTCGTCAACGCTACCGCAACCGAGAAGGGGGTCATAGTGGGCATCTTGGTGCTGGTTTCAGTAGCAGTGGCTCTATGGGTGACAAGGCGCCAAGGCAAGGGTATACAGCATACATAAGGGTGTACCTATAGGATGAATATGTCTATAGTTCTCGCCTTCGATTGTTGTTGCCCCTCATTCAGGCGAAAGGCAGAGTGCAGGAAACGGGTCTCAGTTGTATCTATTCCAAGATGACGGGTCTTGAATACCCTCGGTTATTGCCAGAACCTTCGCTAGTACCTGGCAAACGCAATATGGTAGCCAAATGTTTCAAGAATTGTGCTGTTACTATTCTTGCATACAACCAGGGACCAGAAATTACAAATGAAAACCCCAATTAGTAAGTAAAGTCAAGTTAAGTATATTGGTAGTTCAACTTAACAAATAGTACAATAATACTACATTGCATAGTAATATAAGATCTGTGGTCCAGCAAATATATTGGGAGTTCTCATTGTTTACATTATGTTGAGTTCAGTACATATGGTCATATGAAGTGGGCTCTTTTCTTCTGACGCAGCAGAATATGCTCTCTTAGCCGCCGATGGTCATGAAGAGTGACGGTAAGTATAAAAGAGTGAATAAGGGAGGTACAGCTATGAGAAAATGCAAATTGATACGCAGGATCCTTGGGATCGCACTTACCGTTGTGATGGTTGTGGGGATGCTTGGCGGCTTGCCTGCTTTTACTAGCAAAGCTGAAGCATCTTCGGCAACTGAGATATGGGATTGGTATGGTTTGGATGCTATAAGAGAAAACTTAGGTGGCAACTATGTCCTGATGGACGATCTCGATTCCAATACTGCTGGTTATGAGGCATTGGCCAGCCCGACGGCTAATGATGGAACAGGCTGGGAGCCGATTGGGTACGCATATGATCCGAAATACCGGTTTAGTGGAGCTCTAAATGGGCAAGGACACGAAATAAGAGACCTCTTTATACATAAGCATACTTATACAGAGGTAGGACTCTTCCAGTCGATTGATAAGGAGGCAATCATTGAAAACGTTGGTATGGTGAACGCTGATTTGACTAGTAGTGTTCGTTCTGCTGGCGGTTTGGTTGCATATTGTATGGGCACTATCAGTAATTGCTATTTCATTGGTAGCGTTACTAGCAGTGGTTCCGTTGGAGGCCTGGTGGGAACCAATGTAGGTAATATAATAGATTCGTATTTCACCGGTA
>JAWOFK010000043.1:0-28509 GCA_046497565.1 Dehalococcoidia bacterium
CCTGTAAGACTCTACCAGTTCCCAATAGATCCCATCCCTCTTAGCCCTGCTCTGTCCGCAACGCCTCACGTACATGAGCAGATTATAGCCACTCTTCAACGGCCCGTTTTTGGTACTACATGGCATTTCCGACAGATGCTACGTTCCCAGCTTGCCTCAACCACCCCAGGTCTGAACGTGGAAAAATTTCCAAAAAATCTTTCTTGCCTCAAACTGCGGAAGTTGGGTTAGCAGGATGTCATCTCAGTTGCCTATCCTCAGTGTCCGACTCACGGATGGACCGTGACGTACTAATGAAAACGGCTAATGCGAGTTACTGAACAAAACAAGTAATTAGTGGATCACAAGCCAATGGCACCATCAATGGAAAACATCCCCTTTGGGCTTTTGTGCTGTGGACTCCAGCGGGGCGTGGTGTGCCTGCCGCATAAGGATTGCCCGCTTTTCTTTTGTGGGCTCGCAAGAAGCTCTCGCTTCAGACAACGCAACAATCAATAGCACCCCTGTTATGGATTATCTCCCTTGTCTGATGTCACTGAGGTCTTGCTCATCTGTACCTTCAGCGTGCGCAGCCGATTGATGGCTGAACCCAGTTCCAGCCCTCTGAATGCCGCGTAGTCTCCCACCGGTTTGGGGTTGAGCACATCAAGCCCTTTTGTCCTTATATCCGCCAGCACAGTATTAGTTATCTCGCGCAATGTCCTTTTCCCATCCATATACTTTGTGGCATAGTACACGGCGTCACCCATAGCCCTGGTCTGGCTGGCGTCAACCAGTTGTTCCACGGCTCCCAGGTCTATGATGTGGGTACCAAAGCTAATAGAGTGCAACCCCCTGGGAGAGATCTTGACCTCGCGCCTACCCTGGCTGGGATCAAAGCTGTGGGCCAGGGGTATCCGCTTCCGGACAGTCCCGAAGTGTTCTCCTCCCTCTGGTCTCCGCTCGGCCCGGTACTTATCAGCAACGGTACGGGCTATTTGGGTTACTTCATATGGCTTGTAGTCGTTCATCCAGACAACCAGGTCAGTAACGTCGAAGTAATCCCCCGAGCCCCCCAATACCAGAATGGTGGAAACGCCCAGCTCAGAATAAAGCTGGCCAACTTTATCTATGAATGGCGTGATGGGTTCGCTATCCTTGGCTACCAGTTCCTGCATCCGGCGGTCTCTTATCATGAAGTTGGTAGCCGAGGTATCCTCATCGATGAGCAGCACCTGCGCTCCCAGTTCCAGGCTCTCTACGATATTGGCTGCCTGGGAGGTGCTGCCGCTGCCATCATCAGTAGAAAAGGCTGTGGTATCCTGACCGAAAGGGAGATTGGCGATGAAGGGCGAAATGTCCACCTTCTCAATACGTCGTCCGTCCTCAGCCCTTATCTTCATGGTGTGCGGGTTGCTCACCACGAACTCTCTACCATCCCCGGGTATGTGGTTATATATACCCAGTTCCAGAGCCTGGAGGAGTGTGGACTTGCCGTGGTAGCCGCCGCCAACGATGAGCGTGACTCCCCTGGGTATCCCCATACCGGTGATGGTACCTCGATTGGGTAGTTCCACTCTGATCCGCAGGGATTCGGGAGATTCAAAGGGCACCACCCGGCCAGCAGCAAGGGGGTGGGGGTCAATTCCACTGGCCCTGGGCAGTATAGCTCCATCGGCCACAAAGGCTACCAGGCCCAGCTTGGCCATCTGCTCTCTGAGCAAGTCGGCATCCTCGGCGACCTGTACGTGCCGGTAAAGCGCACCCTTGTCCAGGTTTCCGAAAAAGAGAGAAGCCCGCACAACCTGCGGTAGTTCGGTAAAGAACATGGCTTCGGCATGTTGCCCGGCTACCGACCTGCCAAAGGCAGGAAGACCGATCGCCAGCCTGGCCTCCACGGTTGTCTGGGTGACAAAAACCGAGGTACGCTCCAGGATCTCCTGTTTCGCCGCGTCCATTAAAATGGCACCGCCTTTTCCGGTGCCGCGCTTGCCTTGGCAATATTTCCTTGCTGCCTGACAAAACCTCCGTGTGAGGAAATCGCAAAGGGCAATTTCCCGGCTTATGTGGGAAAAGGTATCTGGGGGGAAGCCGGCCAGCCTCTGCGGCACCTTTACTCTCACCCGGCTTGGCGAGGCAAACGGGTCGCCCTGGACATGGTCCACACAGACCATACACTCCCCGAAGTCGTATGTGCCCGCGATATCCTTATATGCTTTGTATCCTCTTCCATCTATGCGACGGAGCGTTCTTCTCAGGTCTTCGGCACTTTGCATAAATAGCTTCTTTTTCCTTTCCCCTTATACCGGGCGCACAAGAAAGTCTCTATGGTATTATAAAACATCCACTGGGCCGACGCAGGTGCGTTAGCGTGTAGATGTTTTACGATTTTGTCACCCTTAAGTGTTAAGCGAAAATGTCACAATGAAGGAGATGGTGACATTGGACAAGAAAGAACAGAGGAGACTAATGTTGTTGAACGGGATAGAGATAGGCAGGATCACCGCCAGGGAAGCAGCTGAGGTGTTAGGTCTGTCGTTGCGCCATGTGAGAAGAATATTAGCGGCGTATAGAAGGGAGGGCGCTGCAGCATTAGCACATGGTAATCGAGGAAGTAGACCTCACAATGCCTTAGATGATGCACTGAAGAGAAGGGTCCTAGAGCTGGCGCAGTCGACCTATGCTGGCTGTAACACTCAGCACTTCACTGAGCTTCTGGCAGAACGGGAGGGCATTGCTGTTTCCCGCTCTGCGGTGCGTATGGTCCTCCTTCGGGCAGGGTTAAGGAGCCCACGGAAGAGACGACCTCCCAAACATCGCAGCCGCAGAGAACGCTATCCCCAAGAAGGAATGCTACTCCAGGTTGATGGTAGTCGCGATGACTGGCTGGAGGGAAGAGGGCCGTATCTCAGTCTTATAGGAGCTGTAGACGACGCTACCGGTAAAGTCCCTTATGGCTTATTCCGGGCTGAGGAAGATGCCCAGGGGTATACCCTTCTGCTTAGACATATTGTAGAGAACCAGGGTATACCCGAAGCTCTATATCATGATGGACATGGCATATTTGAGCGCTCCAGAAGGGAGCCAGAAACACTTGAAGAGCAACTTGCAGGAAGAAGGAAGCCAACCCAATTTGGACGGATGGTGGAGGAACTGTCCATCATATCTATCACCTCACTCTCACCTCAAGCCAGGGGAAGGATTGAGAGATTATGGGGCACCTTCCAGGATCGGCTAAAGAGTGAGCTCCGCATAGCTGGTGCCAGGACTATCGAAGAGGCTAATCAGGTGCTGTGGGATTTTCTGCCACGATTTAACCAAAGGTTTGCTGTTCCGGCCAGAGAACCTGACCTGGCTTACCGTCCAGTTCCCGATGGCTTTAACCCTGACGAAGTATTCTGCTTCAAATACGGGCGTAGTGTAGGCAAGGATAATGTGGTACGTTTTGGCGGGCACAGGCTACAGATAATGCCGACTAACGGCCGGTTAAGCTATGCTAAAGCTCATGTGGAGGTACATGAAAGAATGGATGGCAGCCTGGCAGTGTACTACAAGGGGCAATGCCTTCTTACCAGATCAGCGCCGCCAGAAGCTCCGGTGCTTACAATAAGAAACAGTGGCCGCTGCATACCTGGAGCAAGCGATTCTCGGGACCTGGCTACCTGCGCGTCAACTAAGACGGCAAAGCCAAGAACTGGTCGTCCTTATAAGCCTGGCCCTGACCATCCGTGGCGCAGACCTTTCAGAGTGCACATCGATAGGGGGTGACAAAATCGCAAAACAATTAGGGTGACATTTTCGCTTGACAGCAACACGCAGGTGCGTTAGCGGAAAGATAAGTAATAAGGAGGCAATCTATGAAATCGGCAACAGACTATATCTGGTTCAACACCAAGCACCATCGAGAGTTTATCAACCTCACGGATAAGGTTGAGCAACTGGTGAAGAACAGCGGCATAAAAGAAGGCTTTGTTCTGGTCTCTGCCATGCATATTACCGCCGGGGTATATGTTAACGATGCCGAATCAGGTCTAATCGCTGACATCGATGAGTGGGTGGAAAGGCTAGCGCCATACCGACCAGATTACCGGCACCATGCCACCGGCGAGAGCAATGGCGATGCTCACCTGAAGAGCCTGCTCATCCATCGCGAGGTGATTGTACCTGTAACTAATGGCCAACTCGACCTCGGCCCGTGGCAGCAGATCTACTATGCCGAGTTCGATGGCCAGAGGAAAAAAAGAGTTATCCTAAAAGTGATGGGGGAATAAGAAACCAGAATGGCAAACGGAACCTGGCTCCCCGACATCGCCACACCCAGGAACTTTTACGGCATCGTCATCGGCCACATGTGGTTGGGGGGGATGCTAACTCTTAATTCTTCCAGCTTCGCTACTACACCGCGGCCTTGACAATGGTCACAAGGACCGGTGATCATCTTTCCCCGGCCGCCACTCTGCGTATAGTGTCCACTAGTCCGTTGGCACTGGATTCCTTCACAACATAGCCCAGTGCCCCGGCTTGGAAAGCAGCATCCATATAAGCCTTATCACTATACATGGACAATATGACAATACGGGTATTGGGAGATGACTCTCTGACCTGTTCAGTTATTCTTATTCCAGCAAGCCGGGGCATTCTGAGGCCGGTTACCACGACATCTGGCTTCAGCTTACCGGTCACTTCGACAGCTTCCGTGCCATCGCTTGCTTCACCAACGACTTCAAAATCGGGTTCATCGTTAAGCAAATCCCTTAACCCATGCCTCACCGGTGTCTGATCCTCTACAATGATAATCCTAATAATTTCCCTCATTGTAATCCTCAATGCGCCTTTGGGGTGAGCGCATCTGTGGTCTATCGCTGGCAAGAGCAATTTCTGGCTGAGGGACGCGCTGCCCTGGGTGACAGGCGAGGCAGGAACCGTCGTGATCCTATAGCTGAGAATCACCACTTGGAAGAGCTGGTGGGTCAGCAGACCGTGGTCACGGAGGCTCAAGAAAGGCTGACCGGCCTCTTACCACTGCCTACTCCCACAGGCAACCCTCTGCCAAAGCCCTCGGCTTAAGCTCCCCCGGGTATGGCTATCTGCCCTCACTCCTCTCGTTTCCTTCGGTCGTACGTTTGAGAATATGAGACGGTGTGCTCACTCCTAAACTTTTTCTTGTGTTTCGGCAGCCGTCCGTTTTGCTTCGTCGACAATCCTCCTCGCCCTTTCCTTGGCTTCCTCTATGATTTCTTCGGCTTTGGCTTGCGTCTCCGTCACCTTCTCCCTGATTTGCGCCCTCGTTTCAGCTCCAGGCCGAGGTGCGTAAAGAAAGCCGATCGCCAAACCTATAGCAGCTCCTATCAGCAGACCCCTGCCAAATCCAGACCCATCGTCGTTCCTTGACATCTAGCATCCTCCTTTCTTAAATATTTTGCTTATCTCGCTAATCCCCAAGGCTATGCCTTGAATAAACCGGGCGGCTTGAAGTATCGGCGTGCGCAGTTCATCATCGGCGATGGTAGCCAGTGCTTCAAGCTTCATTGTGGCCGTCTTTGCCGATTTGAGGAAGTCGTTAACCTTGCGGGATACTGATGCCATAGTAACAGCCACAAAAATCGCTGCCACGGCAACTACAATTCCCGAGATAATGATAACCAGGTCACGAATTAGTTGAACATCCATAACACTACCTTACTCTCAAGTAACGATTTACCTTTTCCGAATTCTTGGCCAACACTACATCATCCTCCCAGTAACAGTTTGGCTTTTCCAAAATCCTAGTTCATAGCGTATCACCTCCCGCAAGCACATTTATTCTCCTTGGTAAGTATACAAGCTACCATCAAGGAAAGATATCCGTAAACCTACGCAATTATCTGGAAACCTGGCCGCAATTATGATTTCTATATTCGGCGGTTTCTGTGGTTCAAATGGTCGGCAGTCAGCTAAGAAAATGAAAACTGAATTTGTTGGCGCTCATTTCTTTGGCAAGACCACCAGGCATTGCTTGGAATTCGATTGCTCAGCGAATCGTTGGGACCGTCCGATTTACTCCGAAAAACGCACTATGTCTTCATGGGATACTCTGCCGGCGGAGACAATCAGCTTCATAGCCTCATCAACAGACATCGTCGTTTTGACCACTTCTGATTCGGGAACGATCTGAAGAAACCCATTAATCGGATTTGGCGCAGTTGGTATGAACACATTGAGTACCTTCTTCCCATTCCTATCCTTAACCTCGCTGGTGACAAGACCCACAGTGTGTGTACCTTTGCGGGGGAATTCCATGAAGACCACTTCCAGGAATTTGCTGTCCTTCGTCGTGGTAAAACTATTCAGTATCTGCTTGGTACCGCCATAGATGGTGCCAACGATCGGGATTCTCATAATGCGTGATTCCAGGAAGTCAAAGGACTTACGTCGGCCTATCCTGACGCCTAAAAAGCCTATCAGTATTACCAAAACGAAGATAACAAAAAACCCCAACCCGGTCATAGGCCGGCCAAATATCCACTCAAGGATAGAACCCAGCATCCCATCTATCAGATTGAAAAACCAGACAAGTAACCAGAGCGTAACTGCCAGAGGGACAATGATGATGAGGCCATGAACGAGGTAGATGCCGATGTAGCGCGATGCATTACGTAAGAAGCGATTAGCGAAATTGACCGTGTCCTTCATATGTCGCACTAAGTTACACTCAGTACCTGTCACGTTTGACGTGAACCCTCACGAAACTGGAGCGAGTCAGGCCACTAACAGGATACTCCTTTCTGCCCTTTTTGCATAGTCGGGCGAGATAAGGAAGGGCAGCTTGCTGAGATAAAGCAGCGCAGCGATCTGGTCGGCCAGTCCTGCCCCAAAATTTCGAGGCAAAACAGAGTAGTCATCATTCCGGATGATGCAGTAACCCATGGAGCCCTGTTTCGGGCAGTGCTGTGGGCAGTGCGCGATGAAGACCTCGGCGTAACGGTCGCGGCGATTCCGGTCGGCCCTGAAGAAGTGCTGATACCTGACTGAAACTATCACTCGGACAGACTAGCAAGGTTCCCTATTTGCCGAATAGGTAACTTCTCTACCGATATTGGGTATAGCTACGGATAGCTCACTATCCCTGGTTCTCTGGTAGCATATGTTTGTGAGTTTGGCTGGCGATTTACGTCTGCCAGAATGTCCGGATGGTGCCTAGATGCAAGCGAGTGATGTCAGAGTAGACGACCTTGGAGCAAGAAGACCGAACGTGGTCTATCAGGTCTATCCCCGTTCTTTTAGAGACGCTTCGGGCGACGGAATCGGCGACATCCCGGGTATCATTGAGAAATTAGATTACCTGGCAGATTTAGGAGTTGACACAATCTGGTTCAGTCCTTTCTTCAAATCTCCGCAGGTAGACCAGGGCTATGACATCTCAGACTTCTGCGATATAGCACCGGAACATGGAACGATGGCCGATTTTGACCTGCTGCTGAGCGAAATGCATGCCAGAAAAATGAAGATGATACTGGACTTTGTGCTGGGTCACACGTCTATCGAGCATCCCTGGTTCAAGGAGTCTGCATCAAGCAGAGATAACCCGAAGAGAAGCTGGTATATTTGGCGCGATGGCAGAAAGCCCGGCGGCCGCAAGCCTCCGAACAACTGGAAAGCGATGACCGGCGGTCCGGCCTGGCAATATTTCCCGAACACCGACCAGTGGGTCTATTTCCATTTCCTGCCCTGTGAGATTGACCTGAACTATCGTGACCCTGAAGTAAAAAAGACCATGATGGACATAATGCGCTTCTGGCTCGATAAGGGTGTGGATGGTTTTCGCCTGGACTTATTACACGCCATATATGAAGATGAACAATTGAGAGATAATCCTCTTTCATGGCGATTATTACCGTCTGACAAGTCAACATCGGCTTTGTTCAGGTCTCACAAATATGACCTGAATTTGCCGGAAGCATATACCTTCGCTATTGAATTACGGAAGCTGGTTGACGAATATAAACCCGAGAGATTTCTGATCGGTGAGGTCTTTGGCACCATGGAGGAGTTGCGACGCTATTATGGACCGGACAGTACCGGATTACACATGGTATTTCTCTTCGAATTCACGTCTACGCCATTTCGACCAAACCGGTATGCAAAGCTAATAGATAGAATAGAAAGAGCTTTGCCGGACCCGGACACCCCAACATATGTATTCGGCAACCATGACCGCATGAGGCTCATCACCCGTCTGAACAACCACCGCGGCAAAGCTAAGATCGCCGCTACGATGCAGTTAACGTTGAGGGGCATCCCGTTTATCTACTATGGCGAGGAGATAGGAATGTCCGACTCCAAGTTCAAGCTCAAAGAGAGCAAAGACCCCGTGGGTCGCAAATATGCCTGGTTACCCGCTATTCATATAAAGAGACTGGGGTTTTCTCTAAGCCGTGATGGCTGCCGTACCCCCATGCAGTGGGATGATGGGCCAAACGCCGGTTTCTCGTCTGACCCTGCTGCCGTACCCTGGTTGGCTGTTTCGCCGAGCTATAAGGAGGTAAACGTGGCCAGGGAGAAAGCCGACCCTCACTCGCTGTGGAACTGTTATCGTCAACTGATACAGCTTCGCAGGGAGCACAGTGCCCTTCGAATGGGGCTGCTCGAGCTGGTTCCCCTGGGAAAAATGAGTAAGAAGTGTCTTGCCTACAGGAGAATCTATCATGAGCAGGAGATATTCGTATACCTTAACTTCTCCAAAAAGCCGGTCAAACTGGAATGCCCGGTGGGAAAAGCGGATGTGTTGTTTTCCACGTCGGCAGAACGAAACGATGTGGTTGCGGAGGCGGATGGCTCCATGACCCTGGCACCGTTCGAGGGAATTGTATTTTGCCACTCTCATGGTGGCAATGCTAACATTGATGTGCAGCAAGCTATGCATTGAGGAAGCATGGAACGGAAAACTAACTGAGGTGTTACTATGGCAGAGCCGTTTTATATCACCAAGTTCGACTCATCGTGGGGCATGCTAAAGGCGCTGTCGCGCTTCCTGGAGGGTAAGGATTTCCCGGGGGTGGGGATTCTTCCCACGGCAAGACCGGTGGAAGGGGTGGTGGACCTTCTTCGGGGGCGGGCCATAACCACAGCCTATACTTACGGCGGGGCTATGGAAACTGTCCCGCCGGCAAAGCTGGCCGATGTCCGTGCCGAGAAGCTGGCAGCTCGTATGGTGGAGCAGTATCCGCGGGGAAAATACAAGGCTGCCATGCTGGGTTCTTCCAACGGTGCCGCGGTGCATCTCTGTGCCGCCCTCGGTATTCCCTGGTTGCCACAGACCTTCCTGATGGCTATTCGACGGCCGGGCCTTCACCCGGACCAGGTAATCGAAGATATGGAGTGGGGCAAAGCCACTGCTGAGCCCCTTCTGAGGACCAATCCGGAGTTTAAGCTGCACCAGATGCATGACCCCTGCCAGGACCGATTGATGATCCAGCGCATGGCTTACTTCAGAATAAAGCGATTGCGTCTGGGAGAGACCTTCGAACGTTTTCTGAAGGAGAACCTTGAGCCCGGGGCCACCATCTTTGTTCTCGAGTGCACGCTGTCGTGGCCGACCACAGAGATATCACCGCGCCATGTCTTTCAGGTTGGTGGGGTTGGAGGCATCACTCCCGAGGAGTATATCAATGGCAGCGAAAAGGTAACCGAGTTTCTCAAACGTGAGGGGGTCAGCTATACACACTGGGATGTGCCCGAGCCGGATGCCCGACGTCCGGAAGCAGAGTGGGGTTTTGAACCGGCCCTACTGGAAGACGTATACAGGTTTGCCGCGGAGAACAACTACCGGGTGAAGCGTATCTCCTTTGTGGAACCCGAGCACTTGAGTCCCCTGGTGGCTGACCTGTACCGGTGGTGGCATGAAAAGAGAGGGATAAGTTCCAACCGACTTCTGGTACAGACATTCAACGTGGTAGAGCCGTGGTGGACATTGAAAACAGGTTCCGTGCCATTCTGGATTGTTTTCAATACCGAGCCTTCTGCCGCCTCAGTTGAAGGCTATCTGGAGCAGACCCCTCCCTTCGATTACATCCACCTCATGATTCTGTCGCATGGCGTACACGGGCCGGGGGTTACTCCCATAGAAAGATGGCGCTCCATACTGCATCAAGCGGGCAAAGACGGGTCCTTCATCGGACTGAAAGAGGAGAAATACCCTCAGGATATTGCCGTCTTCATACGATACAACAGGGAGGTGCAGAAGCTCCCAGGTCGTTATGACATGCCCGCTCCCATGGAGCTGGACCAGTTGGACACCTTCGTTAAGGAGTCCGGACACCGGTATCAAGTACAATGGGTCTAGCATCTCTCTAATGTGGCAGATAGGAATGAGGAAAGGCCAGTTACCGCGTGGCGGAGTATAATGACCTTATCCTGGGCAAGGATAAAACACCCTGGTGAGACAGAAAATCTCGCCACAACTGGCAGAAACATTGCTCAGCGAATCTTACTAGCTGTTGAAGCGTGACTTGTGCTACACCTATGCAGAACGGACAAGCTTGGTATCAACTATCGGTAGAGCAGGTACTCGATGCTCTGGAGACGAGCACCGATGGACTTACTACGTCCCAGGCAAAAGAGCGATTATCGAAGTATGGTCATAACGAACTGGAGGTGAAGGCGACCAGCGCTCTGGTTCGCTTTATCCGTCAGTTTCATAATGCTTTGTATTACGTCCTGTTTGCAGCAGCCATCGTCACCTTTTTCCTCGACAAGTACCTCGATATGTATGTGATTCTGGGCGTCATCCTGGCTTCCGCCATAATAGGCTACTTGCAGGAAGGAAAGGCCGAGTCTGCCCTGGAAGACCTGAAGAAAATGGTGACGCCTTACAGCACCGTCATCAGGGACGGCGAGAAGCTCACCATACCCGTCAGAGACCTGGTCCCCGGCGACGTGGTGCTCCTTGAAGCGGGAGACCGTGTGCCGGCTGACCTGCGCCTGTCGTCGGCGAAAGACCTGTATACAGACGAAGCTGTGCTTACCGGAGAATCTACGCCCGTGCAGAAAGATACTCAATGTCTTGACGAGCCGGACCTGCCCCCCGGTGATCAGCAATGTATGTGCTTTAGCGGTACCTTTGTCACCCGTGGGTCCGGGCAAGGAGTTGTCACAGCTACAGGTCAGGCAGCGGAAATCGGCAAGATCGCCGGCATGCTCAAGGAAAGAAGACAGGTTATTCCGCCTATAGTAAAGAAGGTAAACCGGTTCGTGAAGTGGATAATTATCGCTATTCTCAGCTTCGGGGCGATAACCTTTGGTGTAGGAGTTGCATTGGGCTATGACTTCGAGTTTATGTTCCTGGCTACAGTAGCAATGATCGTGGCGGTGATACCAGAGGGGCTGCCGGCAGCCCTGATAAGCGCTTTTGCTATCGGCGCTGTGGCCATGGGCCGCCGCAATGCCCTGGTAAGAAGGCTGCCGGCAGTGGAAACCCTGGGAAGCACCACCGTCATATGCTCCGATAAGACAGGCACGCTTACCAGGAACGAGATGACGGTGGTCAGGATTCTTGCCGGCGCCAAGGAGTACCGCATAACAGGGACAGGCTACGAGCCCCGTGGGGAATTCCTTCTGAACGACGAGGCTGTCAGTTCCGTGCTGGACGATAAGGACCTGTTTGAACTCCTGCGGGCGGGATATCTATGCAATAACGCGGATCTCGTAGAGGAGGAGGGACACTATCGAATCAATGGTGATCCCACCGAGGGAGCGCTAGTAGTTTCAGCGGCCAAGGCCGGGCTTAAGGAAAGCCTTCCCCGATTGGACGAGATACCCTTCGATTCGGAGCGACAATATATGGCGACGCTACATCAAGGCCAGGGAGATAACATCATCTATGTGAAAGGCGCGCCGGAGAAGGTGCTTGAGATGTGCCATGACCAGCTGGTTGATAGACAGTCCAGGCCACTGAAAAAGGAGGAGATATCGGCCAAGGTGGATGAGATGTCGAGAGAAGCCTTGCGCTCGCTGGCCATGGCTTTCAAGACCGTTTCCGAGGGAAAAGATGGATTCGGAGAAGACGACCTTCAAGAGCTTACCTTTCTCGGCATCCAGGGGATGATCGATCCGCCCCGGGAAGAGGCCATAGAGGCGATTCGGAAGTGTGACGCCGCAGGAATAAGAGCCGTCATGATAACTGGTGACTACGCCCTGACTGCCAAGGCTGTAGCCCGTCAGATGAGAATAGGCGTTAACGAAGACCGGGTTTTGACGGGGGAAGAGCTAGCCCGGATGAGTGACAAGGAACTGCATGATGTCGTAGACGAGGTGTCAGTGTACGCCAGGGTTGCACCGGACCACAAGTTCAGGATAGTCCAGCAATTGCAGAAGAGAGGACATATAGTGGCCACGACGGGTGACGGCGTAAACGACGCCCCGGCCCTTAAGTCAGCCGATATAGGCGTGGCTATGGGGATTACCGGCACTGAGGTTAGCAAAAATGCCTCGGATATGGTGTTGTCTGACGACAATTTTGCCAGCATAGTAGCGGCGGTGGAAGAAGGGCGACATATCTTTAACAATATCTGGAAAATAATCCTGTTTCTGCTTCCCACTAACGGGGGGCAGGGGCTGATACTTATAGCAGCAATGGCCTTATCCCCCTTTATCCTCGTCTTCCGTGAGCGTCTTCCCCTTGAGCCAGTGCAGGCCCTGTGGGTAAACCTGTTCATAGCTGTAGCCTGTGCTATACCCCTGGTATGGGAGCCGAAGGAAGAGGGATTGCTGGACGTGCCCCCACGAGACCCTAACTGGAGCTTTATAAACCGTTTCTTCCTGTGGAGGGTCGGGCTGGTATCGATTGTATCAGCGGGTGGGGCATTCCTCATTTTTCTCCTTTACCACAACGCGATGAAGGATGTGGCAACAGGAGACGTTCTCACCCAGGCACAGACAGCGGCCTTCACTACCATCATTCTGATACAGGTCTGCTACCTGTTCACTGCCCGGTCTGTGGAAGGGTCGGCGTTCACCTTTAGTCCCTTCTCAAACCGGATGGTGTTGTTAGGGGGCGGGGTGACCGTGGGGGTACAGCTTCTGCTGGTCTATTCACTGCCCTTATTGGGAATTGCCCCCTTACGTACAGAGCCCTTTGCTCCTCAGTGGTGGGTGCCCATAGCCCTGGTGGGAACCATGGGATTCTTCGCAATAGAGGGCGCGAAACTGGTTAGACGCCTGTTGCGGCGGTCCGCCTCTCAGACATAACCAGGCAGTGCTGTGGTTCCTGGCCGCCGCCCTCAAATGTCACAGATCTGTAATATTCTGTACCCAGTAATGGCCCTGCCGGAAGGCGAAGGCTATTTTGTAGTCGATGCCAAAATAAGGTTGAAATAGGAAAGAGAGGGGTTGGGAAAAAGCTTTCCACCAGCGCCATTACCTAACGCGTTCTCAGTGCTCTTTCACCTCGCCACGCTGCCGCTCCACCAGTTCTTTGACCTGGCGCCGCATGGCTTCAAAGGCCCGTCGCAAAACTGTGGGAAGCGGTTCCTCTCGCTCTCCCTCAGTGGAGATGCGCTCAGCCACCAGTTCGTGCCCCGGTGGGACTTTAACATCTATACGTACACGATAAGGGTTACCGGTCTGCTGGTTTTGGTGTGGCCTTTCGATTGCTATACTGCAACTCACCATATAGTCGCATATCTGCTCAAGCTTGGCTATCTTTTCGCCAATGAGATTCTCAATCTCGTCGGTTTTCTCAACATTTCGGTATGTAATCTCCGCCGGAATTTCCATAGATTTCCCTCCTTCGGTTTATTCCAGAAGACTTCACGGGAACAGTCCTTTACTTTCAACCCCCCTGTTTTCTTGCTTGCCATACCTGGAGACAGGCAGTCACCTCTTCATCCGTAAGGTCATGCCAGTGCTGATAGAAGTTGGCGACTGCAAAAGGATAGGAACGGCTCACCACCAGACAGACCAGGGCATCACACATGGGCTTAATCAATTCGTAGGCGTTTCCTGAAGCCGCCGGGCTGGCTGCCACTATTCTGGCCGCCTTCTGCCGCTGTACGGACTTGACTGCCGCAACCATGGTGAAGCCTGAGGCCAGACCATCATCTATCACAATCGCTGTCTTGTCTACTAAGGAAGCTCGTGGTAGCTTCCCCCGGTAAAGAGCACTCCTGCGCTCAATCTCAGCCAGCACTTCCTCTGCCTGGTACCCTATCTGACGCTGACTCAGGCCCAGCTGACTTACTAATAAGTCGTTCAAGAAGATGGTACCATCCTCGGCAACAGCGCCATAACCAGCCTCGGGGTTGTGGCGAATAGGGATTTTGCGAGTAACCACGACGTCAAGAGGAGCATCGAAGCTCTGCGCGACCTCAACAGCAACCGGCACCCCGCCGCGGGGGATCGCCAAAATAACAGTCTCAGGAGACCGATATGGCTTCAGTCTTTCTGCAAGCTGCCTTCCGGCATCAACCCTATCCCGAAAACGAGGCCTTTCCTTATCTACCATCATTTTGCATCGTGCCTTCTATTCACATAACCACTGATTGTAATACTGAGCATAATGCGGCTTTCTGCTTTTTCGACGCTTGATACAATACCGTTGATAATGCGGGCAAACCGGAAGAAATCACCGGTGACATTCGGGGCGTCATTTGCAGTACCCTGAGCAGGATGAAAGTGACCTGGTTAATTCGACTTCTTCTAAGAGCCTGTCGACAGGCCTTGAAGTATCTACCACGACGTGCTGGTCATCTGGCACCTCATCTACCGGCTCGAACAGGTTCTTTTGCGGTTCAAGCAAACCCTCACCCGCATCCGATATGGAACGCTGTTCCTGTCTACTGGCCAGCCGTTCTCTGACTATTTCCTCGTTGAGGATGCATTCGATGACCACAAAGTCAGCACCAGTCCTTTCTGCCAGGTCTTTTGCTTTCAGGCGCTCCTCGGCTTTACTGAACGAGGCATCCAGGATGACCGAATCACCATTACTCAAAATCTCTTCTGCTCTGTTAAACATTTCATCGTAAGTCTTATGAGTGAACTCAGGGGAATAGATGCCAGCGCCAAATCTTTCGAACCGATGCTCGGTCAGGGGGATGCCTGCCAGCTGTTTCCGCGTGACATCCGAATCTATGAGCACCAGCCCCAGTTTTCCGGCCAGTGCACGGGCCAGAGTAGTCTTGCCAGTACCAACCAAGCCGCTGGTAATGAACAGAACGGGCTTTGACCTGGTATAGAACCAGGCCAAGCCGAAGTAGTCTCTCGCTGCCTTCGCTATCTGCTGCTTGTCATCCACGTCAATGGACGGGTCATCGAGCTTAAAACTCTCCACCTTGCCCCGGACGTAGGCCCGGTAACATTTATAGAACTTGAGGACTTCTTGCAGCTCGCGATCGCGGCTAAGCTCCACATAGGTGCTAACAAAATGGCGGGAGAGGTCCGCACGTCCAAAGTGATCAAGGTCCATCGCCAGGAAGGCAACTTCGGAGGCGACATCGCCATACCTGAACCTGTCGTTAAACTCAATACAGTCGTAGATGGAAATACCATTAGTAAAACAGATATGGGCAGCATGAAGGTCACCATGACAATCCCGTGTCTTGCCCTTCTCTACCCGCTCATGGAATAGTGAAGCTTTGTCACAAATGAAATCGTTGGTATAGGCACGGATGCCGCCATATCTTTCTGGCGAGATTGTTCTGCCAACGTATTTCTCAGTCTGGCTGAAGTTCTCCCACGTGTTTTGCCTGATAACTTCGAGCCCGCCGAAGCTACTGATAGTCTGGTTTGTGTCCGCTCGACTGTGAAAATCTACCAGCTTCTCAGCCACACGAGCGACCATTTCCGGCCACACTTCATTCTGCGTCAGCAGTACATCCATCATCCTCTCCTGAGGAAGGCGCCGCATCTTTACCGCGTATTCGATAGCCCTGCCCTTTCCCTCTATCATCATTCGCCCGTCGTCACGGCTTACGGCCACCACCCCGAGATACACTTCCGGGCTAAGTCGGCGATTAAGCTCGACCTCCCTATGACAAAAGAAGCGCCTGCTCTCCAAAGTAGTGTAGTCCAGGTAACCCAGGTTGACCTCCTTCTTTATCTTGTAAACATATTTATCGGCAAGGAAAACGAAAGACATCTGGGTCTGTATTAATTCAATGTTTCCTGGCACCTCAGGATAGGCGGCAGGATTAAGCAGGGCCTCAGCCAATTCCGGTAGCTGCTTCGCCGACTTTGTATCCATGTGCGTTCATTCCTTTTCTATCGAGAACCGCATTGCCATCGACACTGTTAAGGTACCCTCGGTCTGGCTTGCATTGAGTTATACCTGCTATCAGTTTCAGTAAACTCTTCTGATTAACTACGCAGGCTCTCCCAGAACTCTTGCAGGTCCCGGGGCAAAATAGCCTTTACATCCTCAATCTCGCCGTCAGTGATATGCCTGTCAAGTACCTTGAACACTGCCTGCGCTATTTTTTCCCCATCTATTCCCGGTTCGCCCACAAAATGTTCGCCAACACTGGAAAGGAAGTCATCCTTGCCAAACTTGACCGGCTTACCGGATGGGTTCCAGCCCTCGTAGTAAAAACCACGAACGAGCATGGGCAACTGGGCTCCCAGGTCAGTAGCTTCTTCTACTGTGAGCCGATCCCGCAATGTTTGAAGTGTAGAACGCAGTGCCAGGTAGGCTCGGCGGCGGTCGTCCGAGCCGATTTCCTCCATAACCTCCTTAAGCCAGATATTTGTTTTTTGGACACTGGTGTCAAGCGTCGATACTCCTGTACTCTGCATAACAACCTCCTTACTAATTTTGTATTTGTTATGTTTAATCTCTGACCCGTCCGGGAGCGGAAGGCCACACCCTCTATCTTGGTACCTTTTTGGCTTTGCTTTGATACCACGGCCACAGCCAAGTATATTCGCGACTACCATGCCATGCTGCGAATGGAAAGCGGGACAAAGAAGTGTCGCTACTGTTTAGTGCATTTGCTTCTACTTCTTGGCTGAAACATCGATTTTCTTAGATTTAGCAGCTTCCGTTTTAGGTATTACCACCTCAAGAACCCCATTACCATAGTTGGCTTCAATCTTATCGGAGTCGGCATCGGATGGCAGGTCTATCGAACGGGAAAAGCTACCATATACACGCTCGCTCCGGTAATAATTCTCCTCCTTAACCTCCTACTCAGCCTTCTTCTCACCCTTGATGGTGAGTCTGTCACCGGTCACCGAGACGTCCACATCTTCCTCTTCCATTCCGGGCAGTTCAGCCTTTACGACATATTTACCATCTCTTTCATAGATATCTATGGCTGGCATCCATTCCACAGGCTCAAAGGCGAAACGTTCTTGTGACGGCCCGAGTGGCCAGAGATCCTCAAAACGGCTCCTCAGTTCGTCCAGTTCCCTGAAAGGTCTCCCCCCAGGGAATCAGGCCTCGTCCCTGTCTCCATCTCTCCATTGCCATCGTTGCACCTCCTTTTTTGAGTTTTGCGTCCCGCTTTCCAATCGCGGCATGATTTCTGCATTAATACTCTGTCAATTGTCATTTCAAATGGCAACTATAACGTCACAAGACCCATGCGGCTTTTCTCTATGGAGTTGCGCACCGGCAGCACGCGCAAGTCCTTAGTCATCCCCTCCACTGAATCCAGAACATCCACGAGGTACTTCCCAGCCTTCAGCCTCTCCGGTGCTTCGATCACCATCATAATACTGCGTGCCCCATCCAGCACATCGACCTCAGCTACACCCGGCTTCCCCCGCAGAATTCGGGCTACCTGAGCACTGTTTGCACATGCCAAGTCAAGGAGTATGTATACCCTGGCCGACATTAGCCGATACCTCCTTCTCTTCCGCCTGTAAGGCGGAATGCTGCCCGGGCAAAATTACGCTATTTGAAGCAACTACTTTACCTGTGAAGTCACCCGGACCCACTTGTGGCAGTATCTTACAGCTGCGACAGATAAAGCGGCTTGGCTCTACGCTTACAAAGAATACCCATCCTCTTTCCCTTTCCTCCGGCCAGAATCATGGCTGACGCTGCTTCCACGACGCACCTCCTACACTTCGTGCCGCCAAAAATTGGCGATGCAATATAATTTTATAAATCATTGCCAGTGGGAGGTATCCGTAAACCTACTTAATTACGGCGAAAGAAGCACGCAAATTAGAATTTTTGTGCCGGGCGGTCTATGTGTCAATATAACGTGGGAGCAGCGGCGTAAAAAGTACCAGAGCTAGGGTTTTCTATTTCTTCCCTGACCTACCCCCCCGACTTACGATAGGAAGTTCGCAACTTACGCATGTGCCAGCACCCGGGGAGGAGTCAACTGTCAGTGTTCCCCCCACCAGATAGGCACGATCCTGCATACCGCTGATTCCATGGGGATGTAACTCTGTCCGGGCGGGATCGAAACCGCAGCCATCATCCCGTATCTGTAAACGCAGTGCATCATTCTTGGAAGCCAGAACGACGGTCGCCTTGTTCGCCTTTGCGTGGCGGAGAACGTTCACCAGGGATTCCTGCACAATGCGGAAGGCGGTTATCTCTATCTCCGCAGGGAGGCGTTTCTCTAATCCTTTAGCCGTGAAGCAGACCTCTATTCCGCATCGCTCTGTATACTCTTCAAAATGCGCAGCTAACGCCTCCGCGAGGCCGAGGTCATCCAGCACATCCGGCCTCAGTGAGTGCGATAGGGTGCGCACCTCTTCGTATATTTCGTCCGCTATTTTCTCTATTTCCTTTAGTGCCTCTCCAATCTGCTCCGCCCCCGAGGCCTGCTTGGCTCTCTCCGTCGCCAGTTTAAGCAGGGTCAGGGAACTGCCAAGCTGATCGTGTAGCACCTGCCCCACCCTTCGACGCTCTCTTTCCTCTGCATTGATGAGTCGAGAAGACAACGCCCGTCCCCGCTTTTCGGCTTGTTCGTGTTCTAATATCTCCTGTCGAAGCTCCCGATTAGCTCGCAGCAGTTCCTCGGTTCGCTGTCTCACCAACTCCTCAAGATGCTCACGATGTTCTTGCGTCACCAGTTCTTCTTGCTTACGCGTGGTGACGTCATCAAATATACCCACGGCGGCGGTTACTTCGCCGTTATCGTCAAGCACCGGAGTAGCGCTGGCAGCCACCCAGATGCGTTTCCCGCCGGGTTGCTCAATGATTAGTTCCTCATTGTACACTGTCTCGCCATGGAGCAGGGCGCGACTGGCCGGAAGCTTCTCCGGGGGGTATATGGCGCCGTCCGGTGTCACTAGCTTCATCGCCTGGCTGGAATGTTTTTCCATCTCAAGCCCCCTCGGGTCAACTCCATAAAGCTCAAGGGCACGGTCATTCGCGTAGCTGATTCTTCCATCTGGCTTCTCGACTATAACAATCCCCGAGGGCGCGACCTTCAGTAAAACCTTAAGTCGCGTTTCTAAGTCATCGGCTGCCAAGTTTTTTGGGGGGGTAATTGACTCCCTTGCTTTCGTAATGTCCTGGCGACCCGTCTTATCCATGTGCACTCCTCCCTTCGCTTCGTCCTGCACTCTGTGAGTCCTAGCGCGGCTACCGCTGGAGTGGTTTGCCTGGTAAGCAATGTCATTGCTTAAAGGGCAGCGGCCAGAACACCCGATCGCAGTTTACATAAGCATTATATACAGGGAGTTAGCCCGCCTGTCAAATTATATGTTCGATTCGAAGAACAAATGTCGAGGCCGATAGGCAGGCGCTGGCCTCAGGATGATGGTCAAACGTAGCCAGGGAAATATTGCCCGCCAGCCGATACTTCATGTATTGCCTTAACTAGCTCATGGGGAGTCTTCTTGGGGATATAGGCCCTGGCACCGACCTGCTGCGCGCTCGCGATATGTTTTCGACTCCAGTACAAGGAAAATATAACTATCTTTGTTGCCGGGGATTTCTCTCTGACGCGCGAGGAAACTTCAAAGCCGCTGATGTCTCCCAATACCAGATCCAGTAATAAAACGTCCGGCCTCATCTCGCTGACCAGGCGTATGGCGTCCAGGCCACTGTCTGCCTCACCCACAATGGCAAGGTCAGGCTCTGCCTCGAGCAGCGCTCGCACACCACGCCTGACATCAGTCTGGTCATCGGCTATTGCTACAGTAGTCTCTTTCATACTGTCAAATGCATGTTATAGATTGTCGGTAGCCATGTTTATCCGTAAACATACTGAATTTGGCCCGATACCCGCCTCATTCTTGGAGCCCACGTGTGCAACGTGTCGGTCTCGACATGAGTGGCGTCGTTAACAGGTACTGGCTAGGTATCCGGCGGCAGAATCCCCCGCTGCAGAGCATAACGGAGAAGTTCGGTCTGATTGTTCAGGTTAAGTTTACGCATAGCATTGGCCCGGTGCGTTTCTACAGTGCGTCGACTTATGAATAAACGCTCAGCAATCTCAGCGTTGCTGTGTCCGTGTGCTGCCAGGTGCAGGACTTCACGCTCTCGATTGCTCAGTAAATCGTAGGGGTCGGCCGGGCCAGACTCTGCCTTTTCCAGATACGCATCAACTACCACGTCTGCCAGAGATGGGCCCAGGTAGCGACGCCCGACACAGGCTTCTCGCACTGCCTGAACCAGCTCTAAGGCAACTGACTTCTTCACCACATAGGCGCTGGTTCCTGCTTGCAGCGCTTGCAGCACGTGTTTCTTATCGCCGTACATAGAGAGAACAACGATTGCGGTTCGCGGACAGTTCTCCTTCACCTGCCGTGCTACCTCGATTCCACTGATGTCGCCCATCATAATGTCCAGAACCAGGACCTCAGGATTGAGTTCGCTGCACATGCGAATAGCCTCCAGTCCACTGCCCGCCTCCCCAACAACGCTGAAGTCGGGCTCATCCTCAAGCAAGGCTTTCAACCCCTGCCTCACCAGGGCATGGTCATCAGCCAGGAGGATCGTCGTCACGCTTCGTATTCTATCAAAATGGTCTCAGAAAAGGGAATATACTGAAGCCAGGTCTACCCGGTAATTAGCGGTTGCCATAGTCCTCTTGAGCCGCATCGATTGCCTCTGGAGGAAACGTCATCGTTAGTGGACAATGGGTACCTAAGCGATTGATATTGCGTATATTTACGAATGGTCAGCCACAGCCAGGACTTTGCTAACCTAATATAGTATTATCGCTCAACAAGGAGGTATCGAAATGGCAATCAACGATGAGCAAATCAAGAAAGAGGTCGTAGACCAGCTGTACTGGGACCAGTCGGTAGATGCATCTGATGTAATAGTGGAGGTGTCGGATGGCCGAGTGACGCTGAAGGGGACTGTTCCCTCCCTCGGCACCCGCACGGCCGCTCACACCGATGCGCTAATCATACCCGGCGTGCTATCAGTGGATAACCAACTGGCGGTAGAGCTTCCACCAGCCCTTCCCGCCGCCACGGATAACGAGATTAAGATGAGGGCAGAAAATGTCCTGGCGTGGAGTGCCGATACTCATGGCACTAACATTTCAGTTTCCGTGGCTGCAGGACATGTAACCCTAAATGGGCATGTAGATACTTACTGGAAGAAGATGCGGGCTGAGGAGTTGGTGTCGGATCTCATCGGAGTGTTACGGGTTGAAAATGCTCTGTCAGTGACACCGACAGAAACCCTTACCGACAAGCTGATAGCTGGCGATATCATGGCTGCCCTGAAGCGTAGAATGGACCTGGACATTAATCTGGTGGATGTGGCCGTTGACAACAGAGTGGTTACTCTCTCGGGCACCGTCCCCAACTGGTCCGCTCTTGTGGACGTTGAGCGTACAGCAAGATATACCGCTGGAGTCGTAGATGTAGTCAACGACCTCGGAGTAAGGGCTGTATAATGTGATACGAAAGAACCGGATAGCCCTTGGCCGATATTGCCGAGCGTTCTTCCAGGCTAACCTCGGTGCAATCCAACTCATGCTTTTCCTGGTTTGCCGAGTCCAGAAATGCTTTATCATAGGAACGGGCATTGTAGACTAAGACCTTCATAGTTATCTCCTCATTTAATGATAATTACCCGATCTGTCATGAACCAGTTCCGGTTGCGGCATTATTTCGCCCTTTTTTGCTCGGCCTCAGCAACCACCTGTATGACTGATAGCACGCTGTCGGGATTTACCGAGATTGAGTCAATACCGGCCTCGACCAGGAAGGCGGCAAACTCCGGATGGTCACTGGGCGCCTGTCCGCATAGTCCCACGTTACGCTGTTTCCTGTGCGCCGAGGCTATCAGGTCGGCAATGGAGTTCGTTACCGCCTTGTGCTGCTCGGAAAACAGGTAGGCCAATTCTGTGGAGTCCCGGTCTACACCCAGGACAAGCTGGGTAAGGTCATTCGAGCCGATGGAGAAGCCATCGAAGTATTTGCAGAAATCCTCGACCAGGATAATATTGGACGGTATCTCGGCCATCATGTACAGCTGAAGGCCGTCTTTACCTCTTTTTAGTCCGTTCTTTGCCAGAACCTCTGAAACCTTCTCAGCTTCCTCTGGAGTACGGCAAAAGGGAATCATCACTATCACATTGTCCAGTCCCATGACATCACGCACTCGTTTTAGTGCCCGGCATTCAAGGGCAAATCCTTCACGGTAGCGGTCGCTATAATAGCGCGAAGCCCCTCGCAAACCGAGCATAGGATTTTCCTCCCCAGGTTCAAATTGTTTCCCTCCGATGAGATTGGCATATTCATTGGTCTTGAAGTCGCTCATCCGCACAATCACCGGACCCGGGTACCGGGAAGCGGCAATCTTGGCAATTCCCTCTGCCAGGTTATCTACGAAGTACTCTGTCTTGTCATCATACTGTTGGGTCAGCCTCTCTATTCGGCGGCGAGCCGTCTTGGTCTGCACCTTATCGAAGTGAACCAGGGCCATGGGGTGAATCTGGATTATGTTGTTGATAATGAACTCCATCCGGGCCAGCCCAATGCCGCTGACAGGCAGCCGCCACCAGCGAAAGGCAGCCGCCGGACTGGCGATAATCATGAAGACTTTTGTCCGTGTTTCGGGCACTTCCTCCAGGCTTACGTCAGATACATCGAACTCCAGGATTCCGTCATAGACATATCCTTCATCGCCTTCGGCGCATGATATAGTGGCCTCTTGCCCATCCTTGAGCGTGCCCGTGGCCTTGCCGGTACCAACCACCGCTGCGATCCCCAGTTCGCGGCTGACGATGGCGGCATGCGACGTTCTCCCGCCCAGGTCAGTTACTATTCCTGAAGCACGTTTCATGATCGGCACCCAGTCCGGGTCGGTCATCTCCGTGACCAGAATCGAACCGGTTTTGAACTTACCGATTTCGCTGGCGCTCTTGATTACCTGTGCTTGGCCGGCGGCGATGGCCTGCCCTATACTCAGCCCGCTCAGTAGCTGTTTGCCCCGCTCCTTCAGGCTATAGGTCTTAAGTGAGGCAGCCTCCTTTTGAGACTGTACGGTTTCAGGACGGGCCTGCACGATGAACAGGTCGCCGCTCTCTCCATCTTTTGCCCATTCTATATCCATCGGCTTACCATAATGCTGTTCAATATCACGGCCCCAGCGGGCCAAGGTGAGCACTTCGTCGTCAACAAGGCTGAAAGAGCGGCGCTCTTTGACGGGTGTGGCAACGGTCCTGGTGGTTTTTCTCCCACCTCTGGCATAGATTATTTTCTTCTTCTTCCCTCCCATGGTTCTGCCAATAATGGGAACCAGTCCCTCCTTATCAATTAGAGGTTTAAAGATGATAAATTCATCCGGGTTGACAAGGCCCTGCACCACAGTCTCCCCCAGCCCCCAGGAAGAGTTTATGACCACCACATCTCGAAACCCCGTCTCGGGGTCCAGGGAAAACATCACGCCGGCGCTGGCCGTGTCTGAGCGCACCATCTTCTGCACTCCCACCGAAAGCGCAACCCTCATGTGGTCAAAGCCTTTTTCCGCGCGGTAGCTGATGGCCCGGTCAGTGAACAGAGAGGCATAACATCTCTTGCAGGCATCCGGCAACTGCCCTTCTCCTCTAATATTGAGGAAAGTCTCTTGCTGTCCGGCGAAGCTCGCCTCAGGCAGGTCTTCTGCGGTAGCACTACTCCTCACTGCCACAGATACGTTTTCTATGTCGTACTGGTGGCATAGTTCATAATAGCTATCCTTGATTGCCTCAGTCACCTCATCAGGAAAGTCGGCGTCTATTATCAGCTTCCGAATTGACGCTCCAACTTTACTCAAGGACTTCTGGTTGCTCTCAAGCTCCTGCAATTGTGATTCAATCTTTCCCCTTAAGCTATCCTTCTTGTCCAGAAACGCTTGATAGGCACTTGCTGTTGTGGCGAAGCCATCTGGCACCTGTATGCCCTTTTTCTTCAAATTACGTATCATTTCTCCAAGGGAAGCGTTCTTCCCACCAACTTCAGCTACATCATCGCTACCCACATCTCTAAACCACCGTATATACTCCGACTTTTTGCTCATTTGGCCTCCTCCTTATCAATCAGCAATTTTCGCTCCAGCGATGTCTTATCTATCTCTATGTAATATTGTGGTTTGAGGTATTTCACCATCTCATCTTTACTGGACCCATTGAGCCCGATGACGCCGAATATCTTTATTCCATCTCCTTTTAGCCCTGGTGACTCTGGCACCCTGGACAAAAATAAGCACTGCGTCCCGAGACTTTTGTTTCGTCTATTTCACCATGGCAGGCGGGACACCTGGCGCCCTTTCCACGATGGGGAAGCAAGTAATGTTCGGGCATTTTTTCTGGGTCAGCCTCGCTATCTATGGCCGTTTTGAGCACTTCCTTCATCGCCTGAAAAAGCCTGTCCAGATCTTGATTGCTCATCTGGTTTGCCCTTGCCTTCGGGTTCAACCTCGCCTGAAAAAGTATTTCGTCCGAATATATGTTGCCGATTCCAGCTATCCGCTCCTGGTCCATGAGGGCCGACTTGATGCTGCTCTTCGTTTCTTTCAACGCCTTCTTGAAAGCCTCCACATCGAAATTCTTATCCAGCGCATCAGGCCCTAAGCCTTGCCTTTTCACGAAGCTGTCCATGTCCTGTGTGGCAGAAATACTGCCTAGCTTCCGCTGCAGGACGAAAGCTAAATGATGGCCGTTCTCAAAGCTGAACAGAACACGGGTGTGCTTGGGGGCCTGCTTACTATCCTTGAAATAGCTGAAATACCCGGTCATCCCGAAGTGAAAGACCAACCAGCCATCGTCGCTAATTCTCGTGAAGAGGTATTTGCCACGGCGGTCGGTAAAATCAAGTTGGCACCCCTCCGTTTGCGACTGTAACCGTTTCGGGGAGACCTCATCCAGGATATCTTGGGCAAACACCTCCACCTTTTCAATGGTCTGATGTAATGCCGTCTTATCCAGGTACCTTCTGAAGACCTCCACGTCTGGTAATTCAGGCATATTTCCTCCCGGGCTTGCCCTGTTTATTCACCTCCAGTCAATTCTTTCAGCCTCAAAGCATTTTGAGGGGCATAGCCCTTCTCATCATTGTCGAAGTAGCAAAGTACCTCTTTTCCTTCAGCAGCCCAGGACAAAAAAGCGTTTGCCCAGTCCATAAGCGTCTGCTCATCATAGTTCCCCTGGTAGGCACCGCCAGGGCCATGTAAACGCACATAGACGAAATCAGCGGTTACCGAGCGGGGAGATTCCCTGCCCTCAAAATCGTATATGCAGAATGCGGCGCCTCTCTTGCGCAATGTCTCCTCAGTCTCGTGTCCGAACCAGCTTTCATCACGGAATTCAAAGGCGTATCTGTATCCCTCCGGCAAGGCCCTGAGGAAGCTACTCAGCCTATCGATGTTCACTTTCCATCGCGGTGGCAGCTGGAACAAGATCGGCCCCAGCTTGTCTCCCAGTACCTCAATTCTGCCAATAAGGGTGGATATGGGCTCATCGGGGTCTTTCAGTTTCTTCATATGGGTTATATAGCGGCTGGCCTTTAGGGAGAACAGGAAACCGTCCGGCACCGAATCCCGCCAATGGACAAACGTCTGCCTCTTGGGAAGCTGATAGAACGTATTATTGATCTCCGCCGTCGTGAAGTGCTTGAGGTAATGGTCGAGGAGGCTTCCATCGGGCAAACCTTCTGGATAGAATGGCCCTTTCCAGTGCTGGTAGTGCCACCCCGATGTCCCGATATGGAATAGTCCTGACTCTTTCATTGATTACCTCCCCTCTGTTACTCTTGTGAAACAAGCTTCTCAAAATCCTTTTCTTTGATGATTTTGACGCCCTGTTCCTTTGCCTCCTCAAACTTACTCCCTGGCTCTTCTCCCACTACTACAAAGTCTGTACTACTACTACTAACGCTGGAAGCAGCTCTCCCGCCTAGAGACTCCACCATCTGCTCTGCTTCCGAGCGCGTATACTTCTCCAATGAGCCCGTAAACACGAAGGTCTTACCTTCCAGAGGGAGTTTGCCCTTGCGTTCGGGCATCGGTTCAATCTCCATCCCAGCATCGACTAATCGTCTCAATACCTTCTGGTTCTGCTCCTCCACAAAGAATTCCTCCACACTTGCGGCTATCTCTGGACCGACCTCACGTATCTTCTGTATCTGTTCTCGATTGGCCTGCTTGAGTGCGTCCAAAGTACGAAAATTTCTGGCCAACACCTGGGCCATATGCTCGCCGACATGGCGTATACCAAGAGCATAGAGGAAGCGATCCAGTCTGACTTTCTTGGTTGCCTGGATCGCATCATGCAGCTGAGTAGCTGATTTCTGGGCAAATCCCTCCAACCCCAGAATATCGTCCACAGAAAGTCTGTAAAGATCGGCGATGTCCGACACCAGACCTGTATCCACCAGTTGTTTGGCTGTCTTCTCGCTTAGGCCTTCAATGTTGAGGGCCTGGCGGGAGGCGTAGTGGACAACGCGACCGACTAGCTGAGGTGAACAGGAAAGGCCGGCGGGACACAAGTGATAGGCTCCCTCTCGGGCGACCTCGCTGCCACACGCCGGACATTCCTCGGGCATGGTGAACTCTTTTCCTCTTTTCTTACCCTGTTCCTCAACCCTTTCTACCACCTCCGGTATAACGTCGCCTGCCCTGGCTACCCGAACCTTATCACCGACGCGGACGTCTTTTCTATGCACCTCACCCTCGTTATGCAGTGTGGCACGGCTAATGGTAACGCCGCCAACATCGACCGGTTCAAGGAGGGCCACGGGCGTCAGTTTGCCTGTTCTGCCCACCTGCACCACGATATCCTGTATCCGGGAGACTTCCTGTTTTGGAGGAAACTTCCAGGCTATCGCCCACCGAGGGCTGCGCTGCCGCGTACCCAGTTGCTCCCTGAGCGCCAGGTCATCAAGTTTTATCACCAGACCGTCTATTTCGTATTCCAATTCATCGCGAGTATCCAGCAATTCCTGGTATCTTTCCTTTATTTCCGCAACTGAGGAGCACTCTTGATTGTGAGGATCAGTCTTGAGCCCCCACATTGAGAACTGGTCCAGCATCTCCCTGTGTGTTGCTAGCTCCTGTCCTTCGACAGCGAGGACATCGTAAAAGCGGGCATCGAGCGGGCGTCCTGCTACCATCCTGGAATCGAGCTGTCGCAGCAACCCGGCAGTGGCATTACGCGGATTGGCAAAGGGTTCCTCTCCTTTCTCTACCCGCTCTTTGTTGAGCTCGTGGAATCCCTTCTTCAGCATGAATACTTCTGCCCGTACCGCCAAAGAAGACGGCATGCCATTCTGTTTTTGAAGGTGAAGGGGTATAGAATGTACTGTCTTGAGGTTTTCCGAGATATCTTCGCCGGTTTCACCGTCACCCCGAGTGGCCCCATACTTGAAGCTTCCATTTTCATAGAATACCTCTACCGAGGTACCATCGAATTTCGGTTCCAGTATAAAGCTGGCTTCTTTTCCTTCCGCGTTCCTCTGTACGAAGTTAACGAAGTCAACAACTTCTTTCTCTTCCAGGGCTGCATTGAGGCTGAGCATGGGTGCGGCATGGCTTACCTTTCTTAGTTTGCTCACTGGCTCAGCTCCGACCCGGCGAGTGGGTGAGTCGGGCGATTCAAATTCAGGGTAAGCCTTCTCTAGCTCTTGAAGTCGTTTGAACAACTTGTCATAGGTAGCGTCGGATATTTCCGGTTTGTTTTTTACATAATACAAATAGTTATGGTACTCAATTCCCTCCTTCAAAGCCTCGATTTCTTTGCCCGCCTCGTCCCTGCTCATCCGGTCAATATGCGCAAAATCCGTTCTCGGGTTCTTCTTGAAAGCGGTGCTCATCTCTGTTATTTCTTTCAGAATAATTTCCTGGAGTCCTTCACAATTTCGGCGATCTCTGCGTTGTGAATCGCCATAAATGTTCCCCTTCACAGTTGTTGGTCACCCCTTCGATTCAAGGACTAAGTTCTCGCTTCTTTAGGTTTGATGAGCAGGATGGGTAATCCCGATTCTCTGAGAACGTAGTCAGCCACGCTACCGAATACAGCTCGCCCCAAGCCGCTTCTGCCATGCGTGGCTATGCAAATGAGGTCAATTGAATTGCCCCGGGCATACTCCACGATGGCTTCACCCGGGGGCGATGGCTGCAAGACGACACAGTCGGTGTTTACTCCCTTCTTC
>JAWOFK010000031.1:0-2700 GCA_046497565.1 Dehalococcoidia bacterium
CCAGTATTCCCCCACACTTGCGCATAATGGCTATTTCCTCGTCAGACTTTATGATTACCACTGTTTATTTTGTTTCTGCTCCGAGCACGGAGATTATTTCCCTTGCCACCCCCTGTATGCCCAGGTTACCGTTGACCCTGACCAGTTTATTCTGTTTCTCATAATAATCAAGGATGGGAACAGTTTGAGCAAAGAAGACTTTCAGGCGCTCCTTTACCGTTTCCTCCTTGTCATCAGCACGTTGATATAATTCACCACCGCATTTGTCGCACTTGCCCGGTACTTTGGGCGGTGAACTTATGGCGTGGTAAGGTGTCTGACAATTTCGGCAAAGCCACCTTCCACTGAGGCGTTTCACTAACTCCTCGGTGGGCACTTCGATATATATTGCCTTGTCTATGCTTTTGCCTTGCTCCTTGAAGGCCTTGTCCAGGACTTCGGCCTGGTGCAAGGTCCGGGGGAAGCCATCAAAAAGGCAACCGGATGCACAGTCTGGTCTGTCGATTCTTTCCAGAATCATTCTTATGCTTATCTCGTCGGGAACCAGTTCCCCTTTATCCATGTAGCTCTTGGCCAGGAGCCCGACCTCGGTCTGTTCCTCCAGCGCCTGACGAAACAGGTCACCAGAGGCTATGTGAGGCAAATTCATATGTTGGGAGAGGATATCTGCCTGAGTCCCCTTTCCTGCTCCTGGAGCTCCTAGTATGACGACGTACATTATTTCAGGAATCCCTCGTAACGGCGCATGGTTAGTTGGGCCTCTAATTGCTTCATGGTATCGAGAGCCACACCAACGGCTATCAGCATAGCGGTGCTCTGGATTACCAGTGCTGTGACCCCGGTGATCTCCTTGGCAATGAAAGGCATAATTGCCACTAAAGCCAGAAAGAGTGCGCCACCGAAGGTAATGCGCCTTATGACTCTGTTCAGATAGTCAGCCGTTGTCCTGCCGGGCCGGACTCCGGGGATGAAGCCGCTTTGCTGCTGCAAAGTTTGGGGCAGGTTCATTTGCTCGAATATGACCATAGTGTAGAAGAAAGCAAAACCGATTACTAAGGCAAAATACAATCCCTGGTAGAGTACGGTATCGGACTGAAATATGTTGTAGATTGTGTTCCAGAAATTGGGATCGTCTGCCGGCCCCATGAAGAATGAAGATATTGTACCGGGAAGCTGCATCATGGCAAGGGCGAAGATGAGGGGTATCATTCCGGCGGTATTGACCCGCAGCGGTATGTAGGTGGAACCCGACTGCCGATACATGCGTCCGCTACGAAAGGTACTGCGGGCATACTGCACAGGGATACGCCGATGCGCTTCCACGAATATCACTATAAGCACCAGCATAGCTAAGGCTAGAATGACGTAGGCGATCAAGCCCCCTGGATTTCCGGCTTGGGCGTCAACGATGCCACGACCCACTATCCCGGGCAGGCCGGCCACGATACCACCAAAGATTATTATGGATATCCCATTGCCTATACCGCGCTCAGTAATCAGTTCGCCCAGCCACACCAGGGTCATGGTGCCAGCAACCATCGTGGTTACTATGGTGGCTGTGGTTAACGGTGCAAGCGATCCTATAACACCTTGCATACGGAGTATGGAAAGCATGCCATAGCCTTGAAGTGCGGCCAGGGGCACCGTCAGCAGATGGGTAATTCGATTGATCTTCTGGCGGCCGACGTCCCCTTCTTGAGATATGGCCTGAAGCCTGGGGATCACAGGCACCAGTAGCTGCATGACAATGGAAGCGGTGATATAGGGGTAGATGCCCGTGGCAACCACGCTAAAGCTGGACATAGCCCCACCGCTAAAAAGGTCAAGCATGCCGAAGAGAAGATTTTGCCCGAAGAACTCCTGCAGGGCCTCGATGTCCACCCCGGGCAGAGGAACCTGGGCCAGAAATCGAAAGACGACCAGGATGCCGAGGGTGAAAAGGATTCGTCGCCTCAGGTCAGGCAATGTCCATATGTCCATCATTGCCTGGACAAGGCGGGGTCGGTTCGTCGTGCGCTGCATGCTATGCCTGTTCTACTTTTCCTCCGGCAGCGAGGATCTTTTTCTCTGCCGACGAAGAGAATTTGTTAGCCTTGACCACTAGTGGGTGCTGGATATCGCCCTGGCCGAGAATTTTGGTTGGACGACGTGGGGCGCTTATCAATCCCGCCTGGAGTAGTTCCTTAGGGGTTACCTCGGTTCCCGACGAGAAAATCCTTAGGTCACCCACATTGACAGTGTTATATTCGACTTTGAAAATGTTGGTGAATCCTCTTTTTCGCGGCAGTCGTTTTATCAAGGGCAACTGGCCACCTTCAAAGCCGAGGCGCACGCCCCCGCCAGAGCGAGCGTTTTGTCCTTTGACACCTCGTCCCGAATAGGTGCCATGCCCGCTACTGTTTCCTCGGCCTATGCGTTTTCTCTTATGTTTGGCACCCGCAGGAGGCTTGAGTTCATTCTGTTTCATATGCCTCTTCCTCCTGTGCTTCCATACCGGTTTGGGTGGTTACTTCCTCAGTTCTCTTCAAGTGAGCCAGGGCTAGCATCGTTGCTTTAGCTACATTGATTTTGCTTGGTCCGCCCAATGATTTGCCCAGTACGTCCTTTACGCCAGCCAATTCGAGCAAAGCTCTAGAGGTATTGTTGACAATCAAGCCTGTGCCAGGCGCCGCCGGCTTCAGCAAGACTTTGGACGCCCCG
>JAWOFK010000035.1:0-6030 GCA_046497565.1 Dehalococcoidia bacterium
CTTACGCATTGACCCTTTTCTCTGGGGCTGCTTTGGTAGCGCCGTTCATGCGCTATACGAGGGGATTCGCTTATGTCAGCAAAAACATTCGAGAGGTATCAGAGTCGTTGGGATTGAAGGAGGTTTCCTCAGGGGCCAACTTCAGCATATTGGAGCCCTACGATACGGGTGTCTTCTATGGCAGTAGGCAAATTGATAACGTAAAGGTTGTCAGCGATGTGCAGCTCTATCTTGACCTTGTCGCCTTCAAAGGACGGGGTGAGGAATCCGCTGAATTCCTATTTGAACAGAGGCTAAAACCACTATGGTGAAGCAGAGCGATTATTCCCCGGCAGAAACCCAGGCTTGTCAATCTGTGCTGGTGGAGCTAATGACAGTCTTAGGCGAATTTCGGGAAAACATCGTAATAGTGGGAGGAAATGTCCCCCGGCTTCTGATTCAGTCTGCCAGAGCGGAACACCCCGGTACGCTGGATATAGACCTTGCCATAGACAGTAGACACATCTCTAACGACACTTACGAGACAATTGTCGAGACCCTGAAAGCTAGAGGTTACTATCAGAAGCGAGGCGAACAGCCTTTTGTCTTCTACCGAGATGTGAACACCGAAATCGGTAGAAAGATCACCGTAAAAATTGATCTTCTAGCTGGCGAATATGGGGGTACCGGGAGTGGTCATCGTCATCAGAAGATACAAGATGTTCAGGCTAGAAAGGCCAGAGGGTGTGACCTTGTTTTCAGCAATCCGGTGAAAGTCAAGGTAAAAGGCAGGTTGCCAAACGGTGCGATACACGAGGTAACAGTCAACGTGCCTTCAATCGGACCTTTCCTTGTGACGAAGGGCATGGCATTATGGGGCCGCATCAAAGAAAAAGACGCCTTTGATATCTATTATTGCTGTCGCTATTACCCTGGTGGTATAGAGGCGCTGGTGCGAGATACAAAATCTCTTGTAAGTAATAAACTAGCCAGGGAAGGTTTTGGGAAAATCATGGCTCGGTTCAAAGATGTTGACGCTATAGGGCCGGTTGGAGTCTCGGATTTCCGGGAATTAGGGGACGGCGAGGAGCGCCTGCGGATCCAAAGAGAAGCATTTGAATTAATACATAAACTGATGACGGAACTGGGGATTGAGCCTTTTTCAGAGTAGCAGGACACACACCAACCTCGATAGCAAATGCCAGGTCACATTCTGGCGTCTCTCGACCCAACCTGCCGGTCGAGACTCAACCTGACAGCTTTCTCAACTCGTCCACAACCCAGATCATCCCCTCGGTATCCAGCTTACAGTAGTCAACCAGGTCCGCCCGCACCCTGGCAATCTCCTCTTCCGTTGCGCTGCCGTACGTTATCCTCGCGTAGGCGACACTTGCGTCCATCCCCTCACCTATGCCCATCTCTCCGTAGCCTTTGCCGGTAACTGCCGGAAGCACTTTCTTAAGTGATGCCGTATCCTTCTGCGAGGCATTGTAGTAGTGGAAGTTGGTGAACGGGAACAGCAAATCGACCATCCTTGCGAGAATACCTTCGAGCCAGCTCATGTATTCGGGAAACGCCGCAACCAGCCCCTTCAACGCGCCCACCTCGAAGCCCGCATTGTAAGCAATAATGCTCCCTTCGGAACCGAGTAGCCTTTGCAGTTCACTGAGAATCTGAGGTCTGGGGTCCTCTCTTCCCTCGGCCAGGAACGAGTGGTGCACCGCCTGGGACCCGTCGCTTTCCACAATGTGTAGTGAGAATTGAAACGGTATATCCTGATACGGCCTCGTGCCGTCATATACCGGTATCGCCAGGGCAACGGTCTCGAAATCCAGGTAATACAGCGGGTACTGCAACTTATTCAGGAATCGCCGGATTTCCTCCTTCTCAACATGTACCTTGCCCGTCAGCACACACTCCTTCTGAATCTGTTGCTGCCTGGATAGAGGAATATGGTCCGGAATATCCTTGATGCACAGGATTCCTTGCTCAAAGAGTGAAAACTGCCTTGTCCTGCCGCCCCGCAAATCGAAGACGCTGTTTTCAGGCAAGAACCCCCAGCATTCCGCCCGGAGCGGGCAGTCGTACGGCGCCAGACAGTGCTGGCCGATAGCGGCGTCGGGGCACGCCTTATTCGAGATAACCTCAAGCAGGCTCACTATCCGTTCTTCTACACCCTCGCTCATTTCTTCCACCTCGGTGGAGATGTCCTCCAGAATGAACAGCTCTTGCGGGTCTATTTCGCCTCTCTTTGTGTACTGGTTGTCTATGAAGCCCAGCTTACAGTTTCTTATCTTCAACCCTGCTTTCTCGCAGCAGAGCTTCTGGAAAGCTACGTCATCAATGTGCACATCCTTGACCGATGTACTGGACTTTATTTCCACTATGTCCCATTCATCCTCGTTGACCGGGTCCAATATATCCACTCTGCAATAGATTCCTCCGGCCAATATGCCCGCCTCGAATAGGGGCTTTCTCTCCGTGAGCAACTTCCTGGTCGTGATTATGTTCTCCATGAAATCGTCATGCGGAATGTCGATGCCGCCGGGAAATAGCTGCTTGGCATATTCACCGACCAGGTGCCCCTGGTCGAATATATGTTGAGTAACAATATCCACCTCGGGGAGACTGTCGGCCTGGTTCACCAGGGTCCAGAGTAGTTTGGGGCACTGGAGCCCCGACAGGTATTTGGACTTTGATAGCAATGGCGGCACGCTTGGACGATTCTAGCATATTCGCTATTGGCGCTGTATTGCCAAACATTTCCGAGGATTGTTCAGCCCCTTCCGTATAATTGGCCGCTAGTTCTAGCTTCGGATAAGGGGGATAAAAGCAGTCACAAACGGGCTAATATATCTTGAGAAAAAATAGGGCAGAAGGCGCAGATGTTCACGATCTTTACGTGCAAATGGTCATAGCACGACTCGGCTATTGACACGGGTCTGACGGTTCCCATACGATATGCTCAACGTAGAGTCTATAGATGCTCACGGCCTTAGTATGTCGCTGGTAAATTCTCACGATTAAGAGAGCCAATAAGATGAACGACAAGATCGACTTCTTCGAGCACTGAACGGAAATGACGGATCCAGGGAAGAGCTTTGCAAGACGATACAAGTACTACGAAATTCTTGAAATAAGCAAGAACGCTACTCAGGAAGAGATAAAGAAGGCATTTAGACGTCTTGCCCAGAACTATCACCCTGATCGCAATCCTGGCAATAAAGAAGCTGAGATTAGATTCAAAAAGATCAACGATGCCTATCAAGTCCTCTCCAATGCAACAGTTCGACCAGCTTATGACAGTAGTCCAGCAGAGTGCCCAGTCTGCTGGACCCATGAGGTAATACAGGTAAGTGGCAGCAACTGGAGATGCAGACACTGTGGTTGTCAATTTGATATTCTTGGTGTCCCTCTCAGCGAGATAATTGAAAGAGCAGCAATTCCTGGACGATATCGTGTAAGGCTTACTGCGTTCCAATCAATGCAGTGTTCCTGGTGCAAAAGGTTTTTCACTCAGCCGTTTCTCTGCCCGTATCGATTACAGCTGCATTCTAGCTGTTTTTACTTTGATAAATTATCTTCCGAGGAAAGAGACAAATTGTTGGACGACGACGAATGGTGGTGGAGGATCGTCGATCTTGTTAGACGAACAGAAAATAACGGGGTCATTAAGAAATGCGTACATTGCGGTGCGTTAAATCCTAATCCTGAGAAATTTGTGTGTTGGAATTGCGGCCGTAGTATCTATGACCGTTGTCCCAGTTGTGGATTACCCACTCTTTACTTTGATTTGGACATAAGTTGTTGGAAATGCTCCAACAATTATTGCTCAGGGAAAAAATTCACCTTCGAGGGGAGGGAGGCAAGATACAAGCAATCCAAGTGGGCTGAGGAACACGCTCCGCAAGGGGTGGCTAGCAACAAATGCTCCGAGTGTGGACACGATTTGCGTTTCGATCCCACCATGCTCTTTTGGAGGTGCACCAATCCCAAATGTAAGAAAATATACACATATGACGAGCTCCAAAAAACACGAGCAGAACCTGATGAACCAGCTCGTAAAGCTAGAGCAGGCAATGCAGGAAAAAAATTCGTTAATCGGCCAATGGAGAAAAGGCTACGGGCATTAATTCTGATATTTGCTCTATCTATTATCGGCTTAGGTATTAGTATCTATATTGAAAGCTTTGCTCCATTTTGGCCCTTAGTGGGATTCTCTTGCATATATTCAGTTGAGAAATGGTTCAGCTACACGACATATAAATATAGAAGGATTGGTAAGCTCTATCGGTTATTTCTAAACCTTTCAATATTATCACTACTGGGTCTTCTTATCTGGTCAGGCATAAAACTGTTTTCTCAGCAACTTATGCAGAGCCCGCTAATCGGCAGCCTGATGTTACTAGCGGAATTTATTCTCTTTATCTGGCTGTGGAGAGTCGTAGCCAAAAATAGCTGGCGATGGCCCAGTATGAAATTGACTGTATTTTCCATCATTTGTGTATTTCTAGTCCTTGCTTTCGCTGGTGTCAGTCCGTTTAGCGGATACAAAGATAGGTTCATCAATGTCTTCACTGCCAACAATAACTACGTTACTCAACCGCCTGTTGACGACTCTACAACTTCGCCACCGGATTCCTCCACGACACCCGATGAATCAGAGCAGCCGACAATTCCGCCCGATACCGTAGGTATAGACAGTGGGACCGGAGAGTATGAGGACTACTATCTAGGTCTTGTTAAGGCCCCAGACGGGGTTCTGAGTGGGAGCGACTGTTATGGGGAATTTATAGTCCTCATAAATAACAAAGATGCGAGGGATCCCACATATTCAGAATTACTTAACTTTTTAAGGTCAGATGCAACAGACGAATTTCCCTATCAATATACGCTGCCAGTTCTGGAATTCTATTATCCCCCAGCTGAGGATGAAATTGATTTGGATACTCTTAAAAGCATTATCGACGGCACGGCTGAACCTAGCCCACCAAAGATTTGTGCCGATTTTGCAGAAAGACTTCACAACGAAGCTGAAATGGCGGGAATCAGGTGTGCATACGTTAGTCTCGAACTGACCGGAGACGATGCAGGACATGCTTGTAATGCGTTTGAGACTGTTGATAGAGGATTAGTCTATATAGACTGCACCGGAATTTCGGATAGTTATGGACCCGATAACAACGATACAATAGTCGATATTCAGGTCGGAGAACAATATAATCCTGAATATCTATTTCCTAGTGGAGGATGGTATATACCCAGTGGTATGATGGGAACAGTCACTGATATTTTCATTACCTGGGATGGAGATTGGAGGTGAAGCTATGTCACCTTTAACACACTCAATTGTAACACCCGATATTGTTTTACTCATGACCAATACTCCCTATTTCGTAATTTCCAATAACAACCACAAATGAGCCGAGAGTTCAACTGGCCTGCTACACACCCAAGAATTCTAACCTCTGACTTGCGTTCAATCGAGCTCGCCACGGAGTGAAAAAGCGTCTACTTCGCACTTGTGAGCATTGCACAGCTAGCACTGGAGCTGGGGTCGTGGTTTATGTTGCCCTTAGCTCTCTTGCTCGCAGGGAGCAGGAGCAACTGCATATGGCATAAGAAAATGTCCCAAGCAACCTCCCCTTCTTTGGTTTCCTCCCCTTGTCCTTTCGACTTACGCCTACTCAGTCTCGGTTCTTCGTCCGCCAACTTCCTGTTCGGCTACTTGGGACAATTATAATCCTACCACATGCTTCAATAGTTTGTCAAATTTTGTTCTTGACCCCTCAAATCGGCATTCATTGCAACTGAGGGCCAGTAAATAAGCATTCTTCCATAAGTGCGCCCCTTTATCTAGACTGCGATTTGAATCATCTAAAATCTAACCGAAGGGGGAGTGGTCAAATCACAAAAAATCTAACCGAAGCATTATCATCTGGCCTGGTCAGCACTTTGGAAGGAGGTTACACCGGGCCATGGAAAGGATGGACATGCATTCAAGGAATGAATATCTGGCAGTAATCAAGGAGAGCTACTTCAAAGCTGGGT
>JAWOFK010000054.1:0-29637 GCA_046497565.1 Dehalococcoidia bacterium
CGACCAGGCAAGGAACAGTTATCCGCAATCGCTGCATCGCCCGGCCCACCAAGTCCCAGGCCATCCTGCTCCAAATGCTCGGGCTGTATCTGCCGCAACGCATGAAGATTTACAAAAATGTAGTACCAATTTTAGCTTCGGGGCAACCATGATTTACTCGTGTAACTGCGGAAGTGGGGCTAACACACAACCCAAGAGGCAAGCAAAAGGGCCGGGCTTCTCAACACCGGGGAAGTCCAGCCCTTCCGAGTTCTGCAGGACTGTCCGGTAGCAGCCCTGCTTGCCAACGCGGTACTACTACTTCAGTTCGCCCTTGACGGTGATAACCACTTCTTCAAGCGGGATATCTTTACCGGCTAACTGCATTGCCTGTTTTGCCATCTGTACCAGTCCTGAGCAACATGGCACCTCCATGCGTACGACGGTCAGGCTCTTCACATCTGAGTGAGCTAGGATGTCAGTCAGCTTCTTCAGATGAGCTTGAAAATTGTCCAGCTTCGGGCAAGCCACTAACAGGCTTCGGTTCCGCAAGAAGCGTTGGTGAAAGCTAGCGCAGGTAAAGGGAACACAATCCGCAGCCAGCACCACGTCAGCTCCCTGTAGAAAGGGCGCTGTCGGTAGGACCAGGGTAAGCTGGACTGGCCAGTGACTTAGCATTGAATGCCGGTCCATTGTTTCCACCGGTGTATCCCCGGACGCCGGGCAGCTTTCGAACTGAGTAACCGTGGACGAGGGGCAGCCGCAAGGAAGCTCATCCGTAGTGTAATTCTCTTTCCCGAGGTGTAGCTTCACTGCGTCCTCATCAAACTCCTCGGCCACTCTCTCCTCAATGGCAATGGCTCCTTGAGGGCATTCTCCGAGACAGGCACCGAGCCCGTCACAATATTTCTCGCTGATGAGTTTTGCTTTGCCATCAGTAATCTGGATAGCTCCCTCGGCGCATGCCGGAACACAGGCACCACAGCCATCACACTTCTCTTCGTCAATACTTATGATTTTCCTTATGGTTTCTGTTGTCATTGCCCACCTCCTTAACGGTTCTTCTGAGGACAAGGCCCGCTAGTCCTCTCCCTTCAGTTCTCTCCACCTCTCCTCTCCTATACACTGACGGGCTGAAGCGCACCAATCGATGCAGCTAGGTATTTCTTCGCCGTAGACGTTCTTGCCGCACTTATGGCACTTAATCCTTGTTTCAAAGGAAAAGATTTCAACCTCTGCGCCGCAGTTCGCGCATTTGTGTAGTGACACATGTATATTTCTGGAATCTTGACCCGGACATCTGTTAAACATTGGTACAACCTCCGTTATCGGCGAATCTTTAAGCTTGAGCCCTCATAGCAATAATACAACTCGGTGATATGTCCCACTATGATTTAAATCATATGTAGCGGGGGTATTCATTAGTTATGCCAGGTGCCGTGTATGGCGATGATACGACAATCTTGTGGGACTATACTTGTGGTGGCCCTTCACTCAGCAGTCTGAGCTTCTGCTCATCGAGAATAATCACTTTGCCACGCATAGAACGGATAATGCCCCTGTCTTTCAGGGCGCTCATAACCCGTATCGCCGTCTCGGTAGTGGTTCCTGCCATGTCAGCGATCTCCTGCCGGGTAAAGGGGAGAGTGGGACCAAGCTTTGCCGAGAGCATAAGTAGCACGCCGGCCAGGCGCTGTTCAACTCTCTCTCCAGCAAAGTCTCTGAGACGACTCTGAGCATCCCTGAGCCTCTCTCCTAAAACACCGATGATTTTCATAGCTACCTGAGGGTAACTGGCTAAAAAAGACACGATGTCGTCTCTTCTGACTCCTATGACCCTGGTTTCAGCTATGGCCTGGGCTGAAGCGGGATAGGGTTTATTTTCAAAGACAGCCACCTCACCGAAAATTTCGCCGGGGCCGAAAAACGCGATGATGAATTCTTTCCCAGAGGATGAATGTTTCAGAACCTTAATCTTCCCTTCAGCAATGATGTAGAACCATTCCGGGGCGTCTCCATCCCAGAAAACGAACTCGCCGGGCATCAGGGCGCGGTCGATGGCCAGACCCGCCAATTCATTGAGTTCGTCATCGTCTAAGCTGGAAAAGATAGAGGACTTCTTGATTATTTGAGCCTTATCACGATGATGCAACCGCATAACTCTCCTTGAGCAGAGTTTTCCCCATAGACCAGGTACCTGTCACTGGATTATAACATAAGCCATTTCTGGCTTTGGCGCTCGTTTGCCATCCTGAGAAGTCAGTATATGCTTCTTCCCGACCTGTAAACGCTGAGTCAACTGCTTCTATGATTTATATCATGGTCGCCGTCGTGGCATATTCTGTAATGTGGTATCAGAGCGTTTATCATTTTGAGAGGTGTCATCGATGCATACTAACTGTCAGGGGCAAGATATGAGAAGCTTGCGCGTATCATTGCACAAGTGTCCTAACTGCGGCACTGAGATTGAAATATTCTCCGACGAGTCAAAGGTGCACTGCTACAACTGTGGCCAGGAGGTCTACAGGGAGAACACCCCTTCCTGTATTAATTGGTGTGCCCGCGCCCATCAGTGTCTGGGGGAGGGGAGATGGAAATAGCTGAGGGGTGAGTCAAGGAGATGTAGGTCATTTTGTTCAGCGCATAGCCGATAGACCCGAATACAGGAAATACAAGGCGGGAGAATATGTCTTGCTTTCAATGCAAGAGCTCTCGTGATCGGGCGCCGGGTCTTCTTTCGGGATCGGGTGGAGGGGTGGTATAATAAGCTTTGATATATGGGTTCTGAAGTTTTCTACCGCAAGTGGCGGCCGCAGACCCTTGGTGAGGTGCTGGGACAAGAGCCTGTGACTCAGACTCTTTGTCGTGCTGTGGAGAGCGGAAAGACAGCTCATGCTTATCTTTTTTGTGGTCCGCGAGGTACGGGCAAGACCAGCACGGCACGCATCCTGGCCAAAGCAGTCAACTGTCCCGATCAAGCGGGTGGCGAGCCGTGTAATGCCTGCGCTATGTGTCAGGCAATCGCCGAGGGCAGGGCACTGGATGTAGTAGAGATAGATGCCGCCAGCAATCGTGGCATTGACGAAATCCGCAGCCTCCGGGAAAAGGCAAATTATGCCCCCAGCCTTGCTCGCTACAAGGTGTACATCATAGACGAAGTGCACATGCTTACCGAGGCGGCCTGCAATGCCCTGCTAAAAACACTGGAGGAGCCACCCGGCCATGTCATTTTTATTTTAGCTACCACCGAGGCGCACAAGGTGATAGCCACCATAGTATCCCGGTGTCAGCGGTTCAATTTCCGTCGGCTGGGGCAAACGGAGATAGTGGATAAACTCGAGGTCATATGCCAGAAGGAGGGGATTCATATCGAGCCCGATTCCTTAAGGCTTATCGCCCGTGCTGCCACCGGGAGCCTTCGGGACGCTGAAAATATTTTGCAGCAGATGATTGCCTACTACGGCGATCATATTGAGCTTGACCGGGTTCAGGCGGAGCTCGGCATTAGCCGGGATTCACGGGTCAGGCGACTGGCACAATGTGTGGTCGACAAAGATGTGGCTGCCGGGCTCAGAGTTATCAATAGCCTCAATAGCGATGGCCTTGACCTGCGTCAGTTCAATCTCGGCCTGGTGGAATACCTGCGAGGACTCTTACTGGCCAAGTCCCGATGCGAAGAGGCTCTGGATATTACCAGCGAAGATTTAGCCGAGATGGGCAATCTTGCGGCCAAAACCACGCTCGACTATTTGCTTAAGGCAGTCAGGTCTTTCTCCAGCATAGATTTTCGAGGTGATAATTACTCGGCTTTACCGTTGGAATTGGCTTTGCTGGATTGTGCCCTGTCTCCATGCGCGGGGCAAGAACAGGTAACGGCAACTCAATCTTCAGAGATAGCAGGCATCACTGAGACAACTGATCCCGACAGAGTCGGGACTGAGGTTGCTGAGGCACCAGATGCCGACATGGCGGGGGCCGCGGTTTCAAGCAAAGAGGTTTCTCAGGACTTTGACCATCTCCGTGGTCGCTGGAAGGAGTTTATCAGGTCACTGCGGGGAGAAGGTTCCAGCGGCAATTTAGATGCCTTTTTGCGCAGTGCTTGTGACCCCATAGCCCTTGAGGATGATACGCTGGTGTTGGGCTTCTATTATTCTTTTCACAAAGAGAAAATCGAAGACGCCAAATATCGGCACCTGGTGGAGAAGAAGCTTGAGCAGGTTTTTGGCCGGCCCTACAAGATACGGTGTGTCCTGGTTGACTATAAGAGGGAAGTCTCATGCGAGGCGGGGACACAGAACCCGGTAGTCAAAGCTGCTCTGGAAATGGGAGCCAGGATTAGTGAGGAAGGCTTGTAGCCCTGTCCGGTATCGAACTCGGGGGGAAGCCGAAGTGAGTCGAGCCGAAGGAAAGGAGGCAGATGGATAAATCAATACTGCGTCAGGCCCAGCAACTTCAGGCCAAGTTGGCCAAAGCCCAGGAAGAGTTGGGCAGCATGACCGTGGAAGCTACCAGTGGAGGTGGCGCCGTCAAAGTGGTGCTTGATGGGCACCAGAAGGCTCACTCCGTTGAGATATCTCCCGAAGCAGTGGAGGCGGGAGATGTTGAGTTACTGCAAGATTTGGTCATGGCTGCTGTTAACGAGGCTGTCGCCAAGTCGCAGGAGCTTGCCAGCAAACATCTCGGCAGCGTGACAGGCGGTCTCAATATACCGGGATTATTCTAGGAAGCCGTCGGCTGTTAGCTGTCGGCTGTCGGCCATCAAAGACGTCGGTGGTTTTTCGTTATGCCTCTGACAGCAACAAGGTAAATGGTTATGGAACATGAGATTTGTCGCTGAGCCTATAGCTAGATTAGTTGAGGAGCTGAATAAGCTGCCCGGGATCGGGCCCAAAAGTGCTCAGAGGCTGGCTTATTATCTGTTGCGCAGCTCTGATGACGAAGCCAAGGCTTTGGCCGAGGCTATTCTAACACTGAAGGAAAAGATAAAGCTCTGTTCTCTATGTTTTAACAACACTGATTGTGACCCTTGCCGCATTTGTCAGGATGAAGAGCGCGACCATTCCAAGATTTGTGTTGTGGAGAAACCGTCGGATATCCTGCCTTTGGAGCAGACGGGGAAGTATAACGGTGTCTATCATGTGCTTCATGGAACTATCAGTCCGGCACAGGGTATAGGGCCTGAAGAGCTAAAGATAAAGGACCTTCTGGCCCGTTTTCAAGATGGCTCAGTAACCGAAGTGATCGTAGCCACCAATCCTAACGTAGAGAGCGAAACCATGGCTATGTATCTGCAACGGATTATCGCGCCTCTGGGCATTCGCGTCACCCGCCTGGCCCGCGGCTTGCCCTTCGGCGCCGAGTTGGAATATGCTGATGACCTGACCCTGGGCCAGGCGCTGGAAAACAGGCGAGAATTCTGACGCCAAGTCAAACCATCCCCACCGGGTCAACATCTATGGTCCAGCCCTGTGGCAAAGTGAACTGGGACAATATCCGAGTTGGATCAGGGCCGCGCAGGAAAAGCTGCCAGCGATATCTACCCCTGGCCCTGAAGGCAAAAGCGGGCACAGGACCAATAGGAGCATTGGGGGCTTCGCCCCCAAGCCCCCGATTCATTTCATCAAGGATCAGATGATATACCCTCTGCGCCTCACGGCGACACAAGTCCTCGTTGGTGTGGCTATATACAAGGCGGACTAATTGGCCGAATGGGGGATAATTGTATCGGCGGCGATAATCTATTTCTTTATTGTAAAAAGTCAGATAATCATGTGTGGCAGCAGCTTGAACGGTGTAGTTGTCGGGGGAATAAGTCTGGATGATAACTCTTCCTGCCTTAACCCCGCGGCCGGCCCTGCCGGCTACCTGGCACAGGAGTTGAAAAGTGCGCTCGCCGCTGCGAAAATCAGGGAAATTAAGGCCAGTATCGGCACTAATTATCCCCGCCAGGGTCACTTGAGGCAGGTCCAATCCCTTGGCTATCATCTGGGTGCCGATGAGGACATCTGCCTTGCGGTCACGGAAATTCTTCAGCAACTCCTCGTGAGCATATCTCCTGGTAACCACATCGCTGTCCCAGCGAAGCACTTTCGCTTCGGGAAAGAAGTGCCCGACCTCTTCTTCTACCCTCTGGGTGCCAATGCCCAGAAACCTGAGATTGCGCCGGGAACACTGAGGACAATTCTGGGGTACGGGAATAGAATAGCGGCAGCGATGGCAAACTAGCCTTTTCTCCAGCGAATGAAGGGTAAGGGCTATGGAGCAGCGGGGACAGCGGAAGACAAACCCACAGTTACGGCATCGAATAAAGGTAGCGGCACCACGACGGTTGAGGAAAAGGATTATCTGCTCGCCCTGTGCCAGCGTTTCTTTCATAGCAGCCAATAAGGAACGGCTGAGCGAGCTTGTGTTTCCCGCTTTGAGTTCTTCCCGTAAGTCCACTATGCTTACTTCGGGGAGAGGGGAATAACCACGGGGGGTGATTCTTTCTTTTAGCTCTACCAGATGATATTCGCCTTGCTGTGCCTTAAGAAAACTGCCGACATCGGGGGTGGCACTGCCCAAAATGACGATGGCATCGCTGAGTTGGGCCAGTTCGATAGCCACGTCCTGGGCATGATAGCGGGGCGATTTATCTTCTTGCTTGTACGTCCACTCATGTTCTTCGTCGATGATGATGAGGCCCAGGTCGGGCAGGGGGGCAAACAAAGCGCTCCTCGGTCCAATGACGACGTCGCAGTTCCCCTCCATTATCCACTGCCATTCGTCGAACTGTTCCCCCAGGGAAAGGCCGCTATGGAGTACTGCCACACGTCCGGGGAAGCGACTGGCAAATCTCTCTACTGTTTGTTGGGTCAAGGCGATTTCGGGGATAAGGCAAATGCCCCGCTTACCAGCGGCAATCACCTGGGACAGGGCCCGCAGGTAAATCTCAGTCTTGCCGCTGCCGGTAACGCCGAAGAGGAGAAAAACCGGTGGCTTGCCCGCCTGCCCGGACTGTGCGGCGGGCAGGCCGGATTGCCCCGATTGCATCGGGGCTTCCCTCACGACGGCGTTATAGATTGATTCCCAGGCCGCTTGTTGAGACGGAGTAAGAGGCGGAGTTGGAGAAGCTGTCACGCTGAGGTGAGATAAAGGGTCACGCCTTATCCTGACCCTTTCCACAGCCACCAGATGGCGGCTCTCCAGGGCTTTGATAGTGGCAAGCGAGCAATTGAGACGTTTCCTTAATTCGCTAACTGAAATGGGCTGAGTCTGCCCGGTCAAAAATTCGAGGACTTCGGCTTGTTTATGGGCTCTGGACCTGTCGAGGTCAGCCTTTTCCGCTGCAATTCTTTTTCTGTCAGCTATTAGTTTGACATGAGGGACAGTCTTGGGCTTTATCTTGACCTTTTCCAATTCCACGGTCTTTGTGATTAGCTGACGGTCCAGCAACTGGTCGGTGGTTTGCCTGGCTTTCCTTTTGCCGATTGCTTTCTCCAGTTGAGGCAAGCTCGTCTTCCCTTTGTCTCCGATAATGCGCAGGATTTGCCTTTCCTCCGGCGTCAGGGATGACAGGTCCATCCGGTGGTCCACCGGTTGAACGTAGGTGACAGTTCGCCTCTCGAATCCCGGGGGCAGCATCAGGGCCAGGGCATCGAAAAGAGGGGAAAGATAGCGTTCACTTATCCATTGGGCGAGTTCGATTTGAAGCGGGGAAAGCAGGGGAGAACGAGTAACGAGGTCGGCTATTTCCCTGGTCGGCTCGACCGCAGGCCGGTCGGATAAGCCAACCACGATTCCCTGAATAGTCCTGGAGCCAAAGGGTACCCATACCGCCTGTCCGACATCAACCCTCAGCCGGGCCGGGATGGCGTAGCTGAACGTTTGGCCCCGATGCAATCGGGGCGAATTGACTGCCACCTCGGCGTAGTTCATCCAGAGGACTGTTCTTGTTCTTGAGGCGCACCTTGCTCGATTGTCTTCTCTCGCCTTTCCTTAAGGCGAGCCCGCTTGGCGCTGAGGCTGCGCATATAATAGAGCTTGGCTCGGCGCACGTGGCCGTGCCTGAGCACCTCCACATTCTGCACCGAAGCAGACTGGAATGGAAAAGTGCGTTCCACTCCAATCCCATAAGATACCCGCCTCACCGTAAAGCTTCCACCATCAACACCCTTCCGCATTCCAATCACCACGCCCTGGAAGTGCTGCAGTCGCTCCTTGTCCCCTTCTACAGTCTTCACGCTGACTTTGACCGTGTCGCCGGGGGAAATCTGGGGTATGTTGGGATTCATCTTGGGCTTAACAAATTCTCTGACATCCATTTCCTTTCCTCATCGCGGAGGCTTCCTTTCTCCAAAAGATCAGGGCGCCGTTTCGCCGTTCGCAGTATGGCTTGACGGCGTCGCCATTGAGCAATTTCGCTGTGATTTCCTGACAGCAGAACCGAGGGTACCGACCAATCCCGGTATACCTGAGGTCTGGTGTACTGGGGGTATTCCAGAAGTCCGTCGCTGTGAGAGTCGCCGTTGGCTGAATACTCTGAGCCGAGCACTCCCGGTATAAGCCTGACGACAGCGTCCACCACGACCAGGGCGGCTGATTCCCCCCCGCTGAGCACATAATCACCGATACTGATTTCATCAGTAGCCAGATGCTCACAGACTCTCTCGTCTACACCTTCGTAATGGCCGCAGATTAACATAATATGAGGGTGGAGGGCCAGTTCTTGAGCGACAGACTGTGAAAAAAGCCTGCCCTGAGGGGTGAGCAAGATGATAGGTATGTCGCTTACACCCAGCTGCTGCTTAATCGCCTCCACTGCCTCAAAGATGGGTTCGGGCTTGAGCACCATACCGGGCCCACCGCCGTAGGGATAGTCGTCCACAGTATGATGTTTGTCGTGCGTATAGTCGCGTATATCGTGAATCACGACGTTCACCAGTCCCCGCTCGCTGGCACGCTTGATAATGCTCTGGTTGAGCGGGGAGGCAAACATTTCAGGGAAGAGACACAAAATATCGATGCGCATGGACTCCCTCGATAAAATCCTTCGAAGTGCATATCATAGCATGCAGACGGCGACAAAAGAAAGTCGCGGGCTGTGGGCTACACCAGACAGATGGGTGACACTGCATATGTTTGTTACATGGGGTAATGACGTTCACTGTTATCGCAAGCCCCGACTCCAACCTGGAACTTGCTATAGTTGGAGCGAGGAACCCTCCTTAGAGATTGCTTCATCGCTCCGATTCATCGGTGCTCCCCACATCGACAAAAAGAAGTGTCACCAAGGTGCTGAACGAGAACGCTTGTCTTGACAATTGTATAGGCAGGTGATAGGGTGTTGACTGAGACCAAGGAAATTAAGGCTTTGTCAGGACAACAAATCTGTGTGGACTGTGTGATGTACGCTGTCGAGCGAGGTCAAGGCCCCAACTCTTTCGAAATAGCCAGTTTCTGAACGTGAGGCCAGGCTTCTGCGTGAGATGGTGGCAACTAAAGCAGAACGAACATTCCCGGTGGTAAGAGGTCAAATTTTCCACGACTTTGCGGGTTATCAGCTACGACATCTTAACGGGATCTTAACATTTGGCTGTTATACTCATCCTCAAATATATATGAAGCAGCCTGGTGACTGAAAGGAGGTGAAAGCGGGGAAATAGAAATATCGTAAAAACGCTGGAGATGATTGTGGGCTGCGATCGGGTTTCGGTTGTTACCGGGACATTATCCGGCGGAGGCAAATTCAGACAGCCCTAGAACCCAAAATCTACGAAGGAGGAGAAAAAGTGAAGAAAGCATTTTTAATCTTGTTAGCGACAGCGCTGGCCCTCAGCATGGTTCTTGTCGGCTGTCCCGACCCGATAGATGACAACGACGTAGACCCTGTGACCCCTGAGGAGTTTTATCAGGGGAGACAGCTTGAGCTGTATACAGGGCCTGCCGGTGGTAGCCTCACGGTAGGATCTGAGTTACTTATGCAACATTTCGCAGAAGCTACAGGGGCTACGGTAGTGCCACTGTACTATGACGCATTGGGAGGCATCGAGAGCTTTAACAAAGGCTACGAGGAGGCGCCACGGGATGGATCAGCCTTTATGGGCTTTGGGATGGAAACAGTATTCACCAACGCGCTGCTTGAAGAGCCCGGTGTCCGATACGAAATCGACGAACTTATCTGGCTCGGCAGTATTTTAGGGACACCTATGGCTCTCTGGACGAATCCGGAGGAATACGCCGATGTAGCTGCCTTGCAGGCTGGAGAGGATTTGCTCCAGGCCGGTGCCTCTCGTCTGGGATTTATGGCGTTCTGGGGTACAGCTGCCGGGTATTGGCTGGGTCTGGATTTCCAAACGGTGATTGGAGTCGGGTCGCCGGCTATGTGTAAGACATCCATACTGGCGGGTGATACTCACTTCCTTAATGTTCCTGTCCATCATCCCGGGTCACCACCGGAACTTATGCCGGTGGTATTGATTAGTGACGAAAGGCATCCTTATTTCTACCCTGATGTTCCGGCCATTACGGAAGTGGTAGATCCTTGGCCACAGGGAGAAGAGGACTGGCTACAAATGGCTAAGGTCGCGGCACGTTACACCGCAGCAGGAGTTGCCTTCCCACCGGATGTGCCGCAGGATAGGGTGGAATACGTGCGAGGGGTCCTCAATGATATAGCCGAGAGCGATGCCTTTATTGCCGACTGGACAGCTATGATGGGCTACTGGGATGGTTGGCACACCGGCGAAGATGTGGAAGCCAGCTACATTCTCTACAGCGACAATGCAGAGGACTTTAAGGCAATATACGCCCTGGTTGATACATACTATATTACGCTGTAAAGCTACGTCGAGTAGATGTAAATAACAACTGGTGAATTTTCTCACACTAACTATCGGGTTGAGCAACTGCTCAACCCGATAGTTATTTTATTGACAGCTTCAGAGATGTTGATATAGAATCGGCAAACATTCCGGAAAGCAAATATGCAAAAGCAAACAAACCAGAGGCTGGAGGATTTGCGTGTTTGAAGCTTTCGTGCAGGGTTTTGCTCACTTATTTGCTCAGCCGGAGACTATTCTTCTGCTCTGTCTCGGGGTGTTGGCAGGTATTGTGCTGGGGATAACACCGGGTGTCGGAGGACTTCTCGGGGTTAGCTTGGCCCTTGGTCTGATACGGGGCATGGATCCGGCAGCGGGGCTCTTGATCCTCATGGGAATTTACTCCGCAGTTATGACCGGCGGCACACTCCCTGCCGTTTTAATGAATGTTCCCGGGTCAGTAGTCAATGCCGCTACCATTGCTGATGGTTATCCAATGGCACAGAGAGGTGAAGGAGCACGTGCCCTGGGCGCTGCTTTCACCAGTTCCGCACTCGGAGGCATAGTCGGCGTAGTCTTCGCACTGCTGATGCTCCCAGTGATTGTTCCACTCGTTTTAGCGCTGAGGCCGCCGGAGCTGGCCTTGCTGATGCTGTTGGGGCTTTCTTTTCTGGCTTCGTTAGGCGGCGGTGAAGCAAGGATGAAAAACTTGATGGTCGGAATGTTGGGTATACTGGTATCTCTCATTGGAGTACAACCTAGTACCGGCCTTTATCGATACACCTTCGGCAGTCACCATCTCTTTCCTGGAATCAGCCTTCTCGTAATTGCTCTGGGGATATTCGGCATGGGCGAAATGATGGACCTTTTCTTAAAGGGGAGCCCTGCTATTTCAGCACTCGAAAAGACGAAGGTGAAGCTTCGCGACACCTTCGAAGGTGTGAAGGACGTGTTTCGTAACTGGTGGTTGTGGTTGCGCTGTAGCGTCATTGGCTACGTTATCGGTGTGATTCCGGCGATAGGCGGAGCCACTTCGACCTTCGTTGCCTATGGTTATGGTAACAAAGCTTCAAAACATCCTGAACAGTGGGGTAAAGGTTGTGTAGAGGGAGTTATTGCGCCTGAGGCTGCCAACAATGCAGGGGTAGGGGGCGCGTTATTGACAACGATGGCCTTTGGTATTCCCGGAGACTCAGTCCTGGCCTTGATCTTGGGAGCTCTGCTGATATTTGGCATTGTACCGGGAAGGGCGTTGCTTACGGAAAGTCCAGACCTTGTTTTCACGGTTCTAATAGGCATTGCCCTGGCCAATATACTTGCTGTGCTCTTTATGCTGCCAGGTATTTCCCATCTGACCAAAATCACAGCCACCCCCTTCAAATTCATCTTTTCTATAGTATTAGCGCTGATAGCAGCCAGCGCATTTACTGCGGACAGGGCGATAATGCACGTCTTCCTCCTCATTCCTTTTGGTGTCCTCGGCGTGTGCATGAAGAGTTTTGGTTATTCGTTGCCTTGCTTCCTCCTAGGTTTTATCCTGGGCGGGATTTTTGAACACTATTTGTGGCTAGCTCTTATAATACGCGGTCCGTTATTCTTCCTATCTTCTCCAATTAGCATTGCTCTTATTCTGGTTATCATTGCTTCCTTTGCCGTCTCTCCACTGAAATCTGCTCTCATCAAAGCTCGCGGTAAGATATCCGCGAAGCGTGCCGGGGATAATGCAGCTGATCAAAGAAACCGCAAAGCCCTCGGAGACAGAGGAACAACGACAGACGAATTACAGAACGTGCAATCAAGGCCGAGTTTGGGATTTCTCGTATTTCTCATAATAGTGGCAGTAGTATTTCTCGTCTATTCCTTAACCTACGGCCCTTTACAGGCCAAAGTGGTTGGTATATTTGCATCGACAGTGGTGATTGTGCTTGGGTTAATTCAGCTGACCAAGGCCATAAGGAGCAGGAAGAGGGTGCCGCCCACAGAGGAGGAGCCCCAAAGGAGGGTCGAAACTGCTACCTTTTTGCGGAGAGCCGGCATTCTGGCACTGTGGGTAGGGGGATTCACCATGGCAACCTATCTGCTGGGTTTTCTTATTTCTATTCCTCTATTCGTCCTCTCTTATTTGAAGTGGCGGCATACGGGGTGGTTGGTGTCCATTATTACTGCCGTTGCTACCACGGCAGCAATTTACGGGCTTTTTGAAGTTTTCCTACTGCGTCGATTGTGGCAGGGGCTACTTCCGTTAGGCCCGTGGCTGATCCGGCTAATCCCATTCCTGTAGCAAAGTAAGCATCAGGGTAAGATCTCCTTGCATAGACATTCCGTCTCCATTTCGCTTCCCGACCATCACCCCACTCCGGTCGTTATCCGGACGGGCCATATCGCCCCTTATCGTCGTGCTTTGAATTAGCCCGCGACATGGTCCAGGCTGAAGCCACCGTCACACGCAAGGAGCCAGTTCAAAGCATCCGCAAGGTGGGTCCATGGTAGCGGAGGAGCCTTCGAAACATTGACAACCTTTCAGAGGTAGCTTACAATATCGGCTCAGGGTGATCACATGTAGAGCGGACTCCAGGACAGGTGTCAGCACTGTGACATGCTTCCCATTCTTCGCGGTCGGCAATAGACTCATGCCGGTACACACTGAGATGAATTATCGAATCACATTAAGGAGGTGTTCTCATGACCAACATTGATGCGCTATATAAGGAACTCTTGCCGATATTTGGTGAAGAGCGTATCAGTATAGACGAAGCTGTTCTACAGAGCTACGCTTCGGACACCGCAACTGCACCTGGTGCAGCGGTAGCACCGCCCATAGTGGTTTTACCACAGGATGTCGAGGAGGTGCGCCAGGCATTAATGGTCTGTAACAAAAACAAGCAACCGGTCATATGTATGAGCAGAGGTTCCAATGGTTCCGGGCTGGCCGTCCCCTATAGGGGCGAGGTGATGTTTGATCTCAGGCTCATGAATAAGATAATTGAGATCAATGAAGATGCAGCTTATGCTATTATTGAGCCCGGTGTTACTTTCGACGAGTTATCATACGCAGCCAGAAAGCATAATTTCAACATACAGCTGCCTACGGCTACCGGTGGCGGCAGTCCTCTGGCCAATTACCTTATGCGCCCACCTGGCAACCTGGCAGCAAAGTGGGATCCGGACCCGGTGCTTGGAATAGAATTTGTTACGCCGACAGGCGAGGTTGTTCGCACCGGTTCCGCGGCATTTGGTGAGAAACCGATAAGCTGGCGCAACAGGTACGGACCATTCCCTGATCTAACCGGCTTATTTGGTTGCTCATACGGTATCTTTGGTATAGTAACCAAGGCTGCAGTCAAGCTGTTTGACAAGGGAGAAACTACCAGGGTTGTATTTACCAAGTGGGACAGTTTCCCGCCGGTGCTTGATTATATGAAACGGATAGTAAGGCGAAATGTTGCTGATAGCTGCACATTCTGGAACTGGGTTTGGAACTACTTCCACGAGTTAATGTACTCCAAGTCCCCGGCGATGACCAATGATGTCCTTGAGAGTGTTATGCGACAGGACCAGAAGAATCCGCCGCCGGGTATGCCGTTCGGCATCAATTCTGCCCGATTGAGTGGTTATAAGGAAGTAGTTGATGCACAGGAAAAAGTCTGCATGGAACTGGCTGAAGAGCTTGGCGGTCAATACATGTCTCACGACGAAATGAAGGAGAAGCTACCGGGAAGCTTTGATTATCTCAATCAATACTTTGGTGATAGCATCCATATCAAACCCGGCGAAGAAACAACCCTGAGAATCATCATGTGGCTTTCCGGTCTGTTGGTAACTGTTGAGCCCAAACAGATGCTGGAGCTGGAGAAATTTATGTGGAAATTTGCGGAAGAGAACGCCAAGCCACCTCATATGTTCCGCGTATTGCCTTTCCGGGAAGGCAGGGAATTCATCATAACCTTCGTGATTCTCATTAAGGAATCGCTGGAAAAGGAAAAGGACTACATGTTAAAACTGCGCTCTGAATATGCGGAGTTGTATAAGAAATTACTGGAAGAAAACGGGGCAATTCAGTTTAGATTCAGGGGGGATCCTTCTTATTTCGCACTGACCGGCCAATACGGCAAGCTTATGAAACGCATCAAAGATTCGATCGATCCCAACGGGATAATGCATCCCAGTATCAATATGTTTGAATAGGAGGTATCAGATTGAGCAACGGAATAAAGCTTGAGGAAAGACTGTACAAATTCACTACTTCGTGCTATCGCTGCCTCGTCTGCACCAAGGGGTATCCCGAGGTTGTTTATGAGGTTGTCTGTCCCATATATAAGAGATTTCGTTTCTTTACCTATAGCCTGGGGGGAATGGTTATGCTAGCCCGGGCACTGTATGAGAACAGAATCCCCGTCGGCGAATCAGCCAGCGAAGTTTTCTACAAATGCGTAACCTGTGGCGCCTGTGGTGAAATGTGCGCACAGAACGATTTTGCTGATTCACTCTGGATGCAACACGAACTCAGAGCAAGGTGTGTTGAGACTGGAGAAGTGCCTCTGGTCAATATGGCTGTAATCGAAGGCTTGAAGAAAGATGACAATATGCTGCAGAAGCCGAAGGCTGATAGGGGTAAGTGGGCTGAGGGGTTGGGCTTGAGAAATATAACGCAGGAAAAGGCAGACGTATATTTTCACGTCGGGTGTCGGTACAGCTATGATGAAGAACTCTGGCCCACGTTAAGGGCGGCGGCAAGCTTGCTAGAAAAAGCCGGCGTGGACTTTGGTATTGCTGGCAAAGATGAGAACTGCTGCGGCGGTCGCGCTTATGAGCTGGGCTATCACGGAGAGTTTACCAAATATGCCGAGAACACCATGGAGTTAATGAAGTCTTCTGGTGCTAAGACTATTGTTACCCCGTGCGCTGATGGCTATTACGCGTTTGAAGTGCTATATGATATGCAAGGCAAGAAGGGCGATGTCAAGGTCTATCATATTACCCAATACCTGGCAAAATTAATCAAAGAGGGCAGGCTCAAGCCGACAAAGAATGTAGATTTAAGTGTAACCTATCATGACCCCTGCCACCTGGCTCGTAAAGTTGATCCATGGTTACGCAGCAAGCAAAACGAGATTATCCCAATTCACGAAAAAATAGAAAAAGGCGAGATGTATCAACCACCCAGGGATATCCTGGCGGCGATACCCGGAATCAAACTTATCGAAATGAGGCGTACCAAAGAGAATGCCTGGTGTTGTGGTGCGGGTGGTGGTGTTATCGATGCCTACCCCGAGTTCGCCGAGTGGACAGCCCGGGAGAGACTCGATGAAGCCAAGGAGACAGGGGCAGAGGCACTGGTGACAGCCTGTCCCTGGTGCAAGAGGAATTTCCTTGATACTCAAAAAGGAACGGCAGATATGAAGATAGTTGATTTAGTTGAACTGCTTCAGCAGTCGGTATGAAGTGCTTTCCACAAGTAGCGTGAGGTATAGCTGGATATGCTCAATATTGTAGTATGCATCAAGCAGGTACTGGACCCTGAAGCGCCGGCTTCTGCTTATAAAATAGATGCTGATGCTAATAAGGTGGTTATGTCGGGTGTACCACCGGTCATTTCTCCCTTTGACGAAAATGCCATGGAAGCAGCACTGCGAATCAAGGACAAGCAGGCATGCAAGATAAGTGTTATAAGCACGGGCAAGGGGTTGTCTCGCACTGTGCTGGGCAAAGTCCTGGCGGTGGGAGGTGATGAACTCTATCTTCTCGACGATAGCGAGTTTGAGGATCTGGATAGCTTTGCTACTGCGGCCTTGTTGACTGCTGCTATAAAGAAGATCGGCAATCCTGACCTGATACTAACGGGGAGGCAGGCAGCGGATACTAACGCAGGCATAGTCGGGCCTGGTATTGCCGTGACGCTGGGTTTGCCCTGCATAACGGTAGCTCGCAAAGTAGGGGTCGTTGACGGCAAATTGAGAGTAGAAAAGGTTGTGCCTGATGGTTACCAGGTGATGGAGATTGCGCTGCCGTGCTTGATCACGGTTGGCAATGAGCTTGGCGAGATGCGCGTAGCCGCTTTGCAGCAACTGGTAGCTGCACGTAAGAAACCAGTAACTATCTGGACTCACCAGGATTTGGACGTTGACGCGGCCCTTATGCAGCGAACCAGGCTTATGAAACTATTCATACCCCAGCGAGACAGCAAATGTGAGTTTGTGGATGGGGATACGCCGGAAGAACGGGGTGCAAAGCTGGCGTTAAGAATATGGGAATCTAAACTGGTTAAACAAGATAAATAGCAATCCAGTTTGCATGATATGCTGGACATGACACTGTTATCGCAAGCTAGGTTGAGGTAAATCGAGCAAGGTCAGAAAAGAATATGAAAGGACGATGGCAGAGCACATGCAGCAAATACCCTGGCAGTAAGCTGCGGCAGCGGACAAGCCACATTTGTTGCGTTGGGGACACTGGCAAGACTGAATATCTGGGCGTGATAAGGACGCTTAATGTGTTTATGCTAGAATATGAGGGACATTCTTTGCCTGGCGGTGCCAGTTTGTGGAAGGACTGTATTTCCCGGCGATTGCCCTCGCCAATAGTGCGAAAAAGCCTGGTCCCCTTTGGGAGGGCCAGGGAGGAGGTATCTCATGTCAATGTCGGATAGTATCCGTGCCCGCGTGGTAGAAGGCTCGTGGATAAGGAAGATGTTTGAGGAGGGGGTTAGCCTGAAAAAGCGCCTGGGGGAGGAAAACGTTTTTGACCTTTCTCTGGGCAACCCGGTTATGGAACCGCCGCCGGAGTTCAAGAAAGAATTGAGCCGTCTGGTGAACGACCCGACTCCGGGGATGCACAGGTATATGGAGAACGCCGGTTACCTGGAAACCAGAACTGCGGTGGCAACCCGGCTTGCCCGCGAGACCGGCATTGAGTTTAAGGCCGGCAATATAGTGATGACCTGTGGCGCTGCTGGCGGATTGAATGTTGTGCTGAAGACTATCCTCAATCCCGGTGACGAGGTAATTGTATTTGCTCCTTATTTTGTGGAGTTTCGCAGCTATATAGATAACCATGGTGGGATTACCAGAGCCTTGCCGACAGATGAGCACTTTTTGCCCAAGCTCGATGAGCTCGATGCTGCTATTACCCCTAAAACAAAAGGCGTAATTATTAACTCTCCCAATAACCCGACCGGTGTTGTCTACAGTGAGAAGCTTGTCCGCCAGATTGGAGAACTTCTTCACCAGAAAGAAGTCCAGCATGGGACACAGATCTTCCTTATCAGCGACGAGGCATACCGGAAGATTCTGTACGACGGGCTGAAATATGTACCTGTGTTCCATCATTATCGTAACAGCATTGCTATTGTCTCTCATTCTAAAGACCTCTCCATTCCCGGAGAGCGTATCGGGTATATTGCCATTCATCCTGAATGCAGCGACCAGCAGGAGGTGATGAACGGCTTTGTTTTCTGTAACCGGGTATTGGGGTTCGTCAATGCACCGGCTTTGATGCAGAACGTGCTGCGAAACCTGGAGGATGTGACCGTTTCGATAGCTGAATATCAGAAGAAGAGGGATTTTCTGTACAGGAATCTTGTCGAAATGGGCTATTCTGTGGTGAAGCCCGGCGGGGCTTTCTACTTCTTTCCTCAATCGCCGGTAGAGGACGATGTGGCTTTTGTTAATGAGCTGCTCCAGTCGAATATACTGGTGGTGCCCGGTCGTGGATTCGGTGGGCCGGGATATTTCCGCGTCTCATACTGTGTGGATGACCGCACCATCGAGGGTTCACTGGCCGGTTTCAGGAAAGCAGCTCTCAAATTCAACCTCTGCTAGCACAGACTCTGATTTGACAAGTGTGTGGGCGGGTGATAGATTGGTGACTGAGAGCAGGAAAGCTCAAGTCCTGTGCGATAACCAGGTTGTGAGGGGTGCGTGATGTACCGTCGAGCGCGGTCAAAAACCAGACTCTTCCAAAATATCCAGCTTCGATATATAAATTTCACGTTTGCTTAAATAGTGGAGGCCATATCGTATGAGGGTGTTCAGAAATGTAGTGCGAGGCTTCGGTCTCGTGCTGCGCGACCGGAAAGGGTGGCATCGCATAAGCCGGTGGATAAAAATAGCCGGGGCAGAACGGAAATTCCCGGTGGCAAGAGGTCAAATTTTCCACGACTTTGCGGGTTATCAGCTACGACATCTTAACGGGATCTTAACATTTATCTGTTATACTGATTACAGAGTGGAAGTTTTGCGGCAGCTTTTTGGTCTCGCTTCCGCCCGGGGTTATGGTGTGGCGGAGACAAAAAATGCGGCTGCCCGACTTGTTTGGAGGTGGAGGCTGGGTGAAACAGGCGACTAGCAGAATGCCCGGAATCGAAGTGGCAAGAAGAATCGAACAGCCCGGTGGCTGAAAGGGGGTGATAAGCAGGGATTTTGAGTAGAAGCTTATTAGAGGTAGCGGACCAATATTTTGAGTGAAAGGAGGGATGAGTATGGTTGTATGACAGAAAGGCGTGAGACGGTTTGGAAAATGTGAAAACTTTGGAAAGGAGGACACAAAAGTGAAGAAAGCATTTCTGATCTCGTTAGCGATGATACTCGCTCTCAGCATGGTTCTTGTCGGCTGTCCCGATCCAATAGAGGAACCGGTTGAGTATTTTGTGCTAGGTCACGTGGTGCCATTTACAGGTGACCTCAGCTTCGTGGGAGAGGAATGGGAGAACTCTACTGAGCTGGCTGTGGAGCATATCAATGACGCCGGTGGAGTTCTGGGCAGGCAGATCAAAGTCCAGTATGAAGATTCGGCGACCACCGGAGCCGGCGCTGTAGACGCTCTGGAAAAACTGATAACGATCGACAAGGTTCAAGCGCTGCTCGGCGGCACCGCCAGTTTCGAGGCAATAGCCAGCATGCCGAAAGTCAAACTGAATGAGGTGGTATTCATATCGCCGTCAGCAACCGCTCCCGATATTACCGGCATGGACCATGGTGGTTACTTCTTCCGCCTTTGCCCGTCCGACCTGCTTCAGGCAACGGCCATGGGCATACTGGCTCGCGATAAAGGGTATGAAACGGCAAATGTTATATCCCGGGACGATGCCTACGGACAGGGCTTGAGGGAAGTCTTTAAATCCTCGTTCGTAGAGCGAGGTGGGACAATTGGAGCGGACGTCGTCTACGACGCCGGTGCCGCCGACTTCAGCGGCTATGTCAGCGCTGTTTTGGCAGAGCCGGCAGATGTTATTGTGGTAAACGCCCTCATGGAAGATGGCGTGCGGTTGTTCAAGAAATTCTGGGATGCCGGTGTAATCGACGACTACGGCTGGATCGTCTGTGAGGGAGTGCAGGCAGATGCGATTCCCGGAGAGGTTGAGGACGCAACCGGGGGGGCGTTTAACATGGAGGGGGTAATGGGAGCAACCCCGTATCCCGTGGGGACAGGCCCATTTCGTGCCGCGTACTTCGCGAAGTATGGAGAGCACACCTGGGCTTACGGCCCCAATGTGTATGATGGTTTCATCCTGCTGGCTCTGGCAATCGAGCATGCCGGAGCGTATGATGGCCCGGCAATAGCGGCCAGCGTATGGGAGGTGGCCAACCCGCCCGGCGAACCGGTCAGCGACGTGGCTGCGGCGCTCGAACTGATAAGAGACGGCGTTGACATCCAGTACCAGGGGGCCGGTGGCGAAATAGTGTTTGATGAATATGGAGACGTCTGGACGTCCACAGCCAGAGTCTGGGAATATCAAGACGGCGAAATAGTCTATGTGGACGAGATAGAACTCATTGGTTAGTGAGTTGGGTAACGACGATGCCGGGCCTCAGGCCCGGCATCGTCGCTCTATCGTGGTCTCAGCCCGGGCAGTTCAAGGTTAGTTCTGATACGGCTTAGCACGTGCGGCACCCGGCCCCGGGCCAAGAACCAAGGAGCGCAGGTCAGTGGTGAGCGGGTGGGGCCGTACTTCTGAGAGACCTTGAGAAACGGCTTGACAGTGGGGGGCATGTCATTGTAGTATTACAGGCTAGAATTTTGGGACACAGTAGACCGTCACTAATGCGCAGCGGTATAGGCTGAAAGCCAGTAATTCTGTAAAAACTGAGCTATTGCGTAATCTGAAGAGGCAGATGTGAGTAGTTATGTCCTCAGTGGAATCACGCTCGGTTGTATTATTGCTCTGGGGGCCATAGGACTGACTTTAGCCTACGGAGTGCTTAGATTTGCCAACTTCTCGCATGGCGACACCCTGACTGCCGGCGCCTACATCGGGCTTGTCGTCAGCAGGTTTTTTGACAACCTTTTCCTTGGTGCGGTTGGTGCCGTAATCGGCGCTTCGCTTATCGGGCTGGGCCTGGAAAAGGCAGTGTGGCGGCCTCTGAGGAAGAAGGGCGCAAGTCCGGTGGGCATGCTTATCACCGCAATAGGCGTCGCCATACTATTGAGGCATGTGGTAATGGCCGTCGCGGGAGCGAGGCTTCAATTCTATGCCATTCGCGCCCAAACGTTCTACATTGGTGACCTAAGGATTACCTCGGTTCAAATTATCATCATTGCCACCGCAGTCGCTGCCATGTTAGGTTTTGCCTACATTCTACAGAGAACAAAACTGGGCAAGGCGATGAGAGCGACCTCGGATGAGCCGGCCCTGGCCAAGGTTTCCGGGATTGATGTCAACCGGGTGATAACCTGGGTGTGGCTAATCGGCACGGGGCTGGCCGGTCTGGCTGGATTCCTCTTTGGATTGCAGACTGCCCTGAGGCCGGACATGGGTTTTCACCTGCTCTTCGGCATGTTTGCCGCCGCTATACTGGGAGGAATTGGCAATCCTTATGGCGCCATGCTGGGAGGGTTAACCATCGGCCTGGCCCAGGACTTAAGCCTGGTGTTTATACCCTCCCAGTACAAGATAGCGGTAGGGTTTGTCATTATGATAATTGTGCTTGCTGTTAGGCCAAGAGGAATACTGGGGAAGGCTGTCTAATGGAAGGGATATTTCCTTATATCGGGACCGTGCTTATCATGGTGGGGATTTATGCCCTGTTTGGCCTGGGTCTAAACGTCCAGTGGGGATTTGCCGGGCTAATAAATATCGGCCACGTGGCTTTTATGGCTATCGGGGCTTACACTATGGTTATACTGAACCTAGAGGGAGTGCCTCTGGCGTTGGCCGTTTTGATCGGTCTGGCGCTGGCCGGCGGAATAGGTGCCCTGCTAACCGTGCCGGCCATAAGACTGAAGGCGGACTACCTGGCCATAGTCACCGTTGGCTTCTCCGAGATAGTGCGCTACGTGGCACTTAATGAAAGGTGGCTGACCGGGGGTGCAGCAGGACTGGTCGGTTTCGACATACCGTTACGGGGTGTGGTGTCGGCCGGGCAGTACAACCTTTTTCTCCTGGGGCTTGTCTGGGGGACGGTGGTGATTGCCTTCCTCCTCCTGCAAAGACTGGTGAAATCTCCCTGGGGCAGAGCATTGAAGTCGATAAGGGAGGATGAGGATGTGGCCAGGGTGCTGGGGAAGAATGTTTCCGGCTATAAGATGCAGGCGTTCCTATTGGGCTCGGTCCTGGCCGGCCTGGCCGGAATGATGCTGGCTTTCTACCATCAGTATATAGGTCCGTCTTACTATTACCCTATGGAAACCTTTTACGCCTGGGTAATTGTGATACTGGGTGGCAGTGCTAATAACCTGGGGACACTGGTCGGTGCCTTGCTGCTATGGGGTTTCCTCACCGGCACCAGGTTTTTGGCCCCCCTTGTCCCGTTAACTGCTTATACTTTTTCGGCATTGAGAATGATGCTTGTCGGGCTTCTTCTGATTGTCCTCATGATTTACCGGCCCCAGGGCATATTGGGCAACAAAAAGGAGTTGACTTTTTGAACAACGGAGGTGATATAGGTGGAACTGCGCTTTCGGTGCAAGACGTCACCAAGAGCTTTGGCGCTCTGAGGGCGGTGGACGGGTGCTGCCTCGACGTAACGGCAGGAGTAATAGCCGGGCTTATCGGACCGAATGGGGCGGGCAAGACCACTCTGTTCAATATTATGTCCGGCCTGCTGGCACCCGACTCAGGGAAGATTTTCATGAACGGACGAGAGGTTACCCATATGCCGGCTCATAAAAGGGCCGGCCTGGGAGTGGGGAGGACATTTCAAATATCACGCAGTCTGAGGAAACTACAGGTCCTGGATAACCTGAAGCTGGCCGCGCAATCGCAGTTAGGTGAGAAGATAGAGAATGTCTGGTTCCGGCCCGGGGCGGTGAGGAAACAGGAACGCATGATTGAGGAGAAAGCGGTGGAGGTGCTCAAATTTCTCAACCTTTACGCGCTGAAGGATGAGTATGCCGGCAATCTCTCCGGGGGACAGAAAAAGCTTCTGGAAATAGGAAGGATGCTCATGCTTGACCCTGAGCTCATCTTGATGGATGAGCCCCTGGCGGGGGTAAATCCAACCCTGGGTGAGGAAATCAACGAGCACCTTAGAGCGCTGAGAGGGAAGGGGTTGACCATGCTGGTCATTGAGCATAACGTGAAGCACGTCATGGCTGTTTGTGACGTAATCTACGTGATGAATCTAGGCAAGATAATAGCCCAGGGTGCTCCCGAAGCGATAAGAAACGATGAACGGGTTATCGAGGCATATTTAGGGAAGGGGTGATTTTCTTGGCTGATGTCTTACTGAATTTAGAAAATGTGCACGGTGGATACGGGGAGGTCAAGGTTTTGAACGGGGTTGACATCCTGGTAAGACAAGACGAGATTGTGTCAGTGGTCGGTCCTAACGGAAGTGGAAAATCAACCATGATGAAAGCTGTTTTCGGGCTGGTTAAACCAGAAGATGGGAAAATTATGTACAAAGGGGAAAATATAACGGGGCTGGAGCCCTTTGAGATTGTCAGACGAGGAATTTGTTACGTCCCCCAGGAGAGCAATGTATTTGCCTCCCTGACAGTTGAGGAGAATCTGGAAATGGGCGCCTACATCCTTAATCAGCCCCAAGAGATTAGGGAGGGCAAGGAAAGGGTTTATGACATTTTTCCCCTTCTTAAGGAGAAAGCCAGGTCGCAGGTGGTGACGTTGAGCGGGGGCATGAGACAGATGGTTGCCTTTGGCCGAGCTCTTATGCTGGACCCTGACCTCGTTCTCATGGATGAGCCCTCGGCCGGATTGGCACCTATTCTGGTTACGGAGATCTTGACGAAGCTGCAGGAGATAAATAAGCGCGGCAAAGCTTTACTGATTATTGAACAGAATGTTCGCCGGGCCCTGGAACTGTGCCACCGTGGTTATGTACTTGACATGGGGAAGACTTCGATGGAAGGGCCGGGTAAAGAGCTCCTATCAAATAGAAGGATTCAGGAAATATATATGGGTGAAAAATGACTGCTGGGGGTACCTGCACAGCGACCTGGTAGCAGTCTTTGAATAGGGAGGTGGCTTGAAGTGATGGCCAAGGTCGACAGCATTTTCGGCTTCATACAGAAAAATGGGCTGACCACTCTGCAAATCTTTCATGACAGGAATAATGACAGATTCCTGCTTCGGGGCATGAAAGAATGGGACGATGACCTGCCTTTTCACAGGTATAATGCCGACTTCACCGTAGAAGATATTCTGACCGCAGACTATCTCGCCTTAAACACTGAGAGGTTAGTTTCGGGTCTGGCCCGGGAGGGGGTAAAGGAAGAGCTTGAGCGTATTCAGCAACTGATGAGGGAAGGCGGACATCATGGCATTGATTTCTATCACCATCGCCGAAGGAACATCAGAGTGATGCATTGCAAGCATGTTAATACTCCGGGCATCAGAAACAGGCGGCACGCGATAAGAATGGGTGCCATGCGCCGGCATGGGCTTGATGAGCCGGAGATAGAGGTTATTACTGATGGACTGAACCTTGCCCGGGCGATGGCTTACAAGAATGCCGCTGCCAGTGTTCCTTATGGCGGGTCAAAAATAGTCGTGCAGTGTGACCCGGTCAGTCTAGATGACTTTGAGTCTTTGGGATTCCTGGCTTATGTCACGGATAGAAGTCGCTCCGTTACCGGTCCCGATATGAATTTCCCACCTGAAATGGCTGATGTTATTCGGGAAAGATTCACCAGGAACTATATTGGTGCCAGGAAAGGCCGTCTGGGTGCTACCGGTAAGCCTACCGCCTATGGTGAATATCTGGCCATAAAAGAGGCGTGTCGGTTCGTCTACGGGTCGCCGGACATGTCAAATAAGAAGATAGCTGTCCAGGGGTTAGGTGAAGTTGGTCATCCGCTAGCCGACTATCTGCTAAATGATGGGGCGAAGCTTGTAGTCACCGACGTAGACGTATCCAAACTGCACAAACTGCAACAGCAATGGGGGCCAGATGTGGTGGAATCTGTGGGACCTGAGGACATTTATACCGTGGCCGCTGACATATTTTCACCGTGCGCCGTGGGTGGCGTTATCACCGAGAAGCGGATAAAAGAATTCAAATTCAAAATAGTACTCGGTGCCGCCAATAATCAACTTCAGGCCACCAGCAAGGCAGGGGAAATTGAACTGGCCAGGAAACTTGCCGATGCTGGCATTCTGTTTGTTATTGATTGGGCACATAATTCCGGAGGTCTCCTTTGTGCCTGGGCAGAATGGCTTCTTCAAGAGGAGGCAACTTTTGACAGGTTAAGGCCAAAAATAGAGGCGGTATGCAGGGATAACTTGCGCAGGCTGCTTGAAGAGGCAAAAACAGCCAACAAGACGCCAACGGAATTGGTTTATGAACGAACGGAGAACATGGTCTATTTCGGCGCTGATTTTGAGGACACACTATAGAATTTCTGAAGCGCTAAAATTGTAGAAAGTGCAAAGGAGGACGGACAGATATGAAGAAAGTGGCTATTCTGGGTGGGGGAAATGGCGCTCACGCCATGGCAGCGGACCTCACTGTGAAAGGACTGGAAGTAACCATTTGTGAGGCGCCCGAGTTCAAGGTAGGCTTTGGCACCGTTTTAGAGCGCCAATCGATTCAGCTAATTGACCCCTGGGGAGAGGAGAGGGAAGTCAAGCTTCACAAGGCGACCACGGACTTCAAGGAGGCAATAGCAGGTGCTGACTGCATAATGATGGTTGTGCCAGCGACGGGGCATCAGCGGTTTTTCAGCGCCATAATGCCCTATCTGGAGAATGGTCAGATTGTAATATCCTGGCCCGGCAACTACGCAGCGCTTCTCTTTGCCAGTATGCTGGATAAAGAGGGTATGAGAGGCAAAGTGACACTGGCAGAAGGCCATACCCTTCCCTGGGGCTGTCGCCTGGAGGCGCCAGCCCGAGTCAGGATATTTGTTGAGGCGTGGAACCTTCTGGTGGCAGCGCTGCCCGCCACCAGGACAGCCAGGGTGGTGGAGGACCTCAGAGACATCTATCCGGTGACTGCTGGAGAAAATGTTCTGGCTACTTCTCTTAATAATCTGAACCCCATTGTTCACCCCACCGGGGCGGTCCTTAATGCCGGCTGGATTGATACTCTGGGGAAAGAGTTTTACTTTTATAAACACGGGACTACTCTGTCAATAGCCCGAGCGATTGAAGCAGTCTATGAGGAAACGAGAATGACTGCTGAAGCTGCCGGGGGAAAGATGCTCGAGTATCCCGAGGAGTCCTTCCGGTCCAAGGCAACTATCATGTCGCACTACTTCAAAGCTCCCTTCGACATAGAAGGCACGGTGGCCCGTATCTCTGGACCCTCTTCAATGAAGGCACGGTATATAACGGAGGACATCCCTTATGGTCTGGTGCCGGTGGCTCTCCTGGCCCGGAAGTTCGGAATCCCAACGCCAACCATCGACGCCATAGTGCATTTGGCCTCAGTCATGAATCAGACGGACTACCTCAAAAAGGGGCGTAGCCTTGAGGAACTGGGAATAGCCGAATTAGGAAAAGAGGGATTGATGAAGATGCTGGGGGAGGGTTAGCTACAATATCAATCCCGGCATCCCAGTATGCAAATTGCTGCCGTACCGCCATCTACGGGGGTACCGCCGAAAGTGTGGGACAGGCCTAACCTGGGGTTCTTAATCTGGCGGGGACCGGCTTTCCCCTGAAGCTGTTTATAGACCTCGTAAGTCATCCTTATCCCACTGGCCCCGATGGGATGGCCGAAAGATTTAAGGCCTCCGTCGGTATTGACGGGCAATTCCCCTCCTAACTCGAAGGTGCCTGCATCAACATCCTCCGGTCCCTTCCCTCTGGGGCTGAAGCCAAAGTCCTCGTATATGGTGAGCTCAGTGATGGTGAAACAATCGTGCACTATGGCCACATCCACCTCCTTGCGAGGATCCTTGATTCCTGCCTCCTCATAGGCCATCCTGGAAGCGACCGCATTTTCCTCGATATGGTCGCCGTCCCATTCATCATCGACCTCCCATAAATACCTGCCGCAGGCCATTCCCACTCCCTTTACCACAACATAATCGTCCTTGAAGCTCTTGGCCATGTCAGCGCGAGTTATGATAGCAGCGGCAGCTCCGTCAGTTACTCCAGCGGCATCAAAGAGTCCGATGGGGTAGGAGATGATGGGGGCATTCATTACCTGCTCAAAGGTCACTTCTCGCTGAAACTGAGCTTTGGGATTGAGGCTACCATTATGGTGGTTCTTGACCCCTATCTTGGCCATGGTCTCTTTCAGTTTATCGATGGGGATATTCCAGTGGTGGGCATACCTTTGCGCCAGCTGGGCAAAGCAAGCCACCGGCAGAAAGGTTGGATCGACTCTGCTCAGGTAGGGTGTCGACGGGTCTCCGCCGGGGGCGGGAAAACCGATGTCTTTCAACTTCTCAGCTCCGCAGACGAGAACGAGGTCGTAAGCTCCTGCCGCCACCGCATGGTAAGCGTTGATAAGGGCGTCCTGGCCACTGGCACACCTGTTTTCCACTCTGGTAATGGGAATGAAGCCCAGCTTCAAGGGATAGGCCAAGCTCCGGCCCAGGTCGCCGTTCCACATGGTGGACCACCAGCCAGCCTGGATATCCTTGGGCTCGACCCCGGCATCCTGAAATGCCTCCCAGCAGGCATCTATCATCAGGTCCTTGACATCTTTGTCCCAGTGTTCATCGAACTTGGTACATCCCATACCGATAATGGCAACTTTGTCTTTTACTCCTGGCATTTTTCCTCCTTACCTACCTCTGAACCCTCAAGGGGATAGCTTTCCAGAAATAGTTGTGAATCCCGACGTCATAGACAACTTTCCTGAAGCTCATCTCCACGGGCGTGCCAATCTTGAGCTCTTCATAGGTGGCATCCGTTATATTGCACCATATCCTGCCTCCGCCATCAAAGTTGACGGCGCCTACAATCTGTCCGCTATCAGGTTCAGTGGAAAAGGAATGCAATGTTCCTTCTTTGTCCGAGAGGCGTACCTCTTCGAAATTATCTTTGGAGCCGCATCTGACGCATACTCTCTGAGGGGGATATTGTATCTTCCCGCAGTTTGCACATTTGACCCCATGCAATGGATAGATTCGATTTCGCTCCCTCATAATGGGTGGAGCGGAGGGATAGGTCCAGTAATATAAACTGGGCAATACCGGCGGTTCCGGCAAAAGGTTTCGCCACTTGAGGTAGGTAGCGTAGTCCGGTACCATTCGCTTGGACTCTAGATGCGCTTTCATCCCTCGCCGGCCTTTTGCTTTCGCTATTCCTTCTCCTACCTGCAGGACAAAAGCATCACTCCCATTGCCGTAGCTGGCCCAGAGGATCTTATCGCCGGCACTGGCTTCTTCCAAAGCTGCCACAAGCAGCATGAACGGGTAAGCGGTGCCGGTATTTCCCATAACGTCCAGGAGCATGTCTTGAAGCTGGGCTTTGGCATCAAATCCCAGCTTCCTGGCCAGTTCCGCCGGTCGTCTTCCCTCATGGCCATATGTGACCATTCTGGAGAAATCGCCCGGGCTCAGTCCGGCTTTCTTTAACAATCCTGATATCGCCTCCTCCGTTACCTTAAGGTATCCCTGCGTCTGCACAAACCTATCTTCCCAGAACCGCACATAGGTATCCTCGCGAGCGCGCCACACGTCTATCAGTTCGTTGGAGACCGAGTAGCTGGCTTCCAGCCCTGCTATAACCTGGTCATTCCCTATAAGAAGGGCGGCGGCTCCATCGCCGGCTATTTGCTCAAAAGGAGTGTCATGTGCCCCCAGACGACAATCGGAGGCTACGACCAGAACCCTTTTGGCCGACCCGGCCTTGACGGCATCCGCGGCTGCCTTTACGGCGGCGGTTCCCGCGCGCAGGCTGTTGGCGAAATCGGCGGTCAATATGTCCCGACGCAAGTCCATGGCAGCCGCTATCAGGGTGGACATTTGTTTCTCGCCGTAAGGCGAGGTGGTGGAGGCAAAGAACAGACCGTCCACTGTATCGCGGTCCAGGCCTTTCAGACAGTCCGCAGCAGCCACGGCCATGGTCACGCTGTCCTCATCGAATCCGGCTATGGCTTTCTCGCCCTTTGTCCCTTTAGCTATGAGGTCTTTGCTCAGCCGCCACCGGGGGATATAAGCTCCGTAGGAGATAATGCCTGTCATGTGTCGCTCCCTCACTGTTACCTTGATTTAACTATCAGGCCTGTCCGTGTTAGTCTGAGGTAACAGTCTAGTTCTTCCAAAACCTGTAATTTATAGCATATCACACCAATACTGTCAACAACTCTACGCTTCGGGTAGCGTATCATATTTTGTGTAAATTCAATTTTAAAGATAAAGGGCGTATCCTTTCATAAACAACAACAAAATATGAAAGGAGGAATACGCCCCATGGTCATGGTAAAAGACCTGACCCAGCTCACATTAAACGATTTATGGAAGGAGGTCAAGGACGAAGAGGACTGGTGGGGAGATATCAATGAGA
>JAWOFK010000050.1:0-28845 GCA_046497565.1 Dehalococcoidia bacterium
GACCGCTGCTCTAGCCAACTGAGCTACACCCCTGAACCTGCATAATTATATCAGAAATACCCCTGGGGCGACTCGAACGCCCGACACGCGGTTTAGGAAACCGCTGCTCTATCCACTGAGCTACAGGGGCACGCCACTTTGTCATTGTAAACTGCGGCAGCCTTTAAGTCAAAGGATGAACAGCTATCAGCGGTCAGGAATCAGCGGTCAGCGGTCAGCGGTCAGCAGTCAGCAGTCAGCTATCAGCGGTCAGGAATCAGCGGTCAGCGGTCAGCGGTCAGCGCTCAGCGCTCAGCAGTCAGCCCACCTCCCCATACCAGGTATATATATGAAGCTGAAAGCTGAAAGCTTAAAGCTGACTGCTTCGCAGTAAGGGGGATTTAAGGGGGTTACTTCCACAACTCTCATAACTCCTGCCGATTCTATCGGCATCTCCGACAGCAGTCGCGAGTCATCGGACCTCGATGAGTCGGGACCCTAATCCCCTCTTATCGCCGCTTCATCTGGACATACTTCCCAATATGGCTTGCCAATTATGGAAGCAAATGTTAGGATGGAGATGAGGAGGTCACATACATGCGCAGAAAGACGAAGAAGGCCACGTTCAACCTGCATAACGACGTTCTGGCGGCTTTGGATGAGATAGTGGCTCAAGGAATGGCACCCAGCAAGAACGCTCTGGTTGAACAGGCGTTGAACAAGGAGCTGAAAGAATTGCAGAGGCAGGCAAGGCAAAGGCTATGGGAAGAGGGGGCAAAAGACAGCCTGTTGCTCAAGGATATCGAGGATACCGGGGTTGCTTTCCGTACTGCGGATGCTGAAACCGCGCGGAGGATCGGCTGATGCCGGGTTTTCACTGGGCAGTTTTTGAGGCCGGTCTTAACCCTGCGACTGGAACTGAACAAAAAGGCATGCGCCCGGTGCTCATTGTAAGCAACGAGGAATTCAACCAGGCCATGCCCAATGTCACCATCCTGCCGCTTACATCCACGCAACGTCGGCTATATCCATCCGAAGTTCGTTTGCCAGAAGGAAAAGGCGGACAGCCTCTGGAATCTATTGTAATGGCCCACCAGATAAGAACAATGTCAAAACAGCGACTGAAGAGATTGCTTGGCTATGTTGATGACACCCAGCTTCAACAGGAAATACACCGGGCTATTAAAGAGCACCTGGATATGGAGTGAGTGGTGGAGATAGGGGGACGATATTAAGAACTTTCGAACTGGCATTTGGCCTCAGCAGTTAGTTCTTAATCCCCACCATGTGAGGCAATATTAGCAGACAAGAGCACAGGCCGCAAGTAGAACGGACTCAGAAAGTATTGCCGGGGCGGATATGGCACAAGGAGATTGGCGCTCCCGCGGGCGGGATTATTGAGCCTTTAAGGCTATGCCCTGACGCCCCAGGCTTTTTCAACCTCTAACCTGGTATTTGGGCCCGTGCTCCACCACCCCGGCAATAATATTCTAACATCCCCGTGGTTCAGCGATTCAAGGCAGACAGTTCCTACAAGGATATCTTGTACCTACAAGAATGTCACTTCAAGTTGCCATGTATCTTGCAGTATAATCATGCCAGTAATGAAGGGAACCTGGATTTTAGAACGGACTCAAAATGACCGTTTCCCCTACCGCCTGCAGATTATCAGAGAAGATAAGCCGTGGCTGGTACTCCACACGCAGGATCGCTGGCCGACAGTGGGAAGGCATATCTTCTGCCTGCGCGAAGACGAGCCTCCAGCATCGGACGAGATACTGGAGGAACTTGAACGAGTGGACATAGTCGCTTTCAATGAGCGTGGGCGTCGCATCTCGGTGGTGCTTGACCGTAAGATCCGCAAGCGATGTGATTTTCTCTTCCTGAAGAAATCCTATAAGGGCAGACCGGGAGAGAGCTACGAGCAGATCTTCTGGTTAACGCAGAGGTCTATAGAGCAACACCGCCCTGCCTTTAAGCTTGTATCACGTCAGAGAAGTGCTGACATGGTTATTCGTATCCACAGCAACGAAAAGTACCCGTGGCGTTTTCCTGGCGCAATTACCGAGCGCGGCAGCCTTCCATCCGGCGACTATGCCCTCATGAATGGCGACACGATGCTGGCCGTGGTAGAGCGAAAGACCATGGATAACCTGCTTGCCGATTTTGGGATTATGCCTGTACTGCATCAGAGGCTGGCTGAGCTGGCGGCTCACAATAACCATGCCCTGGTGATCGAAGCCCCCTATGCCGATTTCCTGAACCCCAAGAAAGTGCATCACTATACCCCTGGCTTCTGCGCCAAAGCCATCGCTGAACTTTACGCCCTGCACTCAAATCTCCGAATCGTCTTCTGTGCCAACCGCAAGGTTGCTAACGAGTGGGCACGGCAGTTTTTCACTGCGGTTTGGAATCTGCGAGAGAGCGGGGACAGCTAATCACACTTCGCGATGCATTGTATCCTTAACGTGCTAAAATATAGGGGAATTGATTGGTGGCGGAAGCATAAAACTGAAACTCGGCATAATCTCCGACACACATGTAAGCGATGTCGAAGAAATCCCGGCTACCATCAGGAAAGCACTGACCGATGTTGACCTTATCATCCACGCCGGGGACTTCACCCATAAAGCTGTATTTGACGGTCTGCAAGCACTGGGGCAAGTAATAGCTGTCAAGGGCAATATGGACTCGTTACAGGTTAAGAAAATTCTTCCCGAAAAGGAAGTGTTCGAAGTAAATAGGAAGAAAATCGGGCTTATACACGGCTCAGGTGCACCACGGGGAATCGCTGAAAGGGTCGGGAGTCAGTTCAGTGGCGTGGACGCTATTATCTTTGGACACTCTCATGAGCCCTGCAATCGCTATATTCAGGGAGTCTTGCTATTTAATCCTGGCCAAGCCAGAAGTTCATTCGGCCTATTGACCATCGATGATGGGATAAGTGCCCAAATACTGTCGAGTTAATGGTGGAACTGCCCAGTCTGGCTGTTAGTAGAAAGATACCGCGGTGCATGAGCACACAGCACCCTGATAATGCCACTTTACCCCCTTTCAGTCCCAGTGGCGTTATGAGTGGAGATGATGAAATTCTGGAGGCATATCTGGTTTTCTCACAGTTCGGTTGCCAGGAGCAAATGTGGGATTTTGAAGGCAAGAAAGCCGTGCCTTGGGTGGTCTCTGAATTGCTGTCCAAAGACCATGACTTCTTCAAAAGGCATCCTCTGGGCAAGGACGTCTTCCTCACCTTCAGAATTCCCAATCCCGAGGTAGAGAAAACGGAAGCCAAACTGGTACCAGAGATATTGGCCAGTATTCCGCGATGTTATGACACGGTCCAGGCTGTTTATGAGAAAGACATACCCCCTGTCTTTGAGGTTATCTTGCCAATGACTACCTCTGCGGAGCAGCTTAATCGTGTTTACCACTATTATCGTAACTTCACAATCCAGAAAGGCGACATGATTGTTTTTCCCGGCGACAAGATTTCTCTCGGGCAATGGCTTGGCGAGTGTCACCCAGAACAGATTAACGTGATTCCGTTATTTGAAGATTACTCTTCTTTGCTTAATGCCGATAATATCGTGGCAGACTACGTGAAAGATAAGGAGTTAGAATATCAACGAGTGTTCCTGGCACGTTCCGACCCGGCATTGAACTACGGCTCTCTGGCCTCCGTCCTCTTGTTAAATGTCGCTCTTCAGCGGTTGGACAAGCTGGATAAGAAAACTGGTGTTCCACTATATCCCATTCTGGGAGTGGGTTCTGTCCCCTTTCGTGGAAACTTCAAACCATCAAACGCTAAAGAAATGGTGAGGGGTTATCGGAGCTGTCAAACTTTCACCATTCAGTCAGCTTTCAAATATGACTGGCCTTCTGATGTTGTCACCCAGGCAATCAGAGAGATTAGTTCAGCTCCCAGGAGTAGTCCTCTTTATATTGACGAAGAAAAATCACTGCCCATCATCGAGAAAGTGACCACGGCTTATCAACAACAGATTCCTGAAGTTGCCAACTGGGTAAACCAATTGTCACCCTTCATCCCCCAGCGGCGCCTGAGGAAGCTCCACATCGGTCTTTTCGGCTATGCTCGTAGCTCAGGCAAGGTTCACCTTCCAAGGGCTATCCAGTTCTGCGCCACCCTTTACTCAATTGGCCTGCCCCCAGAACTTCTCGGCCTGCACTCGCTGGACAATAGGAATCTGCGCGATATACATGACCTGTATCCCAGCCCGAATTTCGAAGAAGACTTGCGAGATGCGCTGTCCTTCTATAACCCCAGGTGTCTTTCCCTCTTTAGCCGTGACATGAGAAAGCAGATTGAGAAGGCGGCGGCAATAATCGACTCTGAGCCAAACCTGGCGCACATGGAGATTACCTCTCAAATAATCGAGTGCCTGGAAAGAACTCAGATGGCACATCTTGTGGAACTGGTAATCAAAGCAGCTAAGGTCAGGAGATTCCTTGGTTAGTCCTCTACAGCTTTGGCGAAGCTGAAACAGGATGAGTGCTGTTGATACCCTGGAGAGTCTTTCAAAGCTGAGTGGAGATAGGGGGATTCGAACCCCCGGCCTCCCCGATTCGATCGGGACGCTCTCCCTTGTTATCGACTCAGTTTGAGGACTTTTTCCATATATTGGGGGCTCTTCCACCCTTTGATCTCTCGTTCTCTTTGTCTGGCTTCAGGTAGGGTTTGGAAAGATTCGGAATACACCAGTTTCCAGGGGCGATAACCCTTTGTTGAGTTGTTTTTTCCGGCATTGTGCTGAGCTACTCTGCGCGATATCTCCTTCGTACAACCGATATAATATCGATTGTTTGATTCACTCATAAGGATATATGTATAGAACATGTTGTTGATAGAAGTGGAGATAGGGGGATTCGAACCCCCGGCCTCTGCGATGCGAACGCAGCGCTCTCCCAGCTGAGCTATATCCCCCGCTCCAATTTTAGCAGTACACAAACAGTGGGTCAATTCAATCGCTCCTTGCCCTCGCCTGGTAACACTGCTATACTGAACGAAACTTATGACCTATGAAACTGTCATCGGCCTGGAGGTTCACGCTCAGCTATTAACCAGGAGTAAGATGTTCTGTGGCTGCGGCGCCGATTACGCCAGCGCTCCCCCCAATACCTGCGTCTGCCCGGTCTGCCTGGGTATGCCCGGCTCCCTGCCGGTCATTAACGAAAGAGCGGTGGAGTATACAGTAATGGCTGCCCTGGCTTTGAATTGCACCATTCCCGAATATACCAAGTTCGACCGCAAGAACTACTTCTATCCGGACGTGATGAAGGGTTACCAGATTTCCCAGCATGATGTCCCCTTCGGGACCGGGGGTTGGCTAACTATCGATAGCCAGGATGGCAGGAAGAGAATAAATATCACCAACGTCCATCTCGAAGAAGACGTCGCCAAATTATGGCATCGCGGCGACCACAGCCTGATAGATGTCAATCGCTCCGGGGTGCCCTTGATGGAGATTGTCAGCGACCCCGACATGAGCTCTCCCGAGGAGGCGCGGGACTATCTCATCAAGTTACGCAGCATCTTGCGTTATCTGGGGGTGTCGACGGGCAACATGGAGGAGGGAAGTTTCAGATGTGATGCCAACATAAGTATGCGTCCATCGGATAGTAGCGACTATTTGCCCAGGGTGGAAGTCAAGAACATGAACAGCTTCAAGGCAGTTTACCAGGCTCTGGATTATGAGTCCCGGCGGCAGAGAAAGGCGCTTGAAGAAGGCGAACAGCTTGTGCGGGAGACGCGGAGCTGGGTGGAGGAAAAGGGCGCAACGGTGCCCCAGAGAAAGAAGGAGTTCGCCGATGATTACCGGTACTTCCCCGAGCCTGACTTGCCTCCCCTGGTTCTGGACAGAACCTGGATAGAGGCAATAAGAGCCAGGCTTCCCGAATTACCCGAAGCGCGTAGAGACAGATTCATGGCCCAATATGGCCTGTCCTTATACGACGCTAATGTTCTAACTAACTCCCGGGGCATGGCAGATTATTTTGAAAACTGTATGAAGGTAATGGAGCTTTCGAAGGCAAAGACGGTGAGCAACTGGCTGTCGGGCGACTTCAGCCGACTGCTTAATGCTACCAACATTGAGATCGAAAATGTTAGAATAGGCCCGCAACATGTGAGCGAAATGCTTGGCCTGGTAGAAAATGGTACTATAAGCGGACCGGTTGCCAAGGCAGTTTTCGAGGAGATGTTTCACAGCGGCAAGAGAGCCGGCCAGATTATAACGGAAGAGAAACTCAGCCAGATTAGCGATTCCGGTGAAATAAGGGAAGTGGTAAAACAGGTGATGGCCAGTAACAGCGAGGCAGTAGCAGATTATGGCTCTGGCAAAGAGCGAGCTTTGACGTTCCTCATAGGTCAGGTCATGAAAGCTACCAGGGGAAGGGCCAACCCGGGTTTGGTGAGAGAGATTATTATGCAGGAGCTAGGAGGAAAATAAATTGCCTACTTATCTTGCTATCGCTCAAATAATAGTGTCAATAGCTTTGATTGCCAGTGTGCTATTTCAACTACGCGGTGGAGGCATAGGGGGTATCTTCGGCCAGGCTGATTCAGTATATCGGACGCGTCGAGGGATAGAAAGCACCCTTCTTAAGCTCACCGTGGTCTTAATTATCATGCTTGTTGTTATTGCCGTTCTAGCCGTCACTTACGCTTAGTATCTATGTATGAGTTCCGTAATAACCCTGACCACTGATTTCGGCTATGATGATGCTTACGTTGCCGCCGTGAAAGGGGCAATCTTGAGCGTTAACCCTGTAGCTAATATCATAGACATCAGCCACTCTATCCAGCCGCAGAATATCCTTGAGGCTGCTTTTATACTCAACGCTGCTTACCGCTACTTTCCCAGGCAGACGGTTCATATGGCTATTGTTGACCCCGGCGTAGGTAGTGAGCGCAGGGGCATAATATTGAAGACACCTTCGGCCTTATTCGTCGCCCCTGATAATGGCATCCTCAGCTATGTAATTAATGATTTGTTCCCCGTGGAAAGCCCTTCTGCTGAATCTCCTCACGAACTTAAGGAGGTAATATTCAAGGCAGGCCTTGAAGCCGCGGCCATTAGCGACCCCCGCTTCTGGCGACAGCCGGTCAGCACTACTTTCCACGGGAGAGATATTTTTGCCCCGGTGGCTGCCGGCCTCTCTTTAGATATTTCAATCTATGAATTCGGTGGGAAAATTAATTCCCTGCACGTCCTGCCCATACCAAAGCCCTCTCTGGATGCGGAGGGTAATCTGGTTGGTCAGGTCTTACGTGTTGACCACTTCGGCAACTTGATTACAAACATTAAGAGCAATGACCTGCCTGGGAAAGATGTTATGATTGACGCAGCTGGCCATTGTATCCAGGGCATCAACACTTACTACGCTCAGAATAGAGGAGTGATGGCTATTCTGGGCAGCAGCGGTTATCTTGAAATTTCGTTAAGAGACGGCAGTGCTTGTGACTTCTTAGGCATGTTGGTGGGAGACGAAGTAAGGGTGCTGGCATCTGCGTAATACAAAGACACCGGGAATGTCAATTCGAATCACCACGCTAACTGAAAATACTGCTGGCGTAACAAATCTGCTGGCTGAATGGGGGCTCGGGATATTAATAGAAGCAGATGGCCACCGGGTTCTTCTGGATACAGGGCAGAATTTCTCGGCGGCTTATAATGCCGTTGCTTTGGGAGTCGACCTGCCGCAAATCGACAAAATTGTCTTCAGTCATGGCCACTTTGACCATACAGGCGGTCTGCCATACATACTGAGAATGATGAGGAGACAGGTTGATATAATCGCCCACCCCGATATCTGGGCGGCCAAGTATGCCAGGCGTCCAGAAGAGGATGAGCGGTACATCGGAGTCCCTTTCCCCAGGGAATTGGCGGAAGGACTTGGCGCCTCTTTCCACTTCACCAGGGAGCCGGTGTGGATCAGCGAGAATATAGTTACCAGCGGCGAGATACCTATGCTTACCCAATATGAAGAAATCGACCCCATACTTTATGTCAAGGAGAACGGTGAACTTAAAGCTGACCCGCTGTGGGATGACCAGGCAGTTTTCCTCAAGTCTGAAAAGGGACTGCTCATCATCCTGGGTTGTGCCCATCGAGGGATAATTAATACCGTAAGGCATGCCCAGAAGCTGACCGGGGTAGAACATATTTATGCCATCATCGGCGGTACCCACCTCATCAGTGCTTCCCCGCGACGATTGGACCTGACGATTGCCGAACTGTTACGTTCGGGCATACAGAGGCTAGGAGTATCTCACTGCACCGGCCTGCCGGCATCGGCCATGCTGGCCGGGACGTTCGGGGAGACCTTCTTTTTCAACAATGCCGGCACCTGCATCGATCTCTAGATGTTGCCCCGCCTGTCATCCCGAGCATCTTCGTATCGTTAACCTGGGCACTTCCTTGCTGTAATTCCGAGTGCCTTCTTATTGAACAAAATCACCCTGGCTGCCACCAGGCCCAATAAACCCGAAAACAAAAGAACCCTCCTGTAGGTGGGCATGGGGGTCCACAGCTGTTGCCGCCAGCCGCTCATTATCTCGCTTAGCCCAATGTCAGGAATTTTGAATCTCCTTTCACCTGTTTCAGGGTCGAGCTGGTAAAACTTGACCTGTGTATTTTCAATGCGGGTCTCCTCTTTGCCCTCATAGTCCACCCACACATGTATGGGAGATGAAATGACTTGCGAGGGAATGTCTTTTGCCTGCAAAACAGAAGCGAAGACCAGAGCTCGAGCTTTGCAGTCCCCTTGCCCTCGCTCCAGCACTTCCTCAACGGTAGGGAAATACCAGGGCATGCCATGAAGCTCCCAGTCGAGGCCATAGGATATCAACGTCCGCACTGCCTTTTCTATAGCTACAGGGTCAGAAGGAAAATCATCCAGGATTGACCGAACAGCCGCCGGGTCGACATCAGGGTTAAGAAACCTGTGTACGCTAATGAACAGGTTTAGAGGATTGGGATACAACACGAAAAGAATCCACAGTATCAATATCAGGGGAAAATATCTCCGAAAGACCTTTCGCCAAGCATTCCCCCTACCTTCGGGAGCGTCCGGCCTGGCTCCGGTCTCACTTGAACTGCCGTTGCCTTCTCTTTCTACTGACATATGACAAGAAAACTCCTATTGGGGCCTGACCGGGTTCGGGGGCGCCTGCGCAAATATAACGCTGAGCGGCAAAAAAATCCATCCCTCACTTCCACCTGCGTTTCTCACCCTCTATGCTGCGCAAAGTCTTTTCATCCAGGCCGAAGTGGTGGGCTATTTCGTGGCGTACCACTTCCTCTATTCTTGCTTCAATTTCACCGCTGAAGCGGCATTGTGCCTCTATGGGCTTCTGAAAAATACTTATCTTATCAGGCAAGACCAATCCGTACCCCCGGCCTCGCCTGGTTTGAGGCACACCCTGGTAAAGGCCAAGCAACTGGTTGTGATGACGCTGTCTAGCCTGTCTTAGTTGCCGTGTTGAGGGCCAGTCTTCCACCACAATATCAACGTTCTCCAGCCTGCCCTGAAACTCAGGTGGCAAATTGTCGATCGCCCTCGCTACGAGGGCTTCAAATTCCTCTCTCTGCATAGCTCGAAGTGACAGTAATTGCCCGAAGGGGCAATGTGTCCGCCACCACTTTACCACGTAAGGCCGCCGCCTCACAAGCAAATAGCGAGCTATGGTACCATTAGCCCCCGGCCGTTCATATCAGTTGGACCGGGAAGAGTACGCCGGTTATTCCCCGTCCACAAGATGCATTCGTGGTAGTCTGTCTTGCTCTCGAGGGGGTCTTTCTTGACGAAGGACGACAAATAGGATAGGCTATTTGCTGAAACCTGAGCGCAGCGAACGGACTCTGACACCATGGAAATCGAGCAAGAACTGGCCGAAGTGGCACCTCAAAGGGACACATTCCTTACCATAGGGGTGTTTGACGGTGTCCACGCCGGGCATCGCTATCTGCTGGAAAGATTGCAGCAGCAAGCGGCGGAAAAAGACTTGCTCGGCGGAGTGGTCACCTTCAACCCGCATCCCCAATCAGTTCTGCATCCGCAGAATCAGCTACTGTGGCTCGGCGACGTGGAGGACAGAGTCAAAGCCCTTCAGGCGCTAGGCATAAGCATTGTGGCGGTGCTTACTTTTACTCCCGAACTGGCCCGGCTAAGCGCCCGGGACTTCATGTCCTTGCTTCAGAAACACCTCAGGATGCATAGCATTATGGTGGGACCCGACTTCACTCTGGGACGAAATCGGGAGGGCAATATTGACCTGCTTCGCGCGCTGGGACGTGAAATGAAGTTCAGCGTGGAAGTTATCCCCCCTTATACAATCAATGGCGAGGTGGTGAGCAGCACTCTCATCCGCCGGGCATTAGCTCAGGGTGATATGGCAAAGGTAAGAAGGTTAATGGGACGATCCTTCGACCTGCGAGGCGAGGTCATAACTTCAGACAAACGTGGACGAGTCCTGGGATTTCCTACCGCCAACCTGGATATAAAGCCACAACAAGCACTACCAGGCAATGGTATCTATGCTACCGTCACACACACAGACGGCAGGCAATTCCCTTCAGCAACTAATATTGGTATCCGCCCTACCTTCGGGAAAGGGGAAAGAACGGTGGAAACTCACCTGTTGAACTATGAAGGGAATTTACATGGCAAAGAGATAAGGGTAGAATTTCTGCAAAAACTGAGGGATGAGCAACGTTTCTCCTCTGCTGAAGAGCTAAAGTCACAAATCGCAAAAGATGTTCGGGAAGTAGAAGCGATGTTCGCTAAGGATTTGAAATGACTGATTCAAAGTTTGCTTCCATACTAAAAAGAGGCGTAGCTGAAGTCATTGTTGAGTCGGAATTAATGGAGCTGCTGGAGTCAGGGAAGATTTTGAATTTGAAACAAGGTTTCGACCCCAGTGCGCCTGATATCCACCTGGGACACGTTGTGTGTCTGAGAAAGCTGCGGCAATTCCAGGAGCTGGGACACAGAGTCACTCTGATAGTCGGCGACTGGACAGCCAGGATTGGTGACCCCAGCGGTCAGTCGGCTACCCGCCCTATGCTTACCGCCAGCGAAATCGAAAGCAATGCCAAAACCTACATGGACCAATTCTTCAAGGTGGTGGATAAGGATATGACCGAGGTAAGATGGCAAACCGAATGGTTTTCCGAATTCAATTTGAGTGATGTAATCAGGCTTACCAGCAAGTTTACCGTAGCGCAGCTTCTGGCCAGGGAGGATTTCGGCAGGCGGTATGATACTGGCAACCCCATATCTCTGACCGAGATGCTCTATCCCTTGCTTCAAGGCTATGATTCGGTGGTTATCAAAGCCGATGTTGAATTTGGCGGTACCGACCAGAAATTCAATTGTCTTGTGGGCAGAGAGCTGCAACAGAGTATGGGACAGCCTCCTCAGCAAGTCTTCCTCATCCCCATCTTGATTGGCACTGATGGTACTCACAAGATGAGCAAGAGCTTGAAAAACCATATAGGCATTACTGAGCCTCCCGATGAAATATACGGTAAGGTGATGTCCATACCCGACTCTCTTATCCTGGATTATTTTGAGTTGGTGACCGACGTTCCTGAGGAAGAAATCGCTGAGTTCGAGGAACAATTGAAGTCTCGTTCAGTCAACCCCATGAACCTTAAGAAACGATTGGCCCGCGAAATTGTGGGGCGGTTCCACGATAAACGAGCAGCGGATGAGGCAGAAGAGCATTTCGCCCAGATATTCCAGAAAAGGGAGATGCCGGAGGAAATCCCAGAGTATACTTTTGCCGCGACTTATATTGGCGATGAACTATACCAGCTTGACATAGCTGCAACACTGGTCAAAGAAGGAGTGGTTAAGGGCACCGGCGAATTGAAACGCCTGCTTGCTCAAAAAGCAATCGAAATAGATGGTGAAAGAGTGAGCAGCACTACCGTCAATGCCCGCCAGGGCAGCATTATAAAGATAGGAAAACGGCGCTTTGCCAGGATTGTTATCAAAGGAGCAGACAGCACTCAGCAATCAGCGGTTAGCTGACAACGCAAACTGAAAACAGGAGGTAGAGATGCAGCTACGAATTCCAGGACCAACACCCTGTCCACCGCAGGCCCTGCAAGCCATGGGACAACAAATGATAAACCACCGGGGGGGAGAATTTGCCAAGATTCTCGAGTCAACGACGGAGAAACTGAAACAGGTATTTCAGACGAAAGGAGATGTTTTCGTGCTTACCGCTTCCGGCACCGGCGGCATGGAAGCAGCTATCGTCAATACGTTGTCGCCAGGCGACAGGGTATTATCTGTCTCCAACGGGTATTTCGGTGAGCGATTTGCCGATATTGTCAAAGCATATGGAGCCGAAGCAGTCCCCCTCAGTTTTGAATGGGGTAGACCAGTTGACCCTGATGCAATAGCCAGGGCGTTAAAGGCAGATGGTAACATTAAGGCGGTACTGGTAACTCACAACGAAACATCCACAGGCATGACTAACAATCTTGGCGAGATAAGCGCCGTGGTCAAGACATTCGACAAGCTTCTTCTAGTTGACGCCATCTCGAGCCTGGGTTGCGTCAATTTGCCTGTCGATGAGTGGCATTGTGATGTGGTGGTGACTGCTTCTCAAAAAGGATGGATGGTCCCTCCGGGACTAGCCATGGTTAGCGTGAGTGAAAAAGCCTGGCGGGCCCATGCCCAGGCCAAGATGCCGCGCTGTTATTGGGATTTTTCCCTGGCTAAAGATTTTCTCCAGAAAGGGCAAACCCCGTGGACACCGGCTGTCTCTGTGTGCTATGCCCTGAACACCACTCTGGAATTAATGTTAAGCGAGGGATTAGATAATATATTCGCCCGGCATGCTCGGGTAGCCGGAAAAACCAGAGACGGAGTAAAAGCACTGGGCCTCTCTCTGTTCCCTGCCGAGAATTACGCCTCCGACACAATAACTGCGGTGGATGCCTCTGACAAGGTTGATGTCTCTAAACTGGTTCGCCTGCTCCGGGAGGAACATCAGGTAATCATTGCCGGGGGACAGGGCAGACTATCAGGCAAGATATTCCGCATTGGTCATCTCGGTTCTGTGTATGATGATGATATCGAGTCAGTATTGAAGGCATTAGGCAAGGTGCTGCCACAAGCGAAGAAGGGCTGAACGCCCTGAGTGGGAGCCGGCGGCTGCCAGCTTACGGTTATCGGTTAGACAGCAGGATTTAGGAGACACAATCAGAATGATGAAAATTTTGGTCGCTGACCCAATAGCTGAAGAAGGGATACAATCCCTGCGCGACTGTGCTCAGGTTGATGTCCAGACCAAGCTGCTGCCTGAACAATTGAAAGCCATTATCGGCGATTACGATGCTTTGATTGTGCGCAGTCAAACTCAAGTTGGAGCAGAGGTCATTGAATCAGGGGAAAAACTCAAGGTGATCGGCCGAGCTGGAGTGGGCACGGATAATATCGATGTCGATGCCGCCACCAGGAAAGGCATTGTGGTAGTGAACGCTCCTACAGGCAACATTGTGGCTGCGGCGGAACACACCATCGCTCTCATGTTTGCCCTGGCACGAAACGTACCACAAGCGAATAGCCGTCTCAAGTCAGGTAAATGGGAGCGGCAGGAAATGATTGGTGCCGAACTGAGAAATAAGATACTGGGCATTATTGGCCTGGGTAACGTAGGCTCTGAAGTGGCCAAGCGAGTTCAGGGCTTCGAAATGCGTGTGATTGCTCACGACCCGTTTGTCTCTGAAGACTATGCCCGCAATTTGAAGGTCGAGTTGGTATCCTTGGACCGGCTTCTCAAAGAGGCTGATTTTGTCACTCTCCACGTACCGCTCACAGCATCTACCAGGAAAATGATTGGAGCTAAAGAGTTGGCAAAACTGAAGCCTACGGCTCGCATCATCAATTGTGCGCGGGGAGAGTTGATCGACGAGGAAGCGGTAGTCAAAGCAATCAAGGCCGGAAGAATAGCTGGTGCCGCCTTCGACGTCTTTGCCAAAGAACCAGTAACAGATAGCCCTTTATTCGAAGAGGAGAAGATAATCGTTACCCCTCACCTGGGTGCTTCTACAATAGAAGCTCAGACCAGTGTGGCCAGGGACATTGCTGAAGAGGTCCTGGCTGTGCTTCAAGGCCGGTTCAGTAAATACGCCGTCAACGCTCCACACATAGATCCCGAGCTGGTACCATTCATGAAGGTAGCTACAACGATCGGCAACCTCGCCAGTCAACTAATGGAGGGACAAATAAGCTCGACCCACATTAAGTATAGCGGCGGAGTAACCGGCTACGATTGCAACCCTATCAAGACGGCACTTATCAGCGGTCTATTGCAGCGAGTAAGTGAGGAGAGAATCAACCTGGTCAACGTTAGTCTGGTCGCCACTCAGCGTGGCTTGAAAATCAGCGAAGAAAAAGAGGTGACCTGCCAGAATTACTCAAACTTGCTCACCCTGGAGGTCAATACCAATGTAGGACCAACCGCCATATCGGGCACAGTTAGAGATAGTGAGATTCACATCGTCCAGGTCAATGACTTCTGGATGGATATTGTGCCCACAGGGGGCTATTTCCTCTTCTGTGACCACCTTGACCAGCCCGGGCTCGTGGGCGCCATCGGTAACATAACCGGCAAAGCCGATATTAATATCAGCTCGATGCACTTATCTCGACTCCAGCCACGGGGAAAAGCCCTTATGATTCTGGCTCTTGATGAACCGCTGGGCGAAGAGCAGCTACAGGAGATACTTGCCCTTCCTGGTATTTACACAGCCAAAGGAGTAAAGCTGTAGACAGTCTTGTGCACAAACCCGGTTAGTCCAAAGGATTGATGATGAGCCCAGCGGGCAGCTTGGGGTGGAAGTAGGTTGATTTGGCTGGCATCCTATCCTGAGCACCGGCGATAGCCTTGATCATTTCCGGCTGCGGAGGATTCATTAGGAAGGCTAATTGATATTTCCCTTCCTTTATCTGCTGGTAGGCTGCTTTCCAATCTACGGTATAGACAACGTCTTCTTTGGATGTGATACCCAACATCTTATCCAGGATAATGTGATTCAGGATACTAACACCAAACTCCCGATAGGCTCCGGACCTGTTATCGGGCATCATATCGTCTAAGGAAATATCCTGCCGTCGCCTCAGTAGCACCAATGCCCCGGCGTGCAGACCTAAGATTCCTGAGATTATGTCCTGATGTCTGTCTGATTGCTTCCCGTTTGTTGTGCTCTTGGTGGTAATAACTGAGAGACTGAGAGGTTGGCTGTCACCGGGGGCGAAGAATCCCTCACTCAACGAAACAAATTCCAGTGCAAAGAAATGCTCAAGCTGTCTTTGTAGTGCAGCCAGGGCAGACGATGCCATGCCACGCACCAGCCTGTGGACGGGCAGGACAACCAGGCCCGGGTCAGAAAAGTCAACTAATTCCATCATCACATAGTGAAAACCGTCGCCTGGCAGCTTACAGCTATCAGATTGAGCTTGTGTTCTTTCTTGTTGGTAAGCCAGTGCCGTCTCGTAGCGGTGATGACCGTCGGCAACATAGAGGCGCTGAGAGGATAGGAACCGAGTTAGCTGCAGCTTGGTTTCCGGATCAGTTATCGCCCATAGAGTATGAGCTTCGCTACCCTCGTCAGGACTCACCCCTGTCGAGGAGGACGGAAGCGATATTTCGATCGTGGGCTTAGCTCGGGATGCCTCTGATAATATCCGGGCAGCTTCCCGCTCAGAATCCTGGTACAGGGAGAGGACCGGGCTGAAGTTGGCTCGACAGGCTCGCATCAGCTGTAAACGGTCGCTCTTAGCTTTGGGAAATGTCTCTTCGTGAGGATATATACCACTGCCCCAGGGCTCGAGCTTAATGCGAGCTACCAACCCGCGCCTTACCCTTTTCTGGCCGGCATACTCAAAATGGTGGTCATGCAAATAGAAACTGGAAGAAGTATCAAGCTGAAGTACTCCCCTTTGACGCCAATCCTGAAAGGTGATAGAGGCTCTCTGATAGCTGTCCTCCGTCGGCTCCAGGCCATCGGCAGGGGATTCCAGACGAACAGCGTTGTAATCGCTCTTGTTGTAAAGAAGTTGCCGTAGTTCAGGAGTGATAACGTCGTAAGGAGGACAAAGAACCTGAGCTAAATCTCCAACTATTCTCTGGTTGTACCGTATACCTCGAAACGGGGACGCTTCCAGCATTTTTCAGAAAACCAACTGTCGATCAAGATTCAATCGGGACAAAATGGCAACTCAGAGCCAGAGTCCTATTCTTCTTGCTCTGTACTTCTGCACCATGGCACCTGCTATTTTCCGGCTATCGTACTGAATCTAGCTGCCCCATCGCCCAAAATTCACGCCCCGAGCGGGGACTGATGCTGGACGAAGAAAGTCGGTAGTACTACCGGCGATAAACACAATCCTGTTAAGCGGCCATTATCAGATTCAGCCAAAGGGTCAGAACGCGGTGAGTTTCGCACATTGGAGATACTCATCAATCGACCCTGTTCACCCAGATGTCATTCTGATGAACCAATCGACGAAGAGCATCATAGGAGTCTGGTCGTCTTTCGAACCTAGCTGGCAGCAAGCAATTCTGCAACTACCTCGCTGACTTCTTTGCCATCAGCTTTGCCTTTGAGTTGAGGCATAAGCTGAGACATGACTTTGCCTTTGTCGCCTGGCCCCTTGGCTCCGACGGCATCAACTACTTGCTGCGCCGCTGCTTTGATTTCCTCCCGGCTCATCTGTTCAGGAAGGTAACTCATAAGAACGGCCAGTTCGGCTTCTTCCTGGGCCACCAGATCGCTGCGGTTCCCTCGCTTAAACGCTTCTATGCTCTCACGCCGACGCTTTGCTTCCCTGGTAATAACGTCAAGCACCTGGTTGTCGTCGGCCGGCTTCTGATGCGCAATTTCGGCATTCTTTATCTCAGATAACAATAGTCTTAGTGTAGCAACCTCTGTTCTCTGTTGCCGCTTAAGCGCCTCTTTGAGGGCTACTCGAATGCTATCTTTCAGCGCCATGTCTTAGCTATCTAGAGCTTTTCCGTCTTTTGGCCGCTGCTTTCTTCTTCTTCTCTTCGCTGGGTTTTTCATAGTGCTTACGGCGCCGAACCTCAGCTAAAATGCGGTCTTGCTGTACCTGCCTGTTAAATCTACGCAACAGGGCCTCAAAACTCTCGCCTGAACCAAGTTTTACATCTGCCATATCAAAACAATGTATTTTACCCCGATCATTTAAGGGTGTCAATTATGCGATTCAAATGATTGTAGCTATGAGAGGTTGCAAAAGGGTGCAATTTTGTATAGGCTTATTCGGTGAGGGATAGTGTTCCGTTCGTGATGGAAGACTTCGTGGTTTTACTTGCTGGCCCTTGAAAATCAGGGGCTGGTTGGGCGATATAACCGACAATGGGAAAAGGTAAGGAATCTGCTAAAGCTGCTGGTGCAGCCGGTTCTGCTATGAACGTATCCGACCAGGGCAGCAAGGCTGAGAAATATTACGATGACCTTGTGGCTTTGAGCCGGGTCTCGGCAGCGATCAGCGGTCTGCATGATTTGAATGCTATTCTTAGAATTGGCCTGGACAACGTGCTTAACGTCGTAAACGGAACCGTTGGAGGAATCATGCTACTGGATGAGACGACTGAGATGCTCTTCTATCGTGTTTATCACGGTCTGTCAGATAGATATGCGGAAGAGATGCGTGTCAGGCTTGGCGAAGGAATTGCGGGAAAGGTAGCGCAAAGCGGCAGATCAGTTCTACTGGAGGACATCTCATCAGACCCGGAGGCTGTTCGCATTGACCTGATAAGCTCAGAGGGCTTAAGGGCATTCATCAGCGTCCCTCTGCGAGCCAAAGATAATATTCTAGGGGTGATGAACGTTGCCAGTCATGAACCACACCGCTTCACCAAAGAAGACGTACATCTCCTACACTCGATCGGAGATCAACTTGGCATAGCCATTGAGCAGGCGAGACTCCACGAGCGATTGACAAAAGCACGAGAAAGATTGCGCAAACTTGCGCGACAGAATCTCGTGGCTGAGGAAGACGAACGGAGGAGGATTGCCCGTGAGCTTCACGATGAGACCAGTCAATCGCTCTCCGGGATAGCTCTACAGTTAGAAGCGCTAATAGAAATGGCCACGACGTCTGGCAATCCAGACGCGGAATTCATTGCTGGATTGAAGAAAGTCCAGTCGCTGACAGTGCAGGTACACAAGGAAGTAAGCAGGATAATTTCCAATCTTCATCCTGCTTTGTTGGATACGCTGGGATTAGCCGCTGCCGTTCGCCAGCATGCCAAGAATAGGCTTCAGCCCTTAAACATTAACTTAACGATGGAGGTTAAAGGGACGGAGATGCGATTTCCTCCCGACGTGGAAGCTGCTCTTTTCCGCGTGGCCCAGGGAGTCATTGGCAACATTGCGGAGCACTCCCAAGCAAAGAATGCTTCCATAGTGCTGGTATATCAACCAGATGAGTTCTCGCTGAGTATTAGCGATGACGGGCAAGGATTCGACGTTTCCGAAATCACAGACGTGGAGGAAAGCGGGAGAGGGCGTGGGCTATTCAGTATGAGAGAAAGGATCGGTTTCCTCGGCGGCACCACCAGTATTGAGTCCAAGATCGGAGCAGGAACTACGCTCTGGTTCAAGATTCCAATAGGGCATGACATCACATATGGCAAGAATAAGGGTACTGGTAACTGATGACCATGCCATCGTACGCGATGGTATTTGCGCCTTGCTTGCACTTACCCCGGATATAGAAGCAGTCGGCCAGGCCACCAATGGCAGGGAGGCGCTGGAAATGGTTGCCAAGCTTGCGCCCGAAATAGTGCTCATGGACATAGTCATGCCCCTTATGGACGGACTTGAAGCAACTCGCCGAATACACAAGAGGTTTCCTGAGACAAAGGTGATAGTACTGACCCAATACGAAGACAGGGAATACGTATTGAGCGTTATTGAAGCTGGAGCCAGCGGCTTCGTCAGCAAAGCAGCGGCATCCTCGGAGCTCACCTCAGCCATCCGATCTGTGTACCAGGGGGATTCTTTCCTATCTCCATCCATCGCCAGGCTCTTGGTCGAAGATTATCGACAGATAGCCAGAGTAGGAAGAAACAAGGATACTTCCGAACAACTGACTGACCGGGAGAGAGAGATACTGAAATTGCTGGCAGAAGGATACTCTACTGGTGAGATAGCCCGAATGCTGGTCATCAGTCCCAAAACTGTAGAAAGACACAAGACCAACCTGATGGCCAAGCTGGATCTCCATAACCGCCTTGAACTGTTCAAATATGCCCTGCGTAAGGGCATGATCATGGTCTGAGACCACCGGCTGGTAGTCTTCACAGCAGCACTTATTTCCCAGACCCCAATTATGGGCAGCGCTGTCCACCTAAATGAGCACTTGACTGCCCAAAATTGAGGTGATATTTCCCTGCCTTTTGGGGTGAACGCCTCTATTCCTTCCGTTGACCGGTCATTATACTTTGTATTAGTAGGTCAAAAAGCTGCAAACGTGCAGTTGACAAGGGGGTACAAGATGGAACAGAACGCCAAGATTCTGCTGGTAGATGATGAGCCGGAGTTCATTGCGGATATACAAGCCAAAATAGTGGCCAAAGGTTGGCAGGTGCTCACTGCTGGCGACAGATTACAGGCAGAGGAGGTAGCGCGTCGCGAAAAACCTGACCTGGTTATTCTGGGCACGATAATGCCACGTGGAGATGCCTTTCGGCTTCATCAGTGGTTAAAACAGAGCCCCAATCTCAAACAAGTGCCTCTCATTGTGATTGATGCTTCACCGGAAAAGCGTGTCATCAAGGGATGGCGCATGGACGAGGGCTTGAAGCTTGAAGCTGAACAATATTTGATCAAGCCAGTCGAGTCAGATTCAGTACTAGTCTGGGCTGAGAAATTCCTGGATAAGACACTGAGAAAAATCAAGGTGCTGGTAGTAGATGACCATGCTGTGGTCAGGGAAGGGATTTGCGCCCTGCTGAGGTTACAGAAGGACATGGAAGTAGTAGGGGAAGCTGTTGATGGGCGCGACGCTATTGAAAAAGTGCAGCACCTCACGCCAAATGTAGCGGTGATGGATATAGTCATGCCCGTGATGAGCGGACTTGAAGCAACAAAACGCATAACTGAAGAATGTCCGGAGACAAAGGTCCTGATTTTGACCCAATATGACGAAGAAGAGAACATGTTTGTTGCCAAGCAGGTAGGGGCTTATGGCTTTATCGCCAAGAATGCTGTTAGTTCCGACCTTCTGACTGGCATAAGGACGGTGGGCGAAGGAAGATACTTCCCGCGCTCCTTTGCCTATGTGTCTGCCAACTGGCCAGAGGGGCAAGGTATGAATAAGTGATCTGTTCTGGAAAGCTTTACCCTCACCTATCGGTGTTATGAAGGAGAATACTGGTTTGCAGCCGATAACTATTACTCTTGACGGTCGTGAGGTAAGTGGCCATCCGGGGATGACTATTCTCGAGCTGGCAAAGGAATCAGGCGTGGATATCCCTACTCTTTGTCACGACTCTCAGCTCTCTTCAGTTGGCGCCTGCCGGGTTTGCCTGGTAGAAGATGAGCGGAACGGCGCCTTGCTGGCGTCATGCGTCGTCCCGATAGCGTCGGGAATGGTGATCAATACATTTTCCCCTCGGGTCATAGAGCGCCGCAGAACCATAGTCCAACTCATGCTTGCCAGTCACCCTGATTCTTGCCTGGTATGTGACAAGGGCAACCGCTGCCAGCTGCGCCAAATTGCCTCGAGCCTGGACATCGGACTGGTGGAATTGCAGAGGATTCCTCAGATGGCCAGCATCCAGGAGGTCAATCCTTTCCTTGAACGGGACTTGAGCAAATGCATACTGTGCGCCAGATGTATTCGAGCCTGCCAGGAGCTGGTCGTCGAAGGTGCTATCGACTACTTTCGGCGAGGGTTCACGGCCATACCGGCGACGCTTAATAACCTGCCTCTGGAAAAGTCCGAGTGCACCTTTTGTGGGACGTGTGTGGCGTTGTGTCCTACCGGTGCACTAATGGAGAAAGAAGGTGTATATAGAGGAACAGTCCAGACCGTTGTTCGGACGACCTGTCCCTTCTGTGGTTGTGGCTGCGGCATCTGCCTTGAAGTCAAAGATGGACAGGTAGTGCGGGTCATGCCAGACAAGGAGAGTTCAGTAAATAACGGCATGCTTTGCGTGATGGGAAGCTATGGCTGTGATTTTGTCCATAGCCCGGATAGGTTGCTCAATCCCCTGGTCAAAGCTGATGGCGAATTTGATGAATTGCCCTGGGAACAGGCCCTGGAGGTGATAGCCACTCAATTCCAGCGAATAAAGAGTGAATATGGCGGTAGCAGCCTGGCCGTCCTGGGCTCATCCAAGTGCACAAACGAAGAGAACTACCTTCTGCAAAGATTCGCCAGGTCTGCGCTGGGCACCAACAATGTTGATAATGGCAGCCGATTGTATAACTCCGCCAGCCGTATTGGCCTGGGGTCTTCCCTTGGTTTCTCCGGTACCACGAATCACCTCAGTGACCTGGAGCAATCGGATCTCATAGTCGTTATCGGAGCTGACCCCAGCTCCTCGGCCCCTGTCGTCGGTTATGCCATAAAGCGCGCTATCAAACAACGAGGTGCCAAGTTGCTTCTAATAGACCCTCGACGGACGAAGCTTGCTTTGTTTGCGCATCTCTGGTTACAACCCCAGGTCGGTACCGATGTGGCCCTCATAAACGGCCTGGCCAAGGCAATTATTGACGAAGGCTTGCTGGACGAGGAATTCGTCACCAGAAGAACGGACAACTTCGAAGCTTTTGACAAGAGCCTGAAGGAATATACCGCAGAGTATGTCGAAAAGGCCACCGGTGTTTCGAGTCAAGAAATACGTGCTGCCGCCGTGCTATATGCCAAGGCAAGCCGGGCGGCAATTGTCTATGGCACCGGAATCACGCAGCACAGCGGAGGGATGGACGGCGTGACGGCTCTGGCAAATCTGGTATTGTTGACGGGAAACATTGGGCGCAGGGGTGGTGGCATCTATGCGCTGCAAAGAGAAAACAATGGGCAGGGTGCCTGCGACATGGGGACACTGCCCAAATTTCTGCCCGGATACCAGAGTGTAACAGATGCTCAAGCCAGGGCGAAGTTTGAACAACGTTGGCAGGCGAGCTTGCCGGCTGCGGCTGGATTAACGGCTCTGGAGATTATGGAACAGGCAAAAAAGGGAAAGATCAAAGGCCTGTACATCGTAGGAGAAAACCCTGTTTTGAGCTTTCCTGATTCGAGACTCATTACAGAGGTTCTGGCTTCCCTTGATTGTCTAGTGGTGCAGGATATGTTCCTTACCGAGACGGCCAAACTGGCAAATGTAGTTCTGCCGGCGGCAAGCTTCGCTGAAAAGAACGGCACCTTCACCAATTTCGAAGGAAGGGTACAAAGGGTGCAAAAGGCAATCGCTCCTTTGGGAAAAAGCTTGCCTGACTGGGAGATAATCCTGCAACTGGCTGACAAAATGGGGGCTCCGATGCCCTATTCCTCTCCCCAAGAAGTTCTGGACGAGGTAGTTGACTGTTGTGAGCTAGCAGGTTATAGGGAATATGAGAGGATTGATTATGTTGGCTCAGAGGCCAAGAGTCTGTATCAGGCTGAGTCGACTAATTACGGGGGGGTTGGGCGCGTACACGGTGGTCAGTTCCCGGAGGGCTTCGCCCGCTTCTGCCCGGTCAACTATGTTCCGCCAGCAAAGGCAAAGAAGAGTTATCCCTTCACTTTGTTGACCGGGACTACACTTTATCATTTCGGCACTGGCTCGAGAAGCTCAAGGTCTCCACGCTTGAAAGAATACTCTTCTCAGGCATTTGTGGAAATTGGTGAGACTGATGCGCAAAAACTTGACCTTAGCCATGGCGACAGGGTCACCATTATGTCACCGGTCTCCAAACTAACCACCATTGTTAGAATCGTCGATGGCCTCCCTGAAGGGACGCTCTTTATGCCGATTTCCTTCCCCGAGGCTCCGGTTAGCGAGCTATTCGATATTGTGTTAAATCCAGAAACAAAGGCGCCTTCGCTGAAGGTATGCAGCGTAAGAATAGAGAAAAACTCTCTCCCTTGAGAAGGAAAAGAGGGAAAATTTCAGGCACTGACTACGAAATGTTGATCAAAAGAAGGGGAAAATCCAGTTGTTTTCATCTAATGACCAGAATTTTGAACAAAGAGCGCTTTGGTATTTAGATTTGGGATTAAGGAGCAAATGAATATGGGAAAACAAGAGCCCGAAGAGGTTGACCTGACACGGGTAAACGAGCTTGTGGCTGAACACGGTGGGTCAAAGTGGGCGCTCATACCGTTGCTGCAAAAAATCCAGAGTGAGTTCGGGTATATCCCTCCTCAGTCGATACCCATTGTGGCCACAAGCCTGGGGCTCTTCCCCAGTCAGGTGCAGGGGGTAATCAGTTTTTATGCACAGCTTTATACTCAGCCCCAAGGTAAACAAGTCGTCAGAGTATGTCGAGGGACTGCCTGTCATGTACGAGGGGGGAAGACCATATTGAAATTGGTCAGACAGCGCCTGGGCATAGAAGAGGGCGAGACTACCCCTGATTTGGAATACACGCTGGAAACTGTGGCCTGCATCGGCGTTTGCGCCCTGGCCCCTAATATAGTCGTCGCTGACCACGTACATGGTCATATGAACCCGAAGAAGGTGGAGCAATTATTCAAGCATCGGGAGGATGGAGGGTAGCATGGGAGACCAGCACACTATCTTCGTTTGTGAGGGAACAGGGTGTGTCTCCAGCGGTGCTGACGCTGTATATAAGGCGCTTAAGGAAGAAATTACCCGGCAAGGGATAGGCAATGCCGAGGTAGACTTTACCGGCTGTCACGGTTTTTGCGAGCAGGGCCCCAATGTAGTGATTGAACCCGAAGGGATTTTCTATACCCATGTCCAGGTTGAAGATGCTCCGGAAATTGTCGGCTCTCATCTTAAAGAGGGCAAGCCCGTAGCACGCCTTTTCTACCATGATCCGGTAACTGGCGAAGCCATACCACGCTATTCAGAGATAAACTTCTACAAGAAACAGGAGCGTGTCATTCTACACAATTGCGGGCATATCAACCCGGAGAAGATCGAGCACTATATTGCTCGTGGAGGGTATCGGGCCCTGAGAAAGGCACTTTTGATGACGCCCGAGCAGGTTATTGATGAGGTTAAGAAATCTGGTCTCAGAGGACGGGGTGGTGCTGGTTTTCCTACTGGCCTCAAGTGGGAGTTCTGCCGCAGTGCTCCCGGAAAACAGAAATACGTCATCTGCAATGCCGATGAAGGCGACCCCGGTGCGTTTATGGACCGCTCGATCCTGGAGGCCGACCCTCATGCTGTTGTGGAAGGGCTGACCATTGCCGGATATGCCATGGGTGCCAGCGAGGGCTACGTTTATGTACGTGCCGAGTACCCCTTAGCAGTCAAGCGACTTTACACTGCCATGGAGCAAAGCCGACAAAGAGGCTTTCTGGGCAAAGACATTCTGGGGTCGGGCTTTGACTTTGCAGTGCATATGAAGGAAGGCGCCGGTGCTTTTGTCTGTGGTGAGGAAACAGCCTTAATGGCCTCTATTGAGAGCCGACGCGGCATGCCTCGTCCACGCCCCCCGTTTCCCGCCCAATCAGGCCTGGAAGGAAAGCCCACCAATATCAATAACGTGAAGAGCCTGGCTTGCATTCCCATCATCCTGGACCGAGGTGCTGATTGGTTTGCCGGCATAGGTACGGAAAAGAGCAAGGGCACGGCTGTCTTTGCCCTCACGGGGAAGATTGCCAACAGTGGCTTAGTGGAGGTGCCCATGGGCACGCTGCTATCCACCATCATCTTTGATATCGGGGGTGGTATTCCCCGGGGCAAGCGATTTAAGGCGGTGCAGACGGGTGGCCCCTCGGGCGGCTGCATCCCTGCCCGATTTCTCGATTCCCCGGTGGAATATGAAACACTGGCTCAATTAGGCTCGATTATGGGGTCTGGGGGCATGGTGGTGCTGGACGATACCACCTGTATGGTGGAAGTGGCCAGATACTTCCTGAGCTTCACTCAGGAAGAGTCCTGTGGAAAGTGTGTCCCGTGCCGCCTGGGAACCAGACAAATGCTGGAAATACTGACTAGAATCACTCAGGGCAAAGGACGTGAAGAGGATATGAATACTCTGCTCACCATAGCCAGGACGGTTAAAGAATGCTCGCTCTGTGGTCTGGGGCAGACCTGTCCCAATCCCGTGCTCACTACCCTCGAGTACTTCAAAGACGAATATGAAACTCATATACGAGAGAAGAAGTGTCCGGCCGCCGTCTGCGATGCCCTGATGATATCACCATGTCAGCATACCTGCCCCGTGGGCATCAACGTTCCCAAATATGTGTCCCAAATTGCAGCTGGTGAGTACCTGGAGGCTATTGATACGATCAGAGACCGTAATCCCTTTCCTGCTATTTGTGGCCGTATCTGTCATCATCCCTGCGAAGGAAGATGTCGTCGTGGGGAACTCGATGAATCCGTAGCAATCAGGGCGCTTAAGCGCTTTGCTGCCGACTGGTATTTTGAGCACCTCGGGGAATTGCCCGGGCCAGAACCCTTCCCCCAGACTCATAGCCAAAAAGTAGCTGTGGTAGGAGCGGGACCCACAGGGCTGTCCTGCGCCTACTTTCTAGCTCAAATGGGTTACGCTGTCACGGTCTTTGAAGCCCTTCCCATAGGCGGGGGCATGCTCTCGGTGGCCATACCGGACTTTCGCTTACCCCGCGAAGTCATCGAGAAGGAGATAGATTATATCGCCAGGCGGGGGGTGGAGATAAGATACAATGCCCCCATCAACGTGAATTTCACCGTAGAAGATATCAAGAACAGTGGTTTCCAAGCTGTCTTCATTGCTGCCGGGGCGCAAAAGAGTCAGAGCATTGGCATACCCGGGGAATTGGAGGACATCGAAGGCTTCTACTATGGCTTGAGGTTTCTAAGGGATATAAAGATAGGAAGACCTGTCAAGATTGGACGCAGTGTGGCAGTTATTGGAGGTGGCAACGTGGCCCTCGACTCTGCTCGCACTGCTCTTCGCCTCGGTGCTGATGAGGTGAGCATCTTCTACCGTCGGTCGCGAGAAGAGATGCCGGTAACTGAGCTGGAGTACGATGCTGCTTTGGCCGAGGGCATCCGGGTCAATTTCCTCGTCAGCCCCACCCGCATAGTAAGCAATGATTGGAGGGTAACCGGTTTACAGTGCGTGCACATGAAGCTGGGTGAGCCTGATGCCAGTGGACGCCGGCGTCCAATTCCAGTTCCCGGCTCAGAGTTCGTTGCCCCGGCGGATACCGTTATCGCTGCTGTGGGGCAGGCTCCAGACCTGTCGTTCTTGCCTGCTGATAGTGCTCTTGAGCGCACTCGATGGGAAAGGCTGGCGGTCGATGAAAATAGACTGATTACCAATGTTCCCGGGGTTTTCGCCGGAGGAGATTTCGTCTTTGGGCCGGGCATGGTAATAGAGGCTATTGCCTCTGGCCGGAGAGGGGCTATCGCCATAGACAAGTATCTCAAGGGTGATACCTCACGGGTCGAGATGTATGACCTTAAGCCCAGTGTTATTGAGGAAGAAGCAGGTGCAGAAGGGGAAGAAAGCTGGGAACCACAATTCAGGCCCGAAATACCCCAGCTACCCCTTGAGGAGAGCAAAGGAAGCTTCAAAGAGATAGAACTGGGCTTTACCGAGGAGAAGGCGAGACAGGAGGCTAAGCGTTGCTTAAGATGCGACCTGGAAAAATAAAGTACCAAGCACTAAATACCGAATGTCAAACAATATCAAATTACAAAATATCAATGACCAAAACGCTAGGTTCCAGATTTGGAATTTGGAGAGTTGGATTTGTTTAGGATTTAGAGCTTGGGATTTCGGATTCAATTTATAGGGAGGTCAGGCATGAAATCTATTACCAAACAGAAACTTTTCGAAGAAATCGAGCAGCAGTTATACGGGTTTGACCGGGTGTATATTGCCGGCTGTGGCACATGCGCCACGATGACCAAGACCGGCGGCAGGGAGCAGGTTCTGGACATGAGAGAGCGTCTCCAGGGACTAGGCAAGCTGGTCACCGACTGGATAGTCATCCCTACCGCCTGTGACGAGATGACAGAAGCTGCTATCAAAGAGAATAACGGAGCTATTCACAATGCCGACTGTATTCTGGTCATGGCCTGTGCTTTAGGAGTGCATAAGGTAAGTACCTATGTTGACAAGCCAGCCATTCCAGCCCTGGACACTCTTTTTATAGGGGTCGAGGATGGCCCCGGCTGTTTTCACGAGGTCTGTGCCCAGTGTGGTCAGTGTGTGCTCGGTGAGACTGCCGGCGTCTGTCCCTTGACGGCATGTCACAAAGGTTTGCTGAATGGCCCTTGCGGAGGCACCAACAATGGCAAGTGCGAGGTGGATCAGGATAAAGACTGTGCCTGGACTCTTATCTATCGGCGGCTGGAGGAACAGGGCCGGCTTGATTTCATGCGCAGGTATTATGCCCCCCGGGACTACAACGTGGCCCCCAGGCCGCGAATGATCAGGATTACATGAAGGAGGAGCTATGGCGCCGAGTTTTAAAGAAGTTTTGCAATCTGGCAGATTTGTGATAACCAGCGAAATCGGTCCGCCAAAGGGGACGAACATCGATAAGATGCTGCATCATATCGATCTTCTCAAAGACAAAGTAGATGCGCTGAACGTTACCGACCACCAGAGTTCCGTAATGCGCTTTCCCTCTATCGGCGGCTGTCTGGCCATCAAGGAACAAGGTGGCGAGCCAATATTACAGGTGACTTGTCGTGACCGTAATCGCCTTGCCCTTCAGGCTGAGTTGCTCTTCGCATATACCAGAGGCGTAAGAAATGTCCTCTGCTTAACGGGGGATGCTGTTGTGGTTGGTGACCACAAGGAGGCCAAGGGCGTTTTTGACCTCGACTCAACCCAACTGTTGAAGACAATTCGACAACTGGAATCGGGGACAGACCTTGGCGGGAATGAGCTTGATGGAGGCGTTCAATTCTGCGCTGGAGCTATAGTCACACCCGAGGCAAACCCGATAGAGCCGCAGCTGGTCAAGTTTGAAAAGAAAATTGAAGCCGGTGCCGAATTCTTTCAGACTCAGGCCATCTACGACCTGGACAATTTTGCGAAGTTTATGGAATATGCCCGCCAGTTCCCGGTCAAGATACTGGCAGGCATAATTCTGCTTGTGTCAGCAAGAATGGCGAAGTATATGAACGAGAATGTCCCGGGTATCCTTGTACCCCAGAACTTGATTGATGAATTGGCCGGTGCCGCCAAAGGCGAGGCACTAAATAAGGGTATAGAAATCGCCGGTCGGATGATTGCCACTCTGGAAAAGGAATCAATCTGCCATGGGGTCCATGTCATGGCCATAGGCCGGGAAGAGGTAGTTCCCGATATCCTGAAAGCGGCCGGCCTTGCCAGCTAGTGCCCCATGTAGCCTAGAAAAAAGGCGGAGGCCGCTTGCCTCCTTTCTGAGAGAGACCCTACCAAACAGGAACCGAACAAGTCAAGTGTGCTGGCAGTCATATGTCCAGCGCAACATGTAGGGGTAACATTACAAGTTAATAGCAGATCTTCCAAATTGAGGCTATTTTCGCTTGAACGGAGTGCCCCTTGAGAATTGAGGCTAACGCCGTTGAGAAACGAGCTTTTTCCTGGTGGCTACATGCACTCCTCTCAATGGTAGCACTGCAGGCAACTTGATATTGGCGGCATCGAGCAACTGCTTGGTTCGTCCCGTGGGCTCAGGCACTTT
>JAWOFK010000001.1:0-6420 GCA_046497565.1 Dehalococcoidia bacterium
GCCGGGGTTCTTCTTGGTGATCTCCCTGATGAACATACCAGCAGCATACCACGTGATGCCACCGATGTCAATACCTGCTAACTACTATGGGGCACTACATTGACCTCCCAAAGCTGCCGTTAATGGCTTCCAGCCTCCCTCCAAAGCTAATCATCGCTTGCCTTGGTAAAAGCCGTGGTAAAGATGGGTTAGAATTTGGGATTTCGCTTTCGTCGTTGCCACGCCCCGACTTGTCGGGGCTGGCGATGACAGGTAAGTATTACCAGACGCTACAAGCACATCAACTGTCACCCAGCTATCTGAAGTGGATCAGCTTGGTTCTGGGGTCTAGAGAGGCGTAGAAAGTGGTCTCAGAGGTTGTTCGCCTCCGGTTCAGACTGGGGGGAAGGTTGATAGCTGCGCATTTTGATAATGAGCCAGGGCAGAAATATTAGAAATACGATTAGACTTATGACTTGTGCTTGCTGGAGCCCCAGGAAGACCAGTTCGCCAACACGAAGAAACCTGATGCCGAAATCGCCGACGGCATAAAGGCAAAGGTAGAAGAATAGAAGCGAGCCGGGTGGTTTGAACCTTTCCCTAAATCGCCACACGATGGCGAAAGTTATCAGATTCCATAGTATGTGGTAAATCTGCGTGGGGTAGAGGGGTACTCCCATATACTGGGTGGGGAGGTGGTACCAGTCTCGGAGAAGAGTTTCGGCCGGACGAGGAGCATAGACCAGAGCTCCGGGGAAAGACTGATAAGGACTGAGCTTGCCAAAGCAGCAGCCGTTCAGGGTACAACCAAGCCTCCCTATGGCTAACGCCAAAGGCGTGGCGATCGCAACGGCATCGCCTATCCTGAGCAGGGTGGGAAAACGCATCCTTGTCGCCCTCATGTAGATCAACGCTGCCACAAAGACGCCGACAATCATCCCGTTTTGTGCCTGGCCGCCGAAGCCGAAAATGTGTCGAGGGTCTGTTATGAAATGCTCCCAGTCACCGATTACGTATGTCAGCCGACTTCCCACAAAGCCGCCAATAATACACCAGATAAAAAGGCTGTAGAGGTCTTGCCTGATGCCCAGTTTTCTTGCTTCTCTGGGGATGATGATTAGCATCAGTATGACGGCTATAGCCGCCGCAATTCCCCACCACCGTATGGTCAGGGGGCCGATGGTGAAAGCAACCGGGTCTATGCTGATAGTTAGCATCTATTCCTTTCCTTGAGGTTAAGCAAAAATGGCATCGACAAAAACTCCGGCATCAAAGGGCGCCATGTCCTCCAGTTTTTCACCGGTACCGATATAGTAAATAGGTATCTCTAACTGATCGCAGATGGCGAATATTATACCACCTCTGGCTGTGCCGTCAAGCTTGGCCAGAAAGATACCGGTGACGTCCACAGCTTCCGTGAAATATTTGGCCTGGGCCAGGCCATTCTGTCCTGTGGTAGCGTCCATTACCAGTAAGACTTGATGAGGAGCTGAAGCATCGTGCTTGGCTACCACTCTCTTTATCTTCTTGAGTTCTTCCATGAGATTGAACTTGGTGTGCAGGCGCCCAGCCGTATCGATGATGACTGCATGAGCGTGGCGGTTATACCCGGCCTGAACGGCATCATAGGCAACCGCCCCGGGGTCGCCACCGGGCTGGTGGGCAATGACTTCGGCGCCTGCTTTACCTCCCCAATGTTTAAGTTGCTCAATAGCTGCTGCTCGAAAGGTATCCGCTGCCGCCAGGATGACTCGCCTGCCCTGCGCAGTGAAACTGTAAGCGAGCTTGGCTATGCTGGTCGTCTTGCCCGAACCATTCACGCCGACCACAAGGATAACCTGAGGAGATTCTTCTCCTTCGCGCAGGCTGCTCTGGGCATTATGGGATTCCTCGCGGAATCTATCTTGCGTATCATGACCTCCTTCCTTTAATAGACTTATCATCTCTTTCTTCAAGACTTCTCGTATCTGAGAGGCGTCTGCAAGCCTGTCCGTTTTCACCCGCTGTTTAACTTTGCTCACGAGTTTGCTTGTAGTCTCCACACCGACATCAGCCGAGACAAGCAACTCCTCCAATTCCTCCCAGACCTCATCCCCGAAAGAGCCTCGGCTGAAAACACTAGCTATCTTACCGAACCAGGCTTCCTTGCTTCTTTGCATTCCCAGTTCAGTCTTCTTAAACAAGTCGAACAATCTGCCTCCGTCCATAATTAAGGGGAATCGTACATATAGTTGATTGCATAAATACTCATGCAATTTTTCCGTGATTGCGAGCCCCGACTTGTCGGGGTGCGGCAATCTCAAAAGGATTGCTTCGTCGCCCCGATAGACCGGGATTCATCGGGGCTCCTCGCAATCACACAACACACACTATTATTACGGCATACTATAATAGCACAAGTGGAGACGAGCCTTTCAGCTGGCGCTTTCCTGTCGTTCCTGCAACGACTGGGCTGGCTCTTTTCGCACGAATAGAAGAGGATATATGATGTCGCTCAGGCAGCAGGGAATCCAGACTGCGATGAATAGGATCAGGAAGATGAAAGGAAGCAAAGGAATCCAATCGGCTGTTCCGAACGCCGTGATGTAGAACAAAGATGCCCAGGTACTTAGTAGCACGTGGCCGAAGTGTGGGATCCTGGTTGTTTGCTTCCAGTAGCCGATTCCAACGCCGGCCAGGGCAAGAAGATTTATCCACCAGTGCTCAATTTCCAGGAAAGGCACATGGAATTCCATTTCGGCATGGAGCAGAGTTCCTCCCAGATAGGGAATCAGGGCATCGCTCAGCGTACCTATGCTGATCGCGCCTGTCCAGCCAATCAAAATCGCCGCCCAGATTTTGCCTTTCTTATATCTCATGTATATAGCTGTGGTTACAAGTGCGCTCAAGAACACATGGAGTGGGTGCAAAGTGTGAAAAATAGTGTGAGAAATATGGTGAGGAACGTTGCTTAAGACTACTATTGTCATTATCAAAATGCCGGCCAGGGCTCCAAGTGCCGTGAAGGGGATATGCTCTTTGAGTTCTTCCACTATGCGCCTGATCATTTCTTACTTACCTCCATGTGCCAGTCGGAGCTATCCTTGTAACACCGAGAACAAAGGCCGGAGAATTCGGAGAGATGAGATTCGGTATGAAAGCCAAAATTCTGGGCGAACTCGTTTTCCTCTTGACATAATGCTTTGTCAGCGAATTCTCGAATGGCTCCGCAATGCTGGCAGACCATGAAGCGATGGCAGCCTTCTATAGCATCTAGGCTACACTTCACAAATCTGCCGCTGGATAGCATCTTATGGGCCAGATTGAGGCTGCAAAACAAATCGAGTATGCGATAGATGGTAACGTGGTTTAGATATTTGCCCCTGGCGCGCAAAATCTCCTGTATGTCGTAAGGAGAAAGCGGCTTATTGATTTCCTCCAGTACCTCGAGTACCAGCTTCCGCGGCCTGGTTGCCTTGTATCCCTGAGCCTGCAAAATGCCAATCGAGTCTTCGACCATGGCGAAATTATACCTGAGGGCAAAGCTAAATGCAACAATATTACAATTAGCCTTGTTTCAATCCCCGTCAAGCCGCGAGTTCTTGAAGCAGGACTATGGCGGCTTCTTTATCCAGGGGCTGGTTATTGTTGCCGCACTTGGGCGATTGCACGCAGGAGGGGCAGCCTTCGGCGCAAGGACAAGCTTCCACCGCTTTCAAAGTGGCCTGCCACAGTTCGGTCATCATCTCGAATCCCTTCTCAACGATGCCAATGCCCCCGGGGTAGGCGTCGTAGATGAAAATCTGAGCCTTACCGGTGTCGGGATGAAGAGCAGTGGAAACGCCGCCGATGTCGTTGCGGTCGCAAAGAGCGAAGAGAGGGAGCAGGCCGATGGCAGCGTGTTCACAGGCATGTAAACCGCCCTGAAGGTCAAGGCCGCCATCGGCTATCCTGCTAATCGCCCCCTGAGGCAAATCAAACCACAGTGCCCTGGTGCGAAAGTTTTGTGGCGGCAAGTCGAGAGGCTCCTCTGCGATGACCTCTTCCGTGAGCTGCTTTTTCCTCTTGAAGCCAACCACCGTGGTAGTAACGTCAACATCTCCGAAATAGACCTGCACCCTACGGCAATTCCTTTCTTTTGTCACGCTCGCGACCCGCAGGTCGGTTATGTCCATGGACTGAGTGTAGTAGTCTGCGGCACTGGGTTCTACCCAGGCGATGTGGCGGACCAAATCGAGTTCCTTTACGAGATAGGACTCACCCTGGTGGAGATAGATGGCGCCGGGGTGTACCTGAAAGAACGCAACACTGGCCTCCACTGTCTCGAGCAGGCAACCCTGGCCAGCATCAATGACAGCATAATTTTCCCCTGATGCTGCCCTTATGTTTATATCCTGAGCGGGATAAGCGATAGAAGGAACGGGATACCATCTATGATGGCGTTTTCTTAATTTCGCTTCTTGTTCTAACTCAGTCAGCATAGTGCCGATGTTGGCTCCGAAAAATGCCTCGTCCTCATCATGCAAAGGTTTCTCCCAGGCTGCGCAGAGAAGGTGGGGTTTCAGGATATAAGGATTGCCGGGGTTGATTATGGCATTGTCAAAGTTCTTACTGAAAAAGAAGTCCGGATTATGCATCAGGTACTGGTCAAGCGGGTTTTCGTGGGCAACAAGAAAGCTCAAAGAGCTGTGGGTACTTCGTCCGCTGCGTCCGGCCTGCTGCCAGGCACTGGCAATGCTTCCGGGATAGCCGGTAAGCACCGTCGCCTCCAGGTCGCCGACGTTTATTCCCAACTCCAGGGCCGTGGTGGCCACCAGGCCGAGAAGCTCCCCATCGAAGAACTGACGCTCAATTCGGCGTCTGTCTTGGGGAAGATACCCCGCCCGGTAGGGGCTGATTCTGTCCGCCAGGGTGGGAGATAACTGCCCCTTAGTGTAGATATAGATGAGCTCGGTAAGCTTGCGAGTGCGGGCAAACACCAGGCCGCGGATACCTTTCTGCACAAGCCCGCTGAGAAGGGAGGCTGCCTCGCTATTGGGACTGCGCCGGCTGGTCCTGGCCTCATCGAGGAAAGGCGGATTCCAGAAGATGAAATACTTCTCGCCATGTGGTGAGCCATCTTCAATAATGGCTTCGAAAGGCAAGCCAACGATATTTTGAGCGTGCTCTTGGGGATTGGCGATGGTGGCCGAGCTGCAGATAAACTGGGGGTTAGAGCCATAAGAAGAACAAAGCCGCCGCAATCTGCGCAGGACATTGGCTACATGAGAGCCGAAAACGCCTCGATAGATATGTGTCTCATCTATTACGACATATTTGAGGTTGCGCAGAAATCCGGCCCACGACTGGTGGTTGGGTAAGATGCCCAGATGGAGCATATCCGGGTTGGTAAGCACTATCCTCGCCCGTCTTCTGATGTTTGCTCTTTCGTTCCGTGGTGTATCACCGTCGAAAGTAGCTACGGTTCCCCGGGGGACTACGTCGCTTTCGGCTCGTAATGATAGAGGGCGGGCAATTTGTTGCAGGCTTCGTAGTTGGTCCTGGGCTAGAGCTTTGGTGGGGAAGATATAAAGGGCACGGCTACTCTTGTCACGTAAGAGCGCATCAAGAGTAGACAGGTGATAGCACAGGGTCTTGCCGCTGGCACTGGGCGTGGCAATTATGACATTGTTCCCGCCAAAAATGACATTCACTGCCTTTGCTTGGTGACTGTAGAGAGTCGATATACCCAGAGATTCCAGACATGTCTGAAGGTCGGGGTGGAGGCGGGCGTCCAGTTTGCCAGGGGTGGCATCTTGGGGAGGAATACGTTCAATATGGACGATCTGCTGTTGGTATTCGGTTAGAGTAAGCAGGTAGTCTAAAAAAGCAGCGGCATCCATCAAGGAAAGGTTTCTATTTCCGAGTCCAATAACTCTAAATCGGGATAGTTCTGGACAATGAACTTTACCACATTGGACAAAGTCTCGTCGGCATGTCTCCTGTGGTTGCTCACGCAAGCTATGCCCAAAGTGGCCAGTTGCCACAGGTTCTGGTTATCCACCTCAGCTACGGAAACCTTGTACCTGTTTTGTAGCCGTGCAATGATGGACTTGATCACCTGCCTCTTACCTTTGAGCGATTGGTTCTCAGGGAGGCGGAGTTCGATTCGGCACACGCTGACGTTCATAAAAATCTCCACTGGATACCCGCCAGCTTGCTGGCGGGAGGAAAGTGGCTCGCCGTAAGGCGAGGCAAGGACACTTGTTTAAGCAGGGCTTTCCCCTGTATAACTGTAGTGTGGGAATTAAGAGGACAAAACACGCCGTATACGATTTGAAATATCACCTGGTGTGAATACCGAAGTATAGAAAGAATATTCTTAGTAAAGAAGTTTCGGAATACTTGAAGGTCATATTCAATAAGATTGCTGAGGAGTATGATTTCAGGATAGACACGATGGAAGTTATGGAAGACCATGTT
>JAWOFK010000041.1:0-4760 GCA_046497565.1 Dehalococcoidia bacterium
GAACAAGGCCATTGTAAAGGGCTTGATTGCCCAGTTGGCAAACAGGGTGAGCCCGATGGGCTTGGGCGAGCGGATTGCTTTTCTAATCTCTTCCCAGCTTATCTGTACCATGATGGGATATATCATGGCAAAAAGCAGTATGGCAATCGGTATGGAAATGCCCCGCACCTCGAGCCTGGCCAGCATATCGGAAAGCTGCGGGAACAGATGTCCCAGTCCGACCCCGCCACCGATGCACAGTGCTACCCATAGGGTTAGAAACTTCCCCCAGATACCGAGCCTTCGTTCCTTCTCACCCATTTTCTTTCCTCTTTGTGTTACCAAGAAGATGCTAATTTAAACTGTGGGGTCTCTCTTGAATCGTTCCACAGAATTAGCTGTATCCAGATGCGACTTAAGTTTGTCCTGCTGGCATTGACGACCAATGAAACAGCGATTTTCCCTATTGTTGGCATCTCATTCTACCTGACGGATAAGCCTGCCCATCCAAACAGTGTCTGCTATACTGCGGATTTCGCACTCTCATCATACTTTGCTTGCACTTCATGCAAGCCTCCCTGTGGCAGTGGGCATACAGGGATGTTTTTCACTATAGCCTCACTGATGTTTACCAGTTCGGCTAGACTAAAATCCAATAATTTGTAGTAGGCCCTTTGAGTAGGCCCTTTGAGCTTCCCGTCTAACCACTACTATGTTACACTCTCTTAGGTGTCTTAAATGGTACGAGATTAAAGACTGGTCCTTTTTCAAGTTGCTAATGATTTCACCGACATATTTCTCGCCATCAGTGAGCGGTTTAAGTATTTGCAGCCAAGTTGGTTCTCCAATGCACTGAAGAGGCCTTGCCTGTTCATCTGCTATCGCAATAGTGACACCTTCTATATGAGCTGATTCACATATAAACATTACCTCATATATCGACACTTGTCAACCGTCTCCGGCTTATTCAATACATTCTGTAGGTGGAAAGATACTGCAATAATCATTTTTCCCCTATTCCAAAAGCCCGGTCAAAGCTTCCCTTTCAGTGGCAAACTCTGGCTGATCCAGAACAGGACATTGCTGAAGTTGGCATTTGCCCTTCGCCAGCTCGATAGCAAAAGCAAGGCAGGTCCGCTTGCCACACTCCCTGCAATTTGTCTTCGGCAAGAATTTATGGAGCATAAGCCCCATAGCCAGCTTCGATTTGCCTGGCTGCATAATATCTTGCTGCGGCTGACTCAATTTTGATGCAAGCTTATGGCATATCGCCGGCTGAGGGTATGCCCCCACGTCATAAAGTGTATAGTTTCTGAAAGATACCGGCTCTTCCTGGTAGCAGCTCCACACCGCCTTTTCTACCACCTTTGGGTCGAGCCCGGGTAGCGTTGTGTCTCTCTCCCCTGGCTCGCATAGAAGGTTGACGATGCTTACGACCTGGTTTCTGAACCTTTCTATTAGCTCCAACGGAATGTTATAGAGGTTTGGGGTGGGAGCTTCTGTGCCAATGATTTGCTTCGTATCGCTGACTCCGTTTTGTTTGAGTGCCAGGAGCGATTCGCCGGGCAAGTGTCCTGCTGATTCCCTTCCGCAGAGCACGATATATCGTATATTCGGGTTAGCTACGATATTACAAATCATCTTCTCCAATCCTATGTTCTCCGTTTGAAGCATTCCTGACAGGGCGGCACCGGAATCTACACCAGTCATCACCAGCTCATTCAGTTCCGACGGTATCCTAAAGTCAAACGTATCCAGGATGGTACAAACTGCTACGGGCGAATAATCGTTACCCCTGACGTAGCGACCCTCCTCGGGAGGATAATCATTCGGGGGTTTTACTTTTAGCATAATGCTTCATCTCCAACGGTTCGCACTTTAAGGCCCTCAGTGCCCCAGAATAGTTCTCCACGGGTCGCATCCCTGGTACTGCTCTTCCTTGGCGAGCCCCTCAACAAGCAAATCTTCCACACGATTCTTATCGCTCTGCGAAAGCTGCTGGAATTGAGGACCCGCCATAAACGCAGTAATATCCTCCCGTAGTCTCAGGAGTTCAAACTTGTCCTGAGCGGTATTGAGTCTGTTTTTGAGTTCTGCAATAGATAAGCTCACGTCTACCTCCTAAGTAGCTTTTCGTATTCACGAAGCAGAGCATTGGAGTAATCAGTCTCTGCCCCAGGCGCAACATAAGTGCGAACCTTGACCCTCTGCAGCAGTTCTTCCTTGATGGCATCGACATCGGTTAGCTTCAGGTCGGCAACCTCTCTAAGAATGTTCTCCAAGTTTACAATGCCTACCTGAAGACCATCCGCCAGAGTGAACTGCTTTGTCATCCTTGCGGCGGCTGCAGGGCAGCATGGCTTTTCACCTTCCATTTCTACCTCCTTGTATGCTTGTGCGGCTCCTGTATCAAGATGAATCTTCTACTTCTTGTTTTTATCCTCTTTAGCCAGGGCGTCGGCAATCAACTGAGTGAGCTCTGCCTTGGTAGGCACCCTGCCAGCGCAGACCAGCTTCTCATCAATCACCAGGCCGGGAGTGGTCAAAATAGGATATTCCATTATCTTCTTGACATCTTTCACCTCCTCAATCTCAGCGTCGATGCCCAGTTCCTTGATTACCTCTCTGGTTGTTTGCTCCATCTGATGACAGCGGGCACATCCGGGTCCGAGTACTTTGATCTTCATATCTTTACCTCCTTTTGTTTATTGAGCACGAGGCTAAAGCCTCGCACGACATTACTAAAATAGATTCAATCTATTGACTAATCAGTCCAAAGATATAGCCGCTGATGGCGGCAAAGACCACCACCAGAGTGACATAAGTAAGAGTCTTCTTTGTTCCCATAATGCTGCGAATGACGAGCATATTGGGCAGAGATAAGGCCGGTCCTGCCAGCAACAGCGCAAGCGTCGGTCCTTTTCCCATGCCCAGGTTCATGAAGGCGCTGACGATAGGAACCTCAGTGAGCGTTGCGAAGTACATCAGTGCACCCAGGAAAGAAGCGATGAAGTTGGCAAAGAGGCTGTTACCGCCCACCCAGTTGCTAACTACTTCCTGGGGAACAAATGTAGTGATAATACCGGCGGCAAATACTCCCACCAACAGCCAGGGGACAATAAGGCGAACAAAACGCAGCGTCTCCTTCATCCAGATACCGAGCTCACTCTTAGTAAACCAGCGCCAGAGCACCAAGCCCAGTACCACAAGCAGGACACCGGTTACAACCCAGTTCTGCGAAGCAGCAAAAACCAATATGCCTACCATCACAGCGAAGAAAATAATCTGCTGCCACCATTTCCTGGATTCAGGGTCAGCCGTCAGCGCATCGAACGCCGCCGAGTCCTTCAATGCCTCTTCCCTGCGATAAATCATAGCCATAATCAAGCCGATACCAGCGGCGAATACGACCGCACCCAGCGCTCTGGCCAAACCAAGGTCAAAGCCGAGGATGCGAGCAGTATAGACAATAGCCAGCACATTTATTGCCGGGCCCGAGTACAGAAACGCAACTGCGGGGCCTATACCGGCGCCTCTCTTGTAGACCCCGCCGAAGAGGGGTAATACGGTACAGGAGCAGACGGCCAGGATTGTACCTGACACCGAAGCGACGCTATAAGATAATAGTTTCTTGGCCCTGGGACCGAAATATTTGAGAATAGCTGCCTGTGACAGGAAGACAGCTATAGCACCTGCGATGAAGAACGCCGGAACAAGACAGGTTAATACATGCGCGGATAAATACTCAAGAAGAGCGTTCCAGCCACCCTGTAATAACTGCATTACTACTTCCATGATGTGCCGTCCTTACTAGAAGCTATGCGCCGATTCAACAACTCCTGTTTGTGAGCGTTATTAACCACTTCGTGCCTTGCCTCATGCCACAGAGCCTGCCGAGAGTTCTCATGGTCGCAGAACATCATATGCGTATATGCGCACATGCACATTCCCCTGAACGTTTTAACCCAGGAGTTCTTGATTTTCAAATACGATCACCCTCATCAAACTCAGCGGCGATCCTGGATCCCCGGAACAGATAATCAGCTGAGGCATTTCACGCCTGAGATGCCGGTGAGAGCGAAAACCATCGAGGCTGGTTCGATATTGAATCGTCTCTCCCCTTAAAGACAATTGCCATATCAGGAATAGAACTCACTAGGTTATCGCTCTTGGGCCAACCCGTACAGCGCGACTTAATCCTTCCCTGTCCCGCAAGACAATTTCTTCATTGACGAGAGAACGGCGAAGCAATTCAAGTAGCGGAGCGGTATAGTTGCTAATCCTTTGTTCATCGATAGAGTAAACGATCCAATGGCCGTCTCTCCTGGACTTGATAAATCCGGCATCCTCAAGTATACGTAGATTGCGTGACGCACGGGACTGAGAAATGTTCAGAGCTTGCATAACCTCACAAACGCAGCAATCTCTCTCCAGGAGTACCTTCAGGATTCTAATCCTGGTTTCCTCAGATAGAGCTTTGAACAACCCCACAAAATCTCTCACTGCCATGTTTCGATGCCATGCAAACATCTACATATATGCATCCTCTTGAGAAGATTCTACTGCGTAAGGTCGTTTTTGTCAAGGCTTAGTCTCTTCCAATACAAGATGAGCCTGGAGAGGGTATCGATTTCTAAAACAAGATGAGCCTGAGAGATTGAGGCAACTCGTTTATGATTGGGACATGCGACTAATGATGAACGACAAACAATTACAGACGATAGAGCAAGTGAGGCAATTTCTGGAGGGTAATGAGGAGGTAGAGTTCAGGGGGCTAACGA
>JAWOFK010000045.1:0-7204 GCA_046497565.1 Dehalococcoidia bacterium
ACACATTGCGCCACCAGTCCTGTTTCCGCCTTGTGGTACTATAATAACATCATTGAGGACATTGTCAATGTTTGGGGATTGCCCGCGACGGATGGTTTGATGTATGCTGATAACCCATGGAGACGACCGCACTTCTCATCCTGCTGATGATAGGCCTGGCTATTCTGGTATTTTACGTGCTGCCGCGGATGCGCATAAGGCGAGCTATTAATCAGGTAGTGGCCATTTTTGAGCGCAACAATGCCCTGGATGCATCGTCCGCCAGGACAATCGACGAGCTGGGGCTGCGACCTCGAAGCTTCCTGCAAGGAATTGGACACGTCCGCGACTTCAAGCCCTATGCGCTGCAAGCACTGAGGAACGCTGAGGTCGTCCGGGAGACCGAGGATGGTAGGTTTTATCTCTCACAGCACAGGCTCGCTGCTACCAATTTGATCAGACGCTGACCATGCTGTTAACGCAAGCTGGCTGACTCCCCTTCCATATCCCCGCTAGTTTCAGTTATCTGAGCCCCGAAGTTTCATGAAAATCTGGAAATGAATTTGCTTCTCTAGCCCGCATAATTTGACATGAGCTTATTGACTGGTTAGGATTATAGTTGTAGAATTTACACTATCAAGGAGGTATGGCATGGTAGAGATGACGATTGACAGCATCCGAGTGAGCTTGATGAACTATCAGAGGGTGGTGATTCTGAGGGAGAAGGGGACCAATCGTTACCTGCCCATCTGGATCGGCCCCGCCGAAGCAGATGCCATTGCCGTGAAGTTACAAAATGTGGAACTATCTCGTCCCCTCACGCATGATTTGTTGCAGTCCGTCATTACTACCCTGGGAGCTTCGGTTGACTATATTGTGGTAAACGGACTTAAGGACGATACTTTCTATGCCAACCTTGCTCTCAGCGTTGACGGTGTGAAACTGGATATTGATTCTCGGCCCAGCGACGCATTAGCCCTGGCGGTAAGAACCGGGGCACCGATATATGCTGAGGAATTGGTGCTGGAAAAAGCGGGCATTATACTTGAAGACGAAGTGGGGAAGCATGTATCCGAGGACAGAGTCGATGAGCAGGAGCTTAGAGGCCTATCGGCATACAAGGACTTCATAAACACGCTGGACCTGGAGGATTTTAAGAAACGCCACTCCTGAAAATGTGAAACTCACGGGCGGGTACAAGACCCGCCCCTACAACCCCCGTCATTGCCAGTCCCGACGAAGTCGGGACGTGGCAATCCCTTCCCCTGAACATCCGCTCCCCGAGATTGCTTCACTTCGTTCGCAAAGACCGGGTAACCGGGATTGCTGAGAATCTTCTCCTTTCCCCCCTTATAGTAAGGGGGGATTAAGGGGGGTTACCTTAAGAGGGGGAACCACGTAGCTCCTGCCCGTGTCATCGGGGCTCCTCGCAATGACAGAAACTGTTTACGCTGTAACCAGCTTTTCTTTCTCTGGCTCCAGCTCAGATAGCCTGACTTTGCGCTGGCAAGCCACGCATTTAGCCCGGTCTTCTCCGTGTTGCACCAGAAGCTTGCCACAATGGGGGCAAGGCTGAGCTACCGGCTTACGATTAGTGGCGAACCGGCATTGGGGATACTTGCTGCACCCGTAGAACACTTTCTTCTTCCTGGTGACTCTCTCCACGAGCTCGCCGCCACACTCGGGGCAGGGGACGCCTGTTTTGACTACGTAGGGCCTGGTCGTCTTACAATCAGGGTAGCCGCTACAGGCCAGGAATTTGCCAAAACGCCCGACCTTTACCACCATGGGGCGACCACAATTGGGACACGTCTCCCCGCTCGGCTGTGTCATGCTAACCTTTTCTACATTCGCCCAGGCTTCATTCAACGTATGCTCAAAAGGAGGATAGAATTTCTGCAACGCAGCTATCCATTCCCGTTTGCCCCGGGCTATTTCGTCTAGTTGTTCTTCCATTTGAGCCGTGAAGCCGAGGTCAACGATTTTGGGGAAATGCTCGGTCAGGATTCTGGTGACAACCATCCCCAGTTCTGTAGGGTGAAATTTACCACCGGCCTTGTTGGTGTAATCCCTTTCCTGGATGGTGGACAGGATGGGGGCATAGGTGCTGGGCCGGCCGATTCCTTTCTGCTCCAGTGCTTTTATCAATGTGGCCTCAGTGTAGCGCGGCGGCGGCTGGGTGAAACATTGCTCGGGCAAGGTTGCCAGGCGAATTAACCTATCCCCGACCTTAAACCGGGGCAAGGAGACTCCCATGAAAGCGGAGCTTTCCCTCTGCTCATCGTCATCCCTGCTTTCGCTGTAAACAGCCATGAAACCAGGAAATTTGACCACAGAACTGCTTGCTTTGAGCAGATATCCCCGATTCCACGGGGATTGTTTTTCAACTTTGCTGGCTTCCAAGCGGGGGTCTGGGGGCGAAGCCCCCAATGCCTCTACCTCCACATTGGTTATGTCATATGACGCTGCCGCCATTTGACTGGCAGCCATGCGCTTCCAGATAAGCTCGTAGAGCTTGAGCTGAGCCGGATTAAGAAATGGACTGAGCTGCTCCGGTTCGCGGTAGATTCTGGTAGGCCGAATTGCCTCATGAGCTTCCTGGGCCCACTTTGCCTTCCTGGTGAAGCTGCGCGGCTTTGCCGGCACGTATTTGGCTCCGTATTTCTGGCGGATGAACTCCCTTGCCTCGCCGATGGCGGAGGCAGCAACATGAGTAGAATCCGTACGCATATAGGTGATAAGCCCCACCGACCCCTCATCTCCCAGGGGCAGACCTTCGTAAAGTTGCTGGGCGATAGCCATAGTCCGCCCGGCGGTGAAGCGCAGCTTCCGCCAGGCCTCTTGCTGCAAGGTGCTGGTGATAAAGGGCGGGGCCGGCTGACGGGCTACCTGCCTGGTCTCTATTGACTTAACCGCATATCGGGCATCTTCCAGGTCGGCGATAACTCTGTCCGCCTCATCCTTGCTGCCGATATCCAGTCTGGTGCCATCGGCCAGGGCGATAAGCCTGGCTTTGAAACTCGCTTCTTTCTCCTCCGGCGGAGCCAGCTCAACTTCGATGGTCCAGTACTCCTGGGGAACAAAGTCCTGGATCTCCCGCTCGCGGTCAACAATCATTTTCACGGCTACCGATTGAACTCTGCCCGCCGAAAGTCCCCTCTGCACCTTTTTCCACAGGAGGGGGCTCAGCTTGTAGCCCACAAGTCTATCCAGAATGCGCCGCGCCTGCTGGGCATTCACAAGGTTCATGTTAATAGAGCGGGGGCTCCGGAAGGCCTCTTGAACTGCCTCCTTGCTTATTTCGTGAAAGACCACGCGATGAACCGGCAGGCCGTCCTGGTCCAGTTTGGCCGCTTGTACCAGGTGCCAGGAAATTGCCTCTCCTTCGCGGTCGGGGTCGGTAGCCAGATAGACAGAACTGGCCTTGCTGGCCGCTTTCCTGATTTCCCCGACCACCTTCTTTTTCTGGGCTGGAACGACGTAGCTGGGGGCAAAACTCTCCTCTATATCTACACCGAGGCTGGCCCTGGGCAAATCACGCACATGGCCCAGGGATGCCTTGATACTGTAGCCGCGTCCCAGAATCTTGTTCAGCGTCCTCGCTTTGGCCGGGGATTCCACAATAACCAGTTTACTTGCCATGCCGATTCCGTCCTTTAATCATTCTCCTCGGTCGTTTCTCATGAGGCCCAACCTCTGCGAGCCAGCACGTAGTTCATATTTCCCACTTGCCTGGCTATCCCTTTTAACTCCAGTAGTGCCAGAGTGCTGCTCACTTCCGGCATAGCCAGACCGCTGCGGCGGCAAATTTCGTCTATATGATTGGGCTCGGAACTCAATTGTTCCAGTAGAACAGATTCAACTTCGCTAACCAGCGAAAATCCCTCCAACCGGGGGTCTGGGGGCGAAGTCCCCAGTGCCCTCTGCTCTACTACCATGCTCAGGTTCAGTTCCTGGAGAATATCGGCGTAATTCTGGACTAACTTGGCTCCCTCTTGAATAAGACGGTTGGTTCCCTGGCTGGCCGGAGATAGGATGCTGCCCGGGATAGCGAAGACCTCGCGATTCTGCTCCACTGCCTGCTGGGCCGTAATCAAAGCTCCGCTCCTTTCTCCAGCTTCCACCACCAGCACCCCCAGACTCAAGCCGCTCATGATTCGATTGCGGAGCGGGAAGTTCTCAGGCCTGGGCTTGACGCCCAGAGGATGTTCACTTACCAGCGCACCGCGTTCCATAATAGCTTGAGCCAGTCTGGCATTTTCCCGGGGATAGATGATATCCAGGCCGGAGGCAAAGACCGCCATGGTTTTGCCCCCGGCATCCAGGGCAGCCCGGTGGGCCACGGAGTCAATTCCGCGGGCTAATCCGCTGACAATTGTGATTCTGCTGCCGGCCAGATCGGTCGCCATCTCCTCAGTTACCTGCCTTCCGTAGATGGTGGGACGACGGGTACCGACCACGGCCAGGCAAGGCTCATCCTGGACCGGGAGAGCACCCCTCACATAAAGGACCGGCGGATAATCATAAATCTCCTTTAGCCGCGAAGGATAAAGAGGGTCCTCATAGACAAGCACCTGCACCCGGGAACGTTCCAGTTTCTCCATCTCGGCGTCCAGGGAGATTCTTGAGCGCACGGCCACCAGGGCCTCTACGCTTCGCGAGTCCAGTCCTGCCTGCTTTAGCTTTCCTTCGGGAGCCTGCCAGGCATCCTGCAGGCCGCCGAAGAACTCCCTGAGCCGGGAAATGCGTACCCGGCCCACCCCGGCTATGCCGGAGAAGCCTACCCAGTATTTAAGTTCGTCGGCACCTACCATATGAAGAGCGCTTGCCAACACCTTCCTGTCATTTTCAGCCCCGACAAGACAAACAATGTTACCATATGAAGCCTGGCAGGATTTTAGCACAGGTGAAGGCTGCAAGAAAGAACAGCCATTGACATCGTGCAGTGGTCATGCTACGCTAAAACAACTGAGACTTGCTTGATGGAAGACTGCCGCGTCCCGACATTGTCGGGACTCGCAATGGCAGGAAGGATTATCGGACAGCCTTGATGGAAAAGGAGGCCAAAAATGGACGCAGCTAATCCTGCTGGTGTTCCTGTAGTTGACCCTGGTTTAGCCCTGATGGTGCTACTCCTGGGGATTTTTTTCGTCATCGTGGGCATAATGATAGCCGGCGTGGTATACCGGGAGGTGCGTGAGTGGAGGAAAATGATATTGCCCATGTTCGATAGGGCCTCTAATCCAGAAACGCCGGAATCCCCCGAAAAATCAGTTGGGCTGACGGCCCGGCAGGCGGCCCTTGGCAAGCAGATTCTGGGCCGGATCTTCACTCATATGGACGTCGCCGGCTTGCTAGGCGGCGGCGCGACTGTCGTCATGGGCATACTGATAGTCCTGATAGGACTCGCGCTCTACAGTTAGCCCTTTCCTCAACACTTCCCTGACGCCCTTGCCGAACTCGGTCATCCAGATACGGTCGATTATGGTACTGATGACATGGGCCACCAGCATAATAATGAAAAGCGCCGCCCGTGCCACCCATTCTAGTGGTGGGTTGTATACGAGCCAGGCTGTAAATCGAGCGATTAACCGGGTGATGAAGATGACCGCGCGCATTATCTCCCTCAGTGGTGGGTTGTACAAAAGCCAGGCTGCTGCGGCTGCAACCCCCCTGACGTAGAAAAGAGCGGCTCCCAGTAGCCAGCGTAGAGGCGGGTGGTAGAAAAACCAGACTATGCCCAGAGGAATCCCCACCAGTATTCTCCATCCCAGGCCAACAGCACGAAAACAAAGGTCCCAGAAGACATTCCTTACCCGGGGCCAGGAGTAGCGCCAGAACCTTACCAGCCATACCACTATAGCCAGCAACAGCAGGAAGAGGGCGAGCAACAGCAGGCCCAGACCTATAACTGTTATTTCTATTCCTATCCATGGTAGCGTGAGAGTCGGAACGACGATACCTGCCTGGCTAAGACCATACTGCAGGAAGAGTTCTGCCACGACCACCACGATGAAAAGAAAGATGATGTTTAGCGGTCGAGCTGCCCACCTCCCCATCCGCACCAGCCAGGGATAGATGTGGCGCCACACGAAAATAAGGGTTGCCACTATGAGCACCAGGCCTAGTATAAATCCGGCCACAGCTAGCGGTATCAGCGCCAGAGCCAGCAACATACCGACCAGGAAAATAACGGTTGCTACCGCCAGCAACCCGGCACAGGTCATCATGGCGTTGTGTTCTCCCTAGCGCAGGGGCAAGAATTCACTTTGCTCTTTTTCATGGCGCCCGCATATTTCACCTGAGGCTCATATTAGGATCAGAAGGAAAGCTATGAAAGCGGCCATGGAATTGGTCATGACCGTGGTAACACCAATAAACAAAGCCATCAAGGTGCTCATCACCAGCCCCATGACTGCGGCAATCGCCGCCAACGGGAAGGCCATTAAACAGCCCATATCGTGTCGACCTCCTCAGGAGACCGGGAGGACCTCACCTTGCTCTTCTTCAATGGGGCCCGCATATTTGCTCCAGATTCATATCAGCAGCACGAGACCTATAAGAGCAGCCATTGATGTAGCCGTGGTTGTGAAACAAGCCAGAAGAAAACCCAGCAAAGTACTCACGTATATACCTATGGCCGCGATGGCCGCTACGAACGGGACGATCAGTAGACAACCCATATTGTCTCACCCTCCTTGCTGCACCGGTAAAAATTCACCTCGCTCTTTCCTCATTTCCTCTTTAGTAACTCCCCCTGACCCCCTCTTATCCTAAGAGGGGGACCTTCGTAGTGCGACCCTTCCCCGACCGAAGTCGGGGGTCGCGCCCCTATCCTCTCTCCCCGCGGGAGAGAGTTAGAGTGAGGGGCATGTACATAGTTCACTCCTCTTCTTTTCCCCCCTTAAACTAAGGCTCCTCTTCTTTTCCCCCCTTAAAGTAAGGCTCCTCTTCTTTTCCCCCCTTAAAGTAAGGGGGGACTAAGGGGGGTTATCTCCTTATTCATAACTCCCCTGACCCCCTCTTATCCTAAGAGGGGGAACAGCCCACAAAATTCCAAATGTCAAAATCCCAATTACAAAGGCGCTTCGCGCAAATCCCAATATCAAACGTGATTCTTTTTGTCATTTGAGCTTTGGGCTTCCTTTGGCATTGGGGCTTTGTAATTTGGCATTACTTTCGGTCTTGGGCTTTGTCATTTGAGCTTTGTTATTTGTTGCCGGCC
>JAWOFK010000101.1:0-4737 GCA_046497565.1 Dehalococcoidia bacterium
AATCTCTATTCAGTCTCTATTGTCTCGACGGGTGGGGCCTCATGGCCGGGTGGTCGGCCCGCCACCAGATGAGGTGGAACAAGGACGCCACCAATCCTAGGAGCGTCTGGCAGATCCTTTACCAGCTCCTGGCCCGTGCCGGCATCAAGCTCACCAACACCCCATCCAAGCCGCAGTCCTCCGCCATCACCAACTTCAAACCCGACTTCACCATCAACCCGGGCACTCAGGGAACTCAAGCACTCAGGAAACTCTTGTCGTTCGTTCCCGACCGGCTTGTCTTCCGCGGCCAGGAAGCCTTCACCAAGAACCCTTTGCCCGCCGAAGCCCCCTCTTATTCCTACGGCGTAGGCGCGGCGGGCCATCCCATCTTTTCAGGTGAATACCGCGAACAAACTCACGCTTCCCGTTCCCGTGCCCTGGGACGTGACTCATCGGACAGCCGTATCCTTGAGGAAGCCGTGGACTGGGATCTCTTGCAGCTCGCCATCGATATCCTGGAGCAGGAGTACGACCCCAACCTGCAGACCGCCACCCGTGCCCAGGAGAGAGCGGATGCTCTCCTCCGCCAAATGTCATTGCGAGCGGAGCGTGGCAATCTCGTTGTCCCCACCAACGTCGGCCAGGAGCTTCTCGACGTCGTCGAGGTCACCGACGAGCGCTGTGGGATTGACCAGGAGAACTACCGCGTCCAGGCCATCCACACCGACTACGACCGCCGCAAACGCACCTACGACCAGCGCCTCAGTCTAGGCGCGCCATAATTTCTCATCCATCTGCCTTGAATCCGACCTATTCGTCCTGGAATTCTGACAGCCCCTCAAAAAGAAAGGGAAAACGAATGACCGGAGACGCTAAAAGGAATCAAAGGGAGTCAAAGCCAACCTATTGTCATTCCGAACGAAATTAAGAATCTCCCCCACATCGTGTATTGTGCTGTAGCTAACTGCCGGACACTTAGTAATACACATCCACACCTCTTGCTTCAAGCTGAGGTATGTAAATGTTGATGGAATCCGAATTCAAAGGATTGTTGTACAAATAGACTCTGTCTCCCTCCGCCAACCCGGGATTGTCAACTAATGCTTCTATATCGCTTATCTCGTTGTCCCCAAGGTGGAGGTGAGTCAGGTTTGTGAGGTTGGTCAGCGGTGAGATATCCTCTATCTGGTTACCGACAAGGCTGAGCCATTCCAGATTAGTGAGAGTGACCAGTGGCGAGATATCGCTTATCTGACCGTATTCTAAGCCCAAGTCTGTCAGATTGGTAAGGTTGACGAGAGGCGATATATCCTCGATCGGGTTATCGTAAAATACGAGTATTTCCAGTGTCGTAAGGTTAGCAAGAGGAGATATGTCATCGATCGGGTTGCTATCCAGTGCAAGGAATGTCAGGCTGGTGAGGTTCGAGAGAGGCGAGATCTCGTTTATCTGATTTCCCTCAAGGCTGAGGACTTCCAGACTTGTAAGGTTGGAAAGAGCCGAGATATCACTTATCTGGTTTTTCGCAAGGACAAGGCTAGTCAGGCTGCCGCAGTATTCCAGGCCCGTGAGGTTAGCGATATCCTTCCATGCAGCATCAAGTTCTGTAAGCCCCTCCAGATCTGACGGGTAAATGTCGCCTGTGGGCTTACTAATAGCCTCCCTTATCGCCGCCCTAAGGTTGGGATCCGGGAAATAAATCGGCTCTTCGTCCACAATAATCAACAAACCCAGTTCACTCATACTGTTTGGAACCTGAATAGGATCGCCTTGATCGTCCTTTCCCTTAGTTATAAAATATAGAGAATTGAAGCCACTCTCCAAGCTCACAGAAAGACTGAAAGAACCACTATATCCCACCTTTGTACTACCTAATTGGGTGAACCCGCGGTACACTTTGAGCTCAGTTATCAGTACCTGGCTGCTATGTATCTTGCCTCTCAGAACAATATTCCTCTCATCGACTGCTTGACCTTGACTATGGGACGTTACATCTATTGTTGCGATGCCACTACCATGAAAATTAGCGTCTGCGTCCTCGAGTATGTTCTCATATGGTTCCTCTGGTTCGTCAGTTATGGAGTGGTAATCACCGAGAAGAGCAAGGTCATCAAAAATTCCATACCAGTGAAATGATCTGTCTGGTATATCGTATTCTATGTATTCCTCTTCCCCTTCGTGGTTAGGGTCATAGATGAAAAGATGACCGTGGTTGTTATAAGCGTAGGCCGCCACCGCATGAGGACCGAAGAAGAAGGGTATGCTCTCCTGTAGGTATATCAACACAGGCCCAGCAGTATTCTCCATGGCACTCGTGATCGACGCCCACTTGTCTGCATCGGATAGAGTCAATGCACTTCCGACGGGTCCGCTATAAACAGTATCCCAAACCTGACTAATAGCTATATGAGCACGGGTAGCTATAATGTCCTGACCATACAAAGGATTCCCATCTGCATCAGTATCGATCTTCTCCATATAGTTGGGATATAAGTTTCCCTCAATGTATTGATACTTTTTCTGCATGTAGTACCAAGTAGAGAAAGCTGACATACCAAAACATTCGCCTCCTTCAGTATATTCAGTTTCCTCGTTATCAATCTGAAAACTATCGTAAGCCGGGTAGTAACCAGTTTCGTATGAGAGTATGACAGGCTCTGATAGAGTCGTTGACAGAGTCTCGCTACCGGCAAGCAGGCTTACAATCCAGGTGAATGTAGACGCATGGAATATCGCAAAAGTGAACGTTTCTGTTGCTCGGTCTACTTCCAACAGGAGCGTTGGATGCAGCCTGCCGTCAGAATCTACATAGTAGGGCACGGGCGTACCATCGATGTTTTCAAATGGTGCCTTAACTATCACAGCTTGCCCGAATTGCGACACATTTCCTGTGTCTATGGTGAATGCTACGCCTGCGTATATACCTTCATTTGGAGTCAAAGTGCCGGTGTTATATCCCAAAGATATGTTAGTATCTTCTGTCAAAGCGCCCTCTGGAAACTCAACCTCTATGCCATCTATCGGTGTTCCGCTGTGTCCTGCTTCAATTGTTCCACCCATAGGGGAGATTGTTTGTGACATTACAGTAGTGTTGCCAGCATAAGTAAATATTGCTGGTTCATTTGCTTCTTCGTTACAACCGCCAAAGCCCACTACCCCTGTAATTAACACTACCGCAATCAAAAAGACGCTAATCCTCTTCATCTTATCAACCTCCAAGCATTATTTTCTGTCAACGTTGAATGAATTGTCAATACCTGATTCCTGTCGGATAGATACTAGAAGCAGCGCTCCAAGGGTTCCCCGCCACCCAAAACCGCATAGCGAACCATCTAACACGATACCTCACGACGCCGAATCCACAACACACAACCACAGACCCCAACTAGCACATGGACCCGAACCGTTTCAGCGATCGCCGGGAAGCAATAGCATAGAACTTCTACCGTTCGGGGTGCGTGTCTAACGTCGCGTGGCCAGAAGGTATGCTACAGAAATTGGAATCCGGAAGAGACAAGAGATCTGACCTCACTCTTCTGCGTCAAAAAACATATCCATAACCGATAACGGTAAAAGCCTATCATCGTACAGTCTCTGCATGAGAACGATTGGAAGCTCATGAACGCCGCTCCTGTTTCTTGTTGTTAGAACTACATCAGCCTTGCCATTCGTGCCACGTACGATAATAGCGACAGCTACAGCAAAGTAGCTGAACTTCGAGCAATTTGGGCATCTAACACTTATGCTATCCGGTATGTCTTCATTTAAGACGGGTTGGAAAGCTTCTCCGTATTGTATCTCTACCACCTCTAGTTTTAGATGTTCCCCACTAGTATTGACCAGATAATAGGCTCCGTAACTATCAGAAACAATAGGCACACGTGGAGAAAAATTCACCATCTTTCCACAGTTACCACAGACAAAACCAATTTCCTCGGACGGTTGGACGTACCTAGTAGCCACAATACCTCAAAACAACACTAATCATAGATAACTGTCTACATTGATTTGATTATAGCACGGACCGAAGCGCAATAGTTTTTTATCGATGCTGGAATAGCAAGACATGGGGAAAAAGGCCGAAAGATAAGAAGGAGTGAAGTCGACCAAGAATGTAACGGATAATGAGTCCTGGGAAAGAAACCATGCCGAACAATCATCGCACTCATAACAAGGCCGTCATTCGCACTGAAGCCACCTGAACGCCCGGCCCCGGACGGCTGAAAAAGAACAGTACAACCACGCCACCCGCCCCATCCACACCACCGCTCCGTGCTCACCAGCGCCATTAAGTACAACAGCACACCAGGTTCTCATGCTGGCCGCTTCGCGCCCACGCAGGCAGCGATTCCTGCGGGTCGTTCCGGGCCTAGCCCGGCGGGGGGTGGGGGGAATTAAAGGCGCCGAGGCTGCCCTCGCTGCGCTCGGTTGGCCGCTCCGGCTACGCCGTCGCTGGCTCGGGCGGGCGACGGCTCCGGGCTGCTCGCTACCGTGGGTAGGCCCGTGCTGCTGCCCGCTCGCTGCGCCCGTCGCCTCATAATAGGGGTGCCCGCCCTCGGCGGCACATTCTTTTACCACCGCTACCTCCACGCCACCACCGCCCATCTTCCACCTTGGGGTTGCGGCCGCCGGCGCCCGTCGTGCGCCCGCCGCATCCCATCCCCTCACCCACACCACCCGCTGAAAGGCGGCCCGCCGCGCGTCGCCGTCCGCCCACAACCACCCGGCCTTCCCATCACCAGCACCAAAGGCACA
>JAWOFK010000021.1:0-4799 GCA_046497565.1 Dehalococcoidia bacterium
CTCTCGGAGTAGGTGACGATAATACCGCTTACCTCGCTGAGTGGAGTAGCCTGTATCGATATACATCGTGTCCACACTATAATACATTACAGGAGATTTGTCAAGGGTTATTCCCCATAATTATTAGTGTGCACTTTCTCGAGATAACCTGAGGCTGTTTGAACGTGATTCCGGCTGGAAGATCCGTTCTACGCTGGGCAGCGAGACGGGGAGTAGCTCGGCTAACTTTCCAAACCCCTGTGGAACACCTGGTCCTGCTGGAACAGGGCTTTCCACAACAGCAGGATGACCTCAGACAGATTACCAATGCCTACCTACTGGCCCGCTACAGCCGGAAGCCTGTTTCCCAAGAGGAATTTGATAGCGCCAGACAAGCGTGGCAGAGGATAACAGCTTACCATAGGGTTAGGGGCTGACTACCCAGCAGTATGACGATGGAGAAGCAGCCGACTCTGCTCAAGTTCGAATGTCACCTAACGGTAACTGAGTAGTTTGAACAACAATCCTTGATAGCTTTCGTGTTTTCTTCTGCGGTACTAAATCATGCTACAATACGGTTCACAGGGACTCAGGGCTGTGTGATGATATAATATGCCATGAACATCGCAGTCATTGGAGATTCGGCTTGCTCTGCGGAGGAAGCCAAGCTGGCAGAGAATGTGGGTGCGTTGTTAGCCCAGCGGGGCGCCACCATAGTATGCGGCGGCCTGGGTGGAGTGATGGAAGCAGTTTGCAGGGGCGCTAAGTCAGAAGGTGGCCTGACCATCGGCATTTTGCCCGGGGGAGAAGCGAACATGGCCAACCCCTGGGTAGATGTTCCCGTGGCTACCGGCATGGGCGAGGCCAGAAACGCAGTGGTGGCGAAGTCAGCCCGGGCAGTGATTGCCATTGGCGGAGGCTATGGAACGCTAAGCGAAATTGCTTATGCTCTGAAGAGCGGTACCCCTGTCCTTGGCTTAAATACCTGGTCACTGTACCGAAACGGGCGAGAAGATAATTCAATAATCAGAGTGCAGAGTGCTACCGAGGCGGTGGACAAAGCTCTTTCCAGCGTAACAGGACGATGATTAAATGGGAGAAGAGGCGAAATCCCAAGCTCTGAAGGAGGAACTCTAAATACGAATGTCCAAATCCTAAACAAACTCAAAGCACACATGACCGAAACGTTTAGGATGCTGCATTCAACCACAGAGATTGCCACGCCCCGACAAGTCAGGGCTGGCACTGCCGGAAAGAGAAAGAAAATGGCGAGTATTGAAAGGGTAAAAGCCAGGGAAATACTTGATTCTCGAGGCAATCCCACCATAGAGGTGGAGGTAGTGTTGATTGATGGCACCGTGGGCATCGCTTGTGTTCCCTCAGGGGCAAGCACCGGGAAATATGAGGCTGTAGAGCTTCGAGATGGTGACAAAAGCAGATATCGGGGACTGGGCGTTCTCAAAGCTGTAGAAAATGTCAATACTGAGATTGCCTCAGCGATAGCGGGCATGTCCGCCTCAGAACAGGCGGCTGTTGACCAGCGACTAATTGAACTTGATGGCACTCCTGATAAGGCCCGGCTTGGGGCTAATGCCATTCTGGGGACATCTCTGGCAGTGGCCAAGGCTGCAGCAAGCTTCCAGGAGACGCCTTTGTACCGTTATTTGGGTGGGACAGAAACCAACCTGTTGCCTATCCCCCTGTTAAATATCATCAACGGTGGTAAGCACGCCCCCGGCTCTACCGATTTCCAGGAATTCATGATAGTGCCGCTGGGCGCCGCCAGTTTCAACGAAGCCATGCGAATAAGCAGCGAAGTCTACCATTCTCTGCGCGACGTGCTCAAAGATAGGGGATTAAGCACCAATGTGGGAGATGAGGGTGGCTTTGCTCCCCAACTCCCCTCTAATAGAGATGCGCTGGAGTTGCTATTGGCAGCCATCGACATGGCTGGCTACAAAGCTGGCCAGGACCTATCGATCGCCCTGGACCCAGCGGCCAGTAGTTTTTACCATGACCCCAAATATGTCCTTTCCCGGGAAGGTGTTACCTTCAGTGCCACAGAAATGGTAGACTATTATGTCGAGTTAATCTCGGATTACCCTGTCATCAGCATTGAAGATGGGTTAGATGAAGATGATTGGGCAGGCTGGTTGTCACTCACTGCTCAGCTAGGAAAGCAGATTCAACTTGTGGGTGATGACCTTTATGCTACCAACATGGAGCGCCTGGAAGAGGGCATTGCCCGAAAAGCCTCTAACTCGATCCTCATTAAGCCTAATCAAATAGGCACACTCAGCGAAACCCTGGCCGTTATCAAAAGGGCACAGCAGACAGGGTGGACAACCATTATCAGCCACAGGTCCGGTGAGACCGAGGATACTACTATTGCCGACTTGGCAGTAGCCAGCAACGCCGGGTTCATCAAAGCCGGTGCCCCTTGTCGCAGCGAGAGACTGGCCAAGTACAATCGTCTCCTCAGGATAGAAGAGGAACTGGGAGGGGCTGCACAATACCCCGGCAGAAGGGTATTATATAATCTGGAGAGGATGAAATAATGGAGGTATTGAACGGCGTCCATCAGATAAAGACCCCTTCTCCTGGAAGCGCATCGTGGCACACTAATGTCTATGTAATCGAGGGCAGTGATGGTCATATATTGGTTGATAGTGGCTGGGATAGCCAGGAAGCTCTGTGGGCGCTTCAGGAAGGGATGAAAGCTGCCAATCTCAAACTTCGAGATGTTAAGAAAGTGGTTATCACCCATATACATCCCGACCATTACGGGTTGTCAACCAAGATAAAACAGATTTGCGGCGCCGAAGTAGCCATTCACAGGGTTGATGCAGGTCTCATCTCTCCCAGGTATAAAGACTTTGCTCAGTTGCTGAAAAACATTGGAGAACTGCTCCAGCAGAACGGTGTTCCTGCAGACGAATTGCCCCAGTTGCAGGAGGCTTCGTTATGGATGAATAAATATGTAACAGCGGATTTGCCTGAAGCAAAGCTGGAGGATGGCGACACCATTGCCAACGACTCTTTCGAATTGGAGGTGTTATGGACGCCGGGTCATTCGCCAGGCCATATCTGTCTTTACGAACGGGAAAGGAAGTTTATACTCAGCGGCGACCATGTTTTGTACGACACCACTCCCCATGTTAGCTTCAATCCCCATTCCGGTGATAACCCTCTGGGCGACTATGTTTCTTCCCTGAAAAAACTGGAACGCCTGAAGGTGCATTTCACACTCCCGGGACATGGGCCGGTGTTCAATGCCCTGGGGTTGAGAATAGAAGAGATTCTCAAGCACCATGAGGACAGGAAAAGAGCCATAATGAGGTCCCTGGCCAGCGGGCTGAAGACTGCCTACGGTATAGCTCAAGAGATACCCTGGATGGCAGGCGGGGGAGGCACTGCTTTTCAAGATTTGACAGTCTGGGATAGACGAATGGCCGTTACGGAGACACTTGCCCATCTTAAGCTCCTGCTGGAGGAAGACAGGGTGGGCAACGTTGATATGGACGGTGCTTCTTTGTATATAGCTAAAGACTAGCTTCACCTACCCTCGCCCCTGAAGGGAGACGAATAAGGTGAGGGTGGGAACTAAATGGAAAGGAGGAGACAGAAATGGCAACAAAAGTAGGAATCAATGGCTTCGGACGCATCGGCAGATTGACCCTGAAGGCAATTATCGAGCGCGGTGGTGGCAAGTTGGAGGTGACTGCGCTTAACGACCTCACAGATGCCAAGACCAATGCCCATCTTTTCAAGTATGACAGCAACTACGGCATCTATCCCGGCAAGGTGGAGGCCAAGGACGATCGCATCGTAGTGGATGGCAAGGAGATAAAGGTCTTGGCTGAGCGTGACCCGGCGAAAATACCCTGGCGGGACTACGGAGTGGACATCGTAATTGAATCAACAGGGCTTTTCACGGAAGCAAGCAAGGCTGCTGCTCATCTTGAAGGCGGCGCCAGGAAAGTCATCATATCGGCACCGGCGAAAGAAGAAGACGTAACCGTCATCCTAGGCGTCAATGAGGACCAATACGACCCGGCCAAGCACCGAATTATATCGAACGGCTCCTGCACTACCAACTGCATTGCCCCCGTGGTCAAGGTCCTTCATCAGAATTTCGGCGTCGTTCACGGGTTAATGACCACCGTTCACGCTTACACCAACGACCAGAAAATACTGGATGTATTCCACCGCGACCTGCGCCGAGCAAGAGCCGCTGCCATAAATATCATCCCTACGACTACCGGTGCCGCTCGTGTTGTGGGGGTAGTCATTCCGGAACTTCAGGGAAAGTTACATGGTATTGCCTTGAGGGTGCCCACTGCGGCGGTGTCTGTGGTTGACTTCGTCGCTGACCTGAATAAAAAGGTAAGCGCTGAGGAAGTCAACGACGCCTTTCGCAAGGCTGCTGAGGGAGAGCTTAAGGGAATGCTGGAATATTGTGACGAGCCACTGGTGAGCTCGGATTTTAAGGGCAATCCAGCCAGTGCTATCTTCGATGCTCTGAGCACCATGGTCATCGACGGCAACTTCATAAAGGTGTTAGCCTGGTATGATAACGAGTGGGGTTATAGCTGTCGTCTTGCCGACCTCGCTGCCTATATTGTTAGAAAGTGAATAACCCCCCAGCAAGCTGGGGGGCATCTTAAGAACTATTGTCGAACATGGTTAATTGAATGGAGTCATCTTCATGAGCTTGATATTCGATATACTTCCGAATTATGTCTGCTGTAACGTTATCCCCAACACTGCGGACAAAATAGCCATCGTTCCACAGTTCACCAGCCCAAAGCAGCTTTCTC
>JAWOFK010000009.1:0-8162 GCA_046497565.1 Dehalococcoidia bacterium
GATCAAAATCGCCCAGGTAATCGGCACAGACCGGACAGACTTCTAACCCGGGATACTCTGAGGCGAGCTGCTCTGTCACATGCAGCAACTGCTCCCTGGATATGTCAATTGGCACGTAGGCTGCCGGATCGTACAGGTGTTCCAGTAAGAACCGTACCTTCTCGCAATTGCCGCTACCGTACTCCATCAGCAGCACTTGAGGGCCGATGAGTTCGGCCATCTCCCCGATTTGAGCTTGCATGATAGATGCTTCAACTCGAGGGATGTAGTATTCTTCCAGCTCACAGATACGCTCGAACAGATGCGAACCATGTTCATCGTAGAAGTACTTGGAGGGTAACTCCTTTTGCGGCTTGCGCAGTCCCGCCAGGACCTCGGCGAGGAATCTCTCACGCCCCGGTGCAAAGTCGTATGAGGTTACCCGTCCAGCGCCTTCATACTCCATTGGTAATTCTTCCCATGTCACTTTGCTTTCCTCAGTCCGTTTAGCCGTCATAAGAAAAACTGGCCTCAGTTCCTCAATTCCGCCGTGTGGATTATACCGAAGGTGATAAGCAGAAGGCCAGAGCACAGCTGGCAAATTGCAGCAGGACTCGGCAATTACATGTTAACTCACAGGGTTGAAACCGGAATATGTATACGCGGATGTATCATTGAGTGGTGATACATCCGCGTATTGCCGCTGAGCTTTAGTGAAAAGGCGGAAGCATGGGGATAACACCAGCGTTATACAACCCACACACAAGGTCATGCCATGGAAAGCCCAAGCCAGCAAAGACAAAGGTAACCAACGCGAAAATCTTGAACACTCTACTAGCCTCCTTCTACTATTAATTCGATCCGATGATGTAACCGACCATACATCCGATATAATTCGTTACTCGCCCAACGCTGCCGGGGTTACCAGATTACAGGCAGCGTTTCACATCTTCCCTGTTCACTATTCAACTGTAAAGGTCCGAACTTGGTTCTCTATATCCGTGACTGGCAGAATCCCGGAAAACCCATCGCGGTCGCGGCCGGGAAACCATTGGTTGTTTTAATAATACAGGGGCGTCAATAACAAAGTCATAACGGCAAGAGGCAAAGATGTAAAATTTTTATAAAATTTTGGCCAAAAGCATCCGCTGCCACATTCCCCATACCAAATTATGAGAACCAACGAGTTTCTTATGCTAAAATAGCTTCACAAGAGAGGACACCTGGAGGGACCCAACGGCTGAGATGAACAAGTATATATTGAAATGGGAACTCCTCGGCATCGTATTCATAGTCATTGTAGGAAGTGCCCTGCATTTCGTCTTTGACCTTTTCGGAGGATGGCCTCCTCTGGCGATTATCGCTGCCGTGAATGAAAGCGTGTGGGAGCACCTGAAACTGGGTTTCTGGCCGGCGTTTATATATGGCCTCATAGAATATCGCTACATCAATAAGCTGAGCGGCAATTTCCTGTTCGCCAAAGCAATCGGCATTCTCCTCATCCCGGTGGCAATCACCGTTCTTTTCTACGGATATACAGCGTTTACTGAGCATATTCTGGCGGTTGACATCGCCATCTTTGTCGTCGCAGTTGTTATCGGGCAGATGACCAGCTACAAGATACTTACCGCCGCTGCTCTGCCATCGTGGACGAAAAGGCTGGGGATAGTTCTTCTGATAATTATGCTCATAGCCTTTGCTACGCTCACCTATTATCCGCCTCAATTGCCAATCTTCCGGGACTCCCTTACCGGTGGATACGGAATCCAGTAAGGCTTTGACTGTCCTGTGAAGCGGGGCCGACAGCGTCAGGTAATGGAAACTCAAGAAGCATTCAATACATACGGGAATTATTGCGACATAGCCACACGCTGTGTCTCGTCGAAACCGGCGATGATATATTCTTGTACGGTCACCAGGATGATGGCACTATCGGGGGCCTCGACGAAATGCCTCAGTTGAGGATGTCTGGCAAGTAAAATGGATTGGAGGATGCTCTTGTTGTCTGTTTCTTCACGTGCGGTGCCGGCGACTGTTATGGCAACGGCGTGCGAGGTGTCGGCAGGCGTGTTAGTCCTACTGTCGATCAGCAGGGAAATATTATGATTCTCCTGCATGTTCCTGTATTTTCGCGTATTCCGCCCGGTAACAAAAACCAGTGCTCTCAGATCATCAGTTACGGCGAAAGACACCAGGTTACTATGAGGCAAGCCCTGACCCAGCGTATTGAGCACAGCGAAGTATTGCGTGCCCAGTACTTCTCTCAACAACTCCTCATGCCGGGCCATTTTCAACGACTGCCTGCCAGATCGAGGAAACGGTTCATCGGATTATTTTACTACTCCTGCTGAAAGGTCTCAAACTGACAGGATTGGTAAGATTGGCTATACTAGAGTTCCGGCAATAGTCTCCGGGGTCAGAATGATTGAGGAATCTCGTATCCGGCCGCTAAACAGGAATGGGCCTGTGCAGGGAGATTATGTTCTCTACTGGATGCAGTCTTCACAGCGGACGGAATACAATCACGCGCTGGAACTCGCCATCAAACAGGCGAACGAAAGACGGCAGTCCCTCATAGTCTACTTCGGCCTTACCGATAACTTTCCCGAAGCCAATGCCAGACATTACCATTTCATGCTTGAAGGCCTGAAGGCCGTCCGGGAAGAGCTTAAGGATAGGGGTGCGGGCATGGTTATTGAACGGATTTCTCCCGACATTGGAGTCTTGAAGTTGGCGAAGGAGGCTTCGCTTGTCGTGTGTGACTGTGGCTACCTGAAGATACAGAAGCAGTGGCGGCAACATGTCGCACAAAACATCCAGTGTCCGTTACTGCAGGTGGAGAGCGATGTGCTGGTTCCCGTTGAAACGGCTTCAAATAAAGAGGAGTATTCTGCTGCCACCTTGCGGCGAAAGCTGCTGGGGACAGTACATGACTATCTTGTCCCTCTCGCCGAGGAAACCCTGAAGACGGATTCATCCCGGTCGATATTCCAGAGCTACGATATCTCCGACACTGCTGAGGTCATATCCAATCTTGATGTCGACCATTCCACAAAGCCCGTAACCACTTTCCAGGGCGGCACGAAAGAGGCTAAAAGGCGGCTCCAGGAATTTATCAGTAAGAAACTGGCCAGATACGAGCATTCCAGAAATGACCCCAATGAGGACTGTCTTTCCAATCTAAGCCCGTACCTTCATTTCGGGCAGATATCGCCTTTGTATATCCATCTACAGGTGAACGGGCACGCCGGTCCAGGCAGAGATGCTTTTCTCGAGGAACTGATTGTGCGCCGGGAACTGAGCATGAATTTTGCCCATTACAACCGGCATTATGACTCCTTTGCCGGGCTTCCCGACTGGGCAAAGTCTACTCTGCGGAAACGTGAGACCGACCCGCGAGAGTATTTGTATACATTGGAACAACTGGAAAAGGCCCGAACGCATGATCCGTATTGGAATGCTGCTCAGAGGGAGATGGTGATCACGGGCAAGATGCACGGGTACATGCGTATGTACTGGGGCAAGAAGATACTCGAGTGGACAGCGAATCCGGAAGAGGCCTTTGCTACGGCACTCTATCTCAACAACAAATACGAACTGGACGGCAGGGACCCCAATGGCTTTGCCGGTGTCGCCTGGTGCTTTGGCAAGCACGACCGTCCCTGGGCAGCGCGTGCCATATTCGGCAATGTTCGTTACATGAGTGCTGAAGGTCTGAAACGGAAATTCGATGCCGAAAAATATGCACGCAGGTATGCTTCGTACAATCCCTAGTGCCCACCGAGAACTGCAACCGGGGATTACGTAAAGCGCCGGTGGCCGCAGTCCTCGGAAAAAGGGCAAGAGGTGATTTGCGGGACTTCAGACAGGTTATGGTAAGGTGAAGAAAGGAGTGAAAGTCTAAAGCGTACAGGAGGCGCAAGCAGACCACAGTCGGATGCTATACAAACTCGTTCTCTTATTCGTTGTTACACCGCTTGTCGAACTCGCCATACTCATCTACCTGGGAACACTGATAGGCGTTATGTATACCATACTCATCGTAGTGGCAACGGGCCTCATCGGGGCCATCCTGGCCAGGCATCAGGGGCTTGCCACGTTTTCCAGAATCCGTAGCAGTATTGACCGTGGAGTTATACCAAGTGAGGAGCTTCTGCACGGGGCGTTAATTCTCGTCGGGGGCCTGCTGCTGCTTACACCCGGTCTAGTCACAGACCTGGTCGGCTTTGCAATGCTTATTCCCCAAACAAGGAAGATCGTTGCTAATTGGCTGCGTCGTCTCATACAGCGTAAGATTCAGCAAAATGAGGTGCACTACTGGGAGATTCGCTAGATCAGGCTTCGACGCTTCACAATCGGGCGGCCTGTTCGACTCCATGTCACAACACACAGCATATTGGGCTATCCAATGGTCCGCCTGGCAACAACAGGTTAAGCCGCTGTCAGAACCTCCCGGTAGGCCCACGAGGTGATGGCCTTGAGAAGTGCTTGAATATGAACTCAGAAGGGTATAGAGTTTACCTGACAGCAAGCAGGAAGTAAGCAACATGGAAATCGCCCTACGGGTTGTTGTCGTCATAGTTAGCTATCTGCTCGGCTCCATTCCTTCCGCTTATATTGCCGGTCGGGTGCTTAAGGGCATAGATATCAGGAACTACGGGGACGGCCATGTAGGGGCGCTCAATGCCGACCGACACCTGGGGCGTGCTGCCGGCGCGGCCGTCTCCGCAGCTGATATAGGCAAAGGATACCTGGCAATCTGGCTGGCAATCTGGCTGGTTCGAAGCCTGGGTCTGGAACCGGTGGAACCTGTGGACCCCGTGGTCCTCCTTTCCGGTCTGGCTGTGGTAGCGGGTCATTGCTGGCCCATCTACATCGGCTTCAGGGGCGGAGGAGGCCAGGCAACAACGGTGGGGGTGTTCTTCGCCCTGATCCCCTGGGCCATGCTTATTACGGCGGCGACCAGCGGCGTGTTCTACTTTACCGGCAAGATAACGGCGGCCGGGCTCATCATGTTTGTGCCTCTGTGGCTGGTAGCTTTGCTGATGGGAGAACCGATACCACTGGTTGTCTACAGTCTTCTGCTGCCCGCTATATCAGGGCTCAGGTATTGGAGGCGCCGCCGCGCGACGCCGGGTAGGGCCCGGCAGACCGGAGGACAGGACGAAGCTTAAGCACTATTCTCTCTTAGAGCTCAATAGACAGAGGGGTCTTTGTGATAACAATCGTTTCCATTCCCGGAAAGTACCTGACCTTCTTTACAGGAAAGGAAGGTGCAATGCTGTCAGGTTCTACTCTGGGTTCGGGTATAATGTGGGAAAGCAGACCAATGGGATTGCGGTAGACTAGCCTGCCGCCTTCTTTCAGGGAAGCAAAGGCCCTCTTCAATATCTGGTCCTTAGGATAAACAACAAAAGAGACCCACACTGCATCGGCGGCGCTACAGTCTGTCTCCAGGCCATCGGCTTGCCTGATCGAGACCCTGCCATCATAGCTGAACCTGCTTAATAGCCGGGAGGCATTAGCCACCGCCCCCGGGTCATTATCCAGGGCTTCGACACTAGCGCCCAATTCAGCCAGGTAGAGAACGGTTTGCGGGAGCGAGCCGACGCCAATTTGGATCACCCTGTCTCCGGGTTTAAGGCCACAGAGTGGGACTTCTTTGCTGGTTATTCTCCCAAAGAACTTACGATAAACAATGCTCGCCACTACTTCATGCTCGTGGACCAGTTTTTCCGCTGACTTTATCAATTTCTTCCACCGATACCGCGGCATTGGCCTCAAACATCTCAAGGCCGATGTCAATGCTAATAAAAACAAGCACAGACAGAAGGAGCCTAAAACGGCAAGAGTCAGCAACAGGCGTTTCAGGAGGAGTGTCAAACGCACCAGTGCCAGCCGGGGACGCGTGAGTGGGCCAACCATGTTCCGGTTCTCGCTCGAGCGATCTTTGATAAGCAAGGTTATCACACTTACTGGAATCAATACAATAACGTGTGCTGGCTGACCAGATGTGAATTGCGAAGCCATTCATGCTGCAACGGATAATTGACCCTTTCGCGCTTCCGGTTATCCGTAGAGATTCTGGATCTCGAGGTGCACCTTTGAATACCTGGTTCTGCGGCAGCTATTTCAAACTACAGGCCAATTCACTCCCGTCATATGTTGCCTTGATGCAGGAGGGCTGTGCCGTCTACACAAGAGTGAGCAGGAGGTCTATCAAACTATCACCAGGTCGTCGCCCCCTGGATAGCCGTCCGCAGTCATACATTCGCCTGGGCTGTTGTACCTCAACTTGTTTCGCCACCCCATTACTCTACAGTGCATCCTGGACACCGCACAGGATACTATTGACAACTGCTTCGCCCGTGATACAATGGCAGTTGGAGGTTCACATTGATGAAGAGGCTTAGCACCTTTCTGCTTGTGGTGGCCCTGGTTGCGGGGATGGCGGGTTGTGCTGCTGATGATGATGCTGATCTTACTCCTAGTCCCACTCCCCCCGTTCAGTACAATCTCACCATATCCAGCACAGAAGGTGGTTCGGTGATGTCTCCCGGCGAGGGGACTTATACCTATGAGGCTGGCACAGTGGTTAGCATAGTGGCGGAAGCCGAGGAAGGCTACAAGTTTCTCAACTGGACGGGAGATGTGGACGGCATTGCCAACGTCGACGCTGCCACAACTACCATCACCGTGAACAGAGACTGCTCCATCACGGCCAACTTTGGCCAAGGAGAGGCAGTGACTTTCACCGACCCCAGCCTGGAGACAGCCATCAGGGAAGCCATCGGCATACCCGAGCGTCCCATCTACCCCTCAGACCTACAGGGGCTCACGTCCTTTTCTGCTTCAGGAAGGAACATCTCAGACCTCACCGGGCTGGAGCACTGCATCAACCTGACATACCTCGAACTTTCGCATAACCAAATAGACAATATCGCGCTTCTGGGCAATCTCGCCGACCTGGAGTACCTCCAGCTCGACTTGAACCAGATAAGCAACGTCAGCCCTTTGGTGCAGAATGAGGGGCTCGGACAAGGAGATATCATATACCTGCGGGGAAATCCACTGAGTTGGGGCTCCGTCGATGTATACATCCCTCAACTTAAGGGGAGGGGTGTGACGTTTGTCTATGACGAGCAAGGGATCACGGGAGATGTCACCGTTGTCCCCAATTGTGAGGGGATGACGGCGGAATATACGATCACGTTTGATATCCACGCCGGTCTGACCTCCGGAATCCACAGCATCACCATATGGTTTCCCGAAGGCACCAGTGTCCCGCAAACTGATTGGCAGACGGGCGACATTGCCGTCAATGGTTACGACGTTTTCGGAGTTGACGTCACGGTTGTCGGCACAAAAGTGGCCTTCCTTGTGCCGCAGCATATAGCGTCTGGCACAGTCACAGTGGTCTTCAAGGAAGACGCTGGCATCGTGAATCCGCCCGCCGGGTCGTACTACATGTATGTCAACACCAGTCGTGCGCCCGACTCGACACCGATGAGGCTGGGTCCCTACTGAATCACCGCCGTGCTATGATGAGGAATTCACCGGATATGGACTGACTGGGTCCATAGGTGTAGCGGCGAGGACAAGCCCCACGCTACAGCACTGTTGCTGTTACAGGGTCAGCCCACCACTAGCCGAGTTCATAACTGAGCATCCAAGCCTGAAGCCAATAGTTAGGACCGGGCTGATACCCGCTGTAGTAATGAGCACCGTAGTCATCAACACCTCTCCGGCTGAGAAGACGGCTATCATAGTCTTGTTCGTCCTGACTTCAGTGGTACCGACTGCATGGGCAATACGACGACGAGGCAGAGGGCCAGAGTACACCTGAGAGTGAGATTGCACCTTTGGGCGGATTGACGAACCTCCAGGTGATAGGTATAATACAGCCACAAATGGGAACATCCAGTGAACATGGCTCAAGAAACGTAGAGGGCCATAAAGATGAACAATGCCTCGTTCGCTGGCGCAGGATACAAACGAGGTGAGTTGTGGTATCTATAATTGCGCGCAATATTGCCCGAGCAATCCCCCGACAGAATACTCACCACTCTTAACGTAGGAATAGAACCATGTTAGGACCAAAGAGGCTTTCCCGGAGAACATTCTGGTTCCTACATATTCTAGTGCTCCTATCATTGCTCGCTTTGTGGGGATACATAGAGACA